>NZ_JBGOOO010000007.1:0-189620 GCF_041439695.1 Vibrio sp. FF266
AGAAATACGCGAAACGGGGTAGTTCTATCTTTAAATTTAATTACGCAACAAAGCCGCCCTAGCCAACTGCTTGTGCTCCGCAGGCTCTTACAAATTCGCTTCGCAATTTGCGCTGGTTTCGCTTCGCTCAGGAGCCACGGGCACCCTTAGTGCCGTGAATGGCACTTTCAGTGCCGTCAATGACAGTCGCTGTGCCACCAATGGCACTTTAAGAATATTTACAAACAATAATTAAAATAAACAGCAGAAAATGCTGACCTCAAAATAATAATTATAAAATAGGTAAACACTATGGGTACTAATAAAAAGAATAAAGGTGGAGCTCCCAAAAAAGCTCCAGAAGACAAAATGGATCAAGACTTGCGCTGCAAGGTTAATAAAGCCACCAAAGAGTGGGTAGACAGAATGGCAGAGGAAGCTGGACACGAAAGGACATCTGACTACATTCGACACTGCATTCTAAAGACCGCCCACCCCAAGGCGATTGTATCGATGCCATCAAAGCGCTTCCTTGTATCATCCCGCAGCTACTTCTCCAACCTAAACCAGCTTATGCGCCACCTTCACACATACAAGGAGGTTATGGACGAAGGCTCAGTCAAACTACTTACCCAGCGCAGTATTGAGCTTAGGAAGGAAGTGAGGCAGTTAAGAGCAGAGATTTTAGACGATATTGGCAATGAAACCATTATTGCGCTTGCTATCAACAATCTCTCCCTTAAAGACCTAGATACAGTCAAAGAAGGGATTGAGGGGAGGATGCACTAATGATTTTTAAAGAAGCAGAGTGCAAAGCTGAAATTCAAACCGCAGCAGACCTCGTCCAAGCAATGCGATACGTAACTAATACTAGCAAGGGCAAAATGGAAGCCCTTGTTCCCTTGGAAGTCGCTGATGATTCAGATCTCACAGCAGAGCAGTTACTACTATACGCTGCAAACAGTAAGGATGATTGTGTCAGCGAATACATCACATCAAACGAACTCGAATCTGCTGATGACATGGTATTTACTGAAAATGCAATGGTCGAGAATTGGAGCGATGTCATCGATGAAATGATTGAGGCCAACAGCAAAAACAAGCGATGCTCTCGCCCAATGAAGCATCTCATTCTTTCGAATCCCGAAGGCGAAGATATGAGTAAGAGTGACTGGGCCAAGGCCGTGGAGTTCTTCATGAAGGGGCTTGGCTACAAGAACTGCAAATGGATCGCCTTTCGGCACAAAAAGAAAGGCAATCCTCACGTGCACATTGTAATAAGTCGCATCAACACTCTCACCCATAAAGTGGTTCCTGACTGGAAAGAACACGAACGAGCATTTCCCCTTGTGCGACAAATCGAAAAAGACTTTAACCTCACTCGGCTAGCCTCTCCAGGTGACTTCCTCAAACCAGTCAAGCAACCTGATGGCAGCTACATATACGAAGAAGACAACGAGCAAAAAGCAGACAAGCGCAAACCTCATGTCAATGAGATCACGCACCGCCTAAACGCTATTCACGCTCAGCTTTTTGATGAAAAGTACAAGCCCAGCTTAACCGAATGGATGCTAGCCCTGCGAGAGTCAGGCGTCGGTGTTCAGCTTCGATTTGCGCAAAAGCCCCCTCTTCGAGTAACTGGCATGTCTTACCGCATTAAAACCAAAGACGGTCAAAACTTTATTGCGAGCGCGTCCACACTAAAGGGAAAATTTGGATTCAATGGAATTCAACAACGCCTAACCAAGGTCACAACAAACGAATTGAACGCTGCAAGACAACTCTCAGAGCGCGAGGCGAGGATGCGAGATAGACTTGAGGCGGATGTTATTGCATTTACCAAGATCAAAGACATCAGGCTTCTCGCTCAAGTCGCGTTCGATGTTCAAGCGATGATGGACGAGCAGTTCTTTGCCAAGCGAATGCGAAAGCCTAACCGAAAAAATTACAAAGTCCACAGGAGGGATGGAAGATACTGCGTAAGCCAGCGCATCAAGATGACTGCTCTCAAGAGGCTTGGAAAGATGACCAAATCTGAGTATGAGGCAATGATTAACAGAAAGTTCGCTGAATGCTTAATAGAGATGATTTGGGAGTTTTTTGGAAGGAATGAGGCCGACCCAGTGAAGACAAAAGAGATGTACGACAGCGGCGAATTGATGCACGCACTAAGCCCTGATGAGGGCTACGTTCAGCTTCACGGCATTAACCTTAACAACGAAGTCATCACTGAGTCTCAACACGAGGTCATCACCCTTCCCAAAAACATACCTGAAAAACCCAAAAAGTCAGACAGTACTTCCCCTGCCAAAACGCTCACCCATACCCTCGACTACTCTCCTTCCCTCTAACTTCAGCCACCTACGGGTGGCTTTTCTTTTGCCATCAACCCATCATAAGCTATTGATTTAAAATAAAGTATAATGAACCTCAAGCCACTCTTCTATTTGCATAAATAATATTAGCTACTATATTTGATATTTCAAAAAACATGCTATTTTATTTTCCCAGCCTGACATTAATTAATTTTCATATATATTTGAACTCTCAATCTATAATCAATAATTAAATTTAATCAACCAAACATAATTATCCGCCAATTTTTCCAATATTCAAAAATTCTTAAACATTATTTTCGAGTAAAATAGAATATCACCCAATATTATTTTGTCAGATTGTCAAATATTTTATTGACGTATTTTCGAATACATGTAAATATATACATATACACTAATTAATAATAATAATAAACGGTGAACACCATGAATATTGAAGAACGCATCTTGGCTGCAAAACAAAAAATCGAAGCATCTGAAAATAAGAAAGAAGAAGCTGTAGCTAGGATTACTTACGACAGGGTATTTCCTTCTATTGCCACAATCGAAGAGCTATCTGCCAAGAAAAGCAAAAAGACGACTCTGCATGTAAGAGCGACGGTCAATGGAGGCAAAAGCAACTCAATCATTAAGATTCCACTTCACGAGCTAATCAAGGTTCCAGCTAGCAAAAAAGAAGTGATTGAGCGGTTCGCAACTGAACACTTTCTCCCTGAGCTAATGCACCTTAAATCCGACTACTTCGAAAAGATGAAACCGCTTTGCGAGCTTGCTGTTTTGCACAACCAACTAGCAGCGCAAAAGTTCGATGATCGCAGAGAAAAGTTTAAGCATAAAGACGGCAGCATGATTTACAACAGCGCAAAGCCAATTCATGAGTTATGCGAATGGCTGGGTGAGATTGAAGGTCTGGAAATGAAGGGAGTGGAGCTCAAGGCAGATGAGGCGCAAGACATACAGCAAGCAGCAGCTAGACTTGAGTCTATTCTTGCGAATATGGGGTACGAATCAAAAGGCTTCAATATCGAGAAGTATCAAAACGACGAAATCGCTGAAGCTGTTGATAAAAAGTACGACATCATAAGTCGCAAAAACAGAGAAGGTGGAGAAAAAACCAAAGCGCAGAAGAAGGCCGAGCTCGACCAAATAAGAGCTGCACGATTCGCAAACTGCGATGAAGATCTGCTTGATCCGATATCGAAAAGCTCCTCATCTAAATGTCGCGATGCTTACGAACAGGAGAAAGAAAGAAGGAAGAAGTAGCAACAATAACTCGCCCCCTTCGCCGCAGGCGGCACAGAATTGAAAACAAACAGAGAGGGCCATCGGCCCTCTTTTTTGTCAAAGCTTAAGGCTTAACGCTTCCAAGTACGGCATCATTACATTTGTCATTCTAGAGCGTTTGGCATACTCCCAAAGTCTCTCCTGATTCAGTTTGTTGGCTCGCTTTGCTTCTGTAAGTGCTTCAATGGCAACGTCAATACCGATTTTGTTGCGGAACTTAAAGCAATCAACTATTGTTCGCTCAATGTCTGTAACGAGTACAGGAACGCCGTCAATTCGTGTAGATATAACCCCGAAATCTTCAACCTCTCGACTGCGAATGATTCGAATGCTTGGGTATTTAATGTTTGGTGCCCTATCGCCTTTTTTAATGCATAGCCATATCTGAAAAGGGGCTTGGGTAGTAAGATTATGGTATCTAAGAGCTGACAGAAGGCAAATAACACCATTTTTAGCTCTAGCTCCAACTTCAGCAAACGACTGCATCTCCGATTCTTCTCGTCCAACGTACCCGTAAAGCCCTCTTTGTAGCTTTTCTATGAGACCCTTTTTTACGGCGCGAGAAAGAGCTGCACGCGTTATGCCAAATTTTGCTGCATCTGAGGTGGTAAATATGCATAGCTCTTTTAGCTTTTCCAGGTGTAGTGGATTCACTATTGATACTCTTCGTCTGACATTATCAATATAGTCAAGCAAAACGCATCACTCTTCAACCCCAATCTGGCAATTTCAGCATGGGAATAATTTAAAACACCGCACTTTTCAGTGGGAATAATTTCAAGTACCGCACTTTTCAGTGGGAAAGTTCACCAACTACTACACTTTTCCGTGGGAAAGTTCATGGACTACTACACTTTTCCGTGGGAAAGTTTGGCGACTGCTACACTTTTTCCCGTGAATAATTGCCAAACAATCACACTTTTCCGTGGGAATACTAAATAACAACAGGCTCTGACTCGCCCGCCGCACCATGTGTAATAACCTTTATTTTCAGTCCGTTAAGGCTCAACGCATCAGCAAACGTCACCTGATTACTCACTACAGTGCTTGTAGCTACAACAGCGTCGTTGCTATCAATTAGCGACACCTCGTAGCTCCATCCGCTGTCAACATCAACTTGGGAATCAGAGGGCTGTACGTCATGGATATGGCCTTTGTGAACCCAGTTAGCCTGCACACCGACCAAAGCTGACGCCTTGCCTTTCAAGTAATATATTTGAATTATTATAACTTATATTATTACCTATAAAACTTTATATACAGCTTCAAATGAATCATTGATCTTCATATGCAGTGAGATAAAATTGAATTCAACAAAACTACAATTTAAATATATTTAATTTATTAATTTATAAACATGAATACAAAAGGAGTCATTGCGATGGACAGTGGAACAATGGGAATAAATTGGAAACGAGCAGGAATGGATGAGAAGCGTCAGTTCTTCAAACACCTAACACAACAGAATAAAACTGAACTACTTGAACGAGAACGACAGGTGATTAACAGACATGATTTATCGCTAGAGAGGTTGTTAGAACTAAAGAACTCTGAAGACAAACTCTTGCTAATATCTCGCCTCAACAATTACATCCAAAGCTACGCGATGGAAGGGGCCAGATTCGATTCATACGTTAGGTACGACATTGTCAAACAAACTCGTCGATCAGTATCTACAAAACGAAGAGAAAACAAAAAGTTAAGCACTACAATAACTAAGTTAATATGCGTTTCGGAAGCTCTAAAGATAAAAGAAATGCAGGATGCTATTGAAGAAATCGCATGTGTTCACAAGCAGATCAGAGAATACATTCGTACTGCTGACTATTTTTCTGAGCACTCTACGTAAACTCCGCTTCAACCGATAGTATTCAATCTGCCAGTCATCTGGCAGATTGGCTTACACTTAAGGCTTTCACTCCATCTTACATCACTACTCTATGTTCTAACTCATATGAGTTTTCGCTCTGCCACTTCCCATGACCTAAAAGTTATTTCACGGAAAGATACACGTGAGCCAGTGGCTAAGTTTTCCTCTAGACATCCCATTCAGGTTTTGTGCTGCTTATCAGTACTATTGATTTGAAGTAAAACCCAAAATGGTTCATACTTCTCTCAAATAAAAAACGGTAGTAAGACAATGGACAATCTCAGCTACGCTCAAAAGCAAAGGCTCGCCTACATCGACTTTAGATTGATGTTTGTTGGACACTTCTCGCGTTCAGAAGTCGTTGAGCACTTCAAAATGGGGCTATCTAATGCAACTCGCGATATCAACCTCTACAAGGAGTTGGCGGGCAGCAACCTCGTTTATGACAATGCAGAAAAGCGGTACTTCCAGACGGATTCATTCAAACCGTTGTTTGATTATGATGCTCAAAAAGCATTGATGAAGCTGACCCACCACTTAAGTGATAGCCTAGAAGCTCTTACCGATTTTAAATTCCCTTTTGAAGCTCCTAGTCAGCTATCTGTTCCAGATATATATACCATCGCGACATTGACTCAAGCTGCTATCAATCAGCGAGCAGTTAAAATCGACTATATCTCATTAGAAAGTGGTGAGAGCTCTAGAGAAATCATGCCGCATACCATTGTGGATAACGGCTTACGCTGGCATATCCGAGCTTTTGATACTAAATCGAATGAGTTTCGGGACTTTGTGATTACACGAATAACTAATGCGAAATTTAGTGATACAAAGGTAGAAAGCCATCAGGAAAAAATGGCCGACAACCAATGGCTTCGTATCGTACCGCTGGAGCTAGTTCCCCACCCTTCAAACATTAAGTATCCAAAGGCTATTGAGCTGGATTACAACATGACTGAAGGGGTATTACATCTTGAGGTAAGGGCTGCGGTAGCTGGCTACTTACTACGAAAGCTAAACGTCGATTGCTCAAGTCAAGCTAGTCTTGAATCCCCCGAGCATCAGTTGTGGCTCCGAAATAGTCCCACGTTATATGGTGTAGATAATCTTCAGCTAGCGGCTGGTTACGAGCACTACACTCCTCAGAACATCACAGGAAACAACCATGTCAGATCATAAACGCTACCTTGGCGATCTCATTGGCGGTAGCCTCATGATCCGCGAAAGCCAAATCATTGCAGATCTATTGCTAAAAAATCCCACTCCTGATGAGTGGAATGAAGCGATTGCTGTAGATAACATTTTACAGAAACCATCCGCTGCGTCGGCAAAGCGTAATGCATCCACTGTGAGAAAGCGACTTGATGGTTTAAACGATGAGTACCTGCAAAAACTCGCATACAGTGGCGCTGAAGAAGCAACTCAACTGATGTTTGCAGCTACTCTCATCAACTCTCCGCTTCTAGCAGATTTCATGCGCATTGTTGTCACAGATGCAAAACGCATGTACCGCGAATCACTAAACGTTGATGATTGGGCTCATTTTTGGGAGGAGCGCACCAGACTATATCCAGTGCTCGCTGATATGTCTGAGGCGTCCACTTACAAGATCGCCCAAGTAGCTTTTAAGGTAATAGCTGATGCGGGCTATATCGACTCGACTAAAAACAAAAAACTCATGAACGTTTATGTTTCTCCTGATGTCAGAGAGTTGTTATCAGATATGCAACGAGACGATATCCTCAGAGCAATGGAGCCATAATGCAGACACTACAACAGCTACAGCAACGTTTAGACAAAGTTCAAAAGAAACTTGAGAGTGACGAGTTTCTGACAAATAAAGAGCTTGGTGGCGAAATCGGCTTTTATATCTTTGATTATCCTGCTGAACATGAAATAACGGTACGAGAGCACCTTAACTATTTAGAGATGAAACTAGCTACTCGTAGTCAAATCACTGCCAAGCGATTTGCACATATCAACCTGTTCGAGATGGTGGTTGAGCTACTCAAGTCTCGCAACTTACTTGACCGCGCATACAAGATGCAGCTTGAAAAAGGCGACGATGCATTATTCAAAGCCTTAAAAGGCCCTTTAGAACAAAATCGTTTCGCTGAGTTTATTGTTGAGCGAGCAAATATTGAGGAATGCAATGCAATCATTCTTCATGGCTTGGGCAGTGTCTGGCCAATTATCAGAGGGCATGGTCTGCTAAACGCACTACACGCAAAAGTTGATAATGTCCCAACCGTAATGTTTTACCCTGGAGAGTATGACGGGGCCGCACTAAAGCCGTTTGGTCGCATCGAATCCAATAACTACTACCGAGCATTTAAGCTGGTTCCTTAGTAACTTACTAAATAATAATTTGAACTTGTTGGTTAGAGAAAAATGAACTTAGAACAAATCTTTGAGAAAGACATCAACCGCCAGATCAACGGCGTTGTAAAAGCAGACCAAACAGAAAACGAAACAGTCTTCATCGAGTTGGATGAGTATGTCGTTACTAATGAGCTGAAAGAGCACATCGAAAACTTCTTTAAGTTCTATATGCCGTCTGTCCATAATCCTGAACAAGCGGCTGCTACTGGTAAATCTGGCATTTGGGTTTCAGGCTTCTTCGGCAGTGGTAAATCACACTTTATCAAGATCCTTTCGTACCTACTCAAAAACGTTGAAGCAACAAACGGCGGTGGTACTCGCTCTGCGTTTGATTTCTTCTCAGAGAAGCTTAAAGAGGATGCTTTCCTTGTAGGTGACATCGAAAAAGCCATTCAAAAAGACAACAAAGTTATCTTGTTTAACATCGACAGCCGCGCAGATACCGATGACAAAGAAGATGCGATCCTGAAAGTGTTCTTAAAAGTATTCAACGAAGAGATGGGCTATTCAGGCGACCACGCTCACATTGCGCACTTAGAGCGCGACCTTGATTCTCGTGGTCAGTATGAAGCCTTCAAAGAAGCATTTGAATCCATCTCTGGTGAAAGCTGGCTTTTACAACGTGACTCCTATGACTTCTATCGTGATGATATCGCAGAAGCTCTCTCCACAGTAACAGGGCAATCTATTGATGCAACCCGTCAATGGGTGGAAAAAATTGAAGATAACTTCCCGCTTGATATTGCGAACTTCTGTAAATGGGTGAAAGAGTACTTAGACGGTAATCCAGATCGTCGCCTACTTTTCTTCGTCGATGAAATTGGTCAGTTCATCGGTAAAAACACTCAAATGATGCTTAAACTTCAAACTATTACTGAAAACCTAGGAACGATTTGTGGTGGTCGAGCATGGGTTATTGTCACATCCCAAGCGGATATTGATGCTATTGTAGGTGGTATGCAAGGCTCAAAGAGCCAGGATTTCTCTAAAATCCAAGGCCGTTTCGAACGTATTTCTCTCTCCAGTTCAAACACCAATGAAGTTATTGAGAAGCGTCTGCTAGACAAAAAAGAAGTCGCGAAAGCAAACCTTTCAGCTCTCTATGAAGAAAAAGGTGACATCATTCGAAGTCAACTTAGCTTTGAACAAAGCAACTCCGCTGAAATGGCAAACTACAAAAGCACTGACGACTTTGTAAACAACTACCCATTCGTCCCATATCAGTTCAATCTCGTTCAAAAGATATTTACGGGTATCAGCCGTGCGGGTGCATCAGGTCAACACATGAGTCGTGGTGAGCGTTCTTTGATTGATGCTTTCCAAATCGCTTCCAAAATTTATGCTAATGATGCAGTGGGACGTCTGATCCCAATTTACAGCTTCTATAACTCAATCAAGAAGTTCCTTGATGACGCTGTGGTTCGCGATATCAACCACGCATCAGATAAATCTACAATTAACAATTTCTCTGTCCAAGTTCTTCAAACACTCTTTATGATCCGTTACGTCGATGAAGTTAAGTCCACCATCGATAACCTAGTAACACTCTGTATCAATGAGATTGACCAAGATAAACGAGCTCTTCGCTTAGATATTGAAGCAAGTCTTGAGGTACTGGAGCGCAACAACTTAATTGCACGTCAGGGCGATGAGTACATTTTCCTGACCAATGAAGAAAAAGAGATCGAAGAGGCAATCAAGAAGACTGATATCGAGCCATCAGATGAAACTACTGAGCTGAGCAATATCATCTTCAATGAAATTCTTCGTCGTAACAACACATACCGTTACCCAGAAAACAAGCAGGACTTCCCAGTCGCTCGTTTTTGTAATGGCGTACCGTTTGATCGTAATCTCGAAAGCGATGTACTGCTTAAAGTCGTTTCGCCTATCGATAACAGTTACGATGACTACAATGATGCGACGTGCGCGAACTATTCCGCAGACTGCATACTCATAAAGTTAAGTGATAACCAACGCATTTTTGATGAGCTCCGCACCTACATCAAGACAGAAAAGTTCATCCGAAAGAGCAGCAGTACATCAGGCTCAGAGCAAGAACAAATTAGACGTGACAAGGCAAATGAAAACATGAATCGCCGTAAACGTTTAGTTCTAGAGCTCGAAGAACTGTTCAAGCAGTCTGATTTCTATACTCTAGGTTCAACATTTGACGCTAAAGGTAGCTCCATTTCAGTCATGCTTGAAGGTGCATACCGCTACATCATCGAAAACACATTTGGTAAGTTGAAACTTATCAAACCATTCCCAGGAAATATCATCAATGAAATCCAACAGACTCTTGTTGCAGGTGATACAGCTCAAATCGGTTTGGATCTTGGTGGAGAAGAGGCTAACCCTCTGGCAGTCATGGAGATTGAGCAGCACGTCGCACTGAGTGATGATCATGGCTACCCAGTAACAGCAGCAGACCTCATCAAAAAATTCGCGAAGCGCCCATATGGCTGGAACACCGATGAAATTATCCTGATTCTTGCTCGCTTGGGGCTAGCCAATAAACTCGTCTTCCAAGCTAACCAACAGGAAGTCCCTCTAAAAAGCTTGTACGAACATTTAAGCAAGTCGCAGAAGCGTGCAAACCTACGTATTCGACGCATTAAGCAACAATCAGAAGCCAACCTCAAGAAAGCGAAAAAGCTGTTTAAGGACTTGAGCTTTGGTACTGCACCTTCAGCGGAAAAAGAACTCTTCAATGCTGCAACTGAAAAGCTTGACCAGTGGCTAGAAAAGCTAAAAGAGTTTAAGTCTAAATCCTCTACAGGCTCTTACCCAGGGGTTGAGCAAATTGATGATGGAATACTGTTACTCTCAGAGCTGACTGAGCTTAAAACAAGCTTCCAGTTTATCGATACATTTATTGCCAAAGGCAATGACCTACTTGATTTTGAAGAAGAGTATGAGTCACTAGAAAACTTCTACGAAACTCAGTTCGGCATGTGGCAAAGTCTTGATCGTGCGATTCACATTACTTTTTCTGCGAACAGATCTTTCCTTGAAAAAGGTGAAGAGGCAAAAACAGCCTTAGATAAGTTAACAGCGATATTTCATAACCCACGCCCATATCGTGAAGTAAGTAAAATTAAACCTCTGATTGAAAAGCTAGCATCAATCAATAATCAGCTTGTTGAAAAACAGCGCTCACACACGGTGAAAAAACTGGAACACCGAATTACAGAAGTACAAGAGCTGATTAGCAATGCAGGGGCTCCTGATGACATCAGCAACAAAGCACTTTTGCCATTCCAGAACGCTATCAAACGAGTACAAAACGAGAATAGCATTTCTCTAATCAGGCACGAGCTATCAGAAGCTGATGATTGGTTTACAGATGCAGAGACGGCGGTTAATAACTTTATTCGCCAACAGCAAGCTATTGCGAAAAAAAACCAAGAAAACAAAGAAAAAGAGCCTCAAGCATCAAGTTCAACTTCATCAACTCAAGGTGCTTACGCTATGGGTTCAGGTTCTACTACCGCAACTCCAGAGCAAGTAAGAGAGAAGGCTCCTACAACGCCAAAAGCGAAACCAACTCAGGCTATCAATGCAATGGAGGTGTACAAGGAGTTCTCAGATTCTACGTACATGGAGACGGTTGAAGATGTGGATAGTTACCTGAAAATCTTACGTGAGAAGCTTGTCTCACTGGTTGAAAGCGACCATAAGGTGCGCATTAAGTAAGCCAACGTAGCGCTGATAAATCAACGAATAGACAAGGCTTGATACAACGCAATCAAGCCTTAAAACAAAATAAATGAGTCTCTTATGAACACGAACAAACTCAAAGCTTATGCACCTAAAGCCCGTTTGGCCTTTATGGATGCAGTTAGAAAACGTGCGGCTGTGCTAGGTATTTACGAAGACCGCATTAGTGAAGCTTCAACACAAGGTACAGACACCCTTATTGAGGGGCGTATTTTTACCCGCCGACAAGGCCAACAGCGCCAACAATTGGTAAAAAGGATTGAAGCACTTGGTGGCGGCAAAGAAGGTTATAACCAATTTATCAATGAGATGGCATTCACATGGTTTAACCGATTTACTGCAATCCGCTACATGGAAATCAACGAATACCTTGATCATGGCTTCCGTGTTTTAAGTAAAGGTGAGAACGCCCAATTTGGTGAAGGTTTTGAAATTTTAGCTCATGCAGCGGATGTAGCCGAAGACCTAGATCTGAACAAATCAGAGATTGTTCAGATGGTACTGGCTGGCGATAAAGAAGAAGAGCTATTCCGTGAACTTCTACTAGGCCAATGCCATCAGCTAAGCCGTATTATGCCTTTTATGTTTGAGAAACTGGATGATGCGACAGAGCTATTGCTACCCGATAACCTGACTAAAACAGACTCAATACTAAAAGACCTTGTCAACGATCTTCCAGAAGACAACTGGAGAGACTTTGATGAAGACAAGGGACAAATTGAAGTTATCGGTTGGCTTTACCAGTTCTATATTTCTGAGCACAAAGATGCGGTCATCGGCAAAGTAGTAAAACAAGAAGACATCCCTGCGGCGACTCAGCTATTCACACCAAACTGGATTGTTAAATATCTGGTACAAAACTCTCTTGGCCGTCAATGGTTGGCAACCTACCCTAATTCTGAGCTCAAAGACAAAATGGAGTATTACATCACTCCTGCGGAGCAAAGTAGCGATGTTGTAGAGCAGCTCAAGGCGATTACCCCAGACAGCATTGATCCTGAAAAAATCAAAGTGCTTGATCCAGCAGTCGGAAGCGGTCACATCTTAGTGGAAGTGTATGAAGTGCTGCGCGAAATCTATCTTGAAAGTGGTTACAGCATCAAAGAGATTCCAAAGCTGATCCTAACCAACAATATCTATGGTTTGGATATCGATGATCGTGCTGCACAGATGGCTGCATTCGCGGTGCTAATGAAAGCGCGTGAAGATGACCGCCGTATCTTCAGTCGTATTGAAGACAACGACATCAAGCTGAACATTTACTCTATCCAGTCAACAGAACACCTAGATATCAACAAGCTTTGGGCTGAGCTTGATCTGGATGGTAAAAAACAAGCAGGGTCTATGGATGACCTGTTTGCAGAGCCACAGCTAGAGCTAGCAGAACCATCAACCGAAAATAAGCAATACTTAGAACTGCTTCGATACCTAAAAGTGCAGTTTATTGATGGTAAGAACCTTGGTTCTTTAATTGAGATTGACAGTAAGTACGCTAACACACTGAATAACTTCGAGCTTCTACTTAAAGGCAAAGCACAGGACTACAACCCAACAGTTCGTGCTGCTTGTGAAGCAGTGTTACCTATTGTTAATCAAGCGATAATTCTAGCGGCAAAGTATGATATTTGTGTGGCTAACCCACCTTATATGGGTTCAAAGGGCATGAACTCAGCACTAAAAGACTTCGCAAAGAAGCATTACCCAAATTCCAAATCAGACTTATTTGCCATTTACATAGAACGTTGCCTGTCATTCGGTAACAACAAGGCAGAAATAGGAATGGTAACTCCCTATGTTTGGATGTTTATCAGCTCTTATGAGAAATTGAGAGGGCAAATAATCACACAAAACACCCTCAGTAGCCTGACTCAGCTAGAATACAATGCTTTTGAACCAGCTTGTATTCCTGTATGCACTTTTACTATTACTAAATCACACATATCGAATTACCAAGGCTCATACATTCGACTTTCCGATTTCAAAGGTCACTTGAATCAGGCCCCAAAAACTCTTGAGGCTATCAATAACCGTGATTGTGGCTGGTTTTTCGAAGCAAAGCCAGATGATTTCCAGAAGATCCCATCTAGCCCAATAGCTTATTGGGTCTCGGATAACCTTCGAAGAGCTTTCTTTGAAGAAGACTCGTTAAAATCAATAGCACCAACAAAACAAGGCCTAGCAACTGGTGATAATGATCGTTTTTTACGCATTTGGCATGAAGTCTCATTAGATAAATTCGGAGCATATGACCATATAGATGATGCTAAGTGGTATCCTTGTAACAAAGGAGGAACATTTAGAAAATGGTATGGGAACAACTTTTTTGTAGCAAATTGGGAAAATGACGGCGACGAAATAAAGAACTTTAAGGATAGTAGTGGAAAATTGAGATCTCGACCTCAAAACACTCAATATTACTTTAAGGAAGGCCTCACTTGGTCAGCCCTGTCTTCATCATCTTTATCTATGAGATATTCACCTTCAACTCATATGTTTGAAACGAAGGGGGCTATGTGCTTCCCGATAAACCATGCAACACTGTTGAATGTCTTAGGTTATGCAAATTCCAAATTGGTAAATCACTTTCTACTTGCAACTTCACCAACTCTCGACTTCCATGAAGGCCCAGTAGGACGGCTTCCGTATATTGATAGTGCTTCAGTAGCAGGTAATACCAAACGGTTAATTGATATTCATAAGCAAGACTGGGATTCTTACGAAACTTCATGGGATTTCCAAAACAATCCGATTGTACGTACTTCTTGTGATACTGACCTCTCTAGTATAGAAGTAGCCATTGAGCATCAAGCTAAACAAAATAAAACCTTAATAGAGGAAGTCATTACTTTAGAACAGCAAAACAATCAGCATTTGATAAAATTATATGGGCTTGAGGGTGAGCTTACATCTGATGTTCCATTGCAACAGATTACACTAAATATTAATCCTATATACAAATTTCAAGATGGCACCTCTGAATATGACAAAACGAATCGCCTACTAGGTGAACAAATTGTGTCTACTCTAAGCTACTCAATTGGCTTAGCTATGGGTCGCTACTCCCTTGACCGTGAAGGCTTAATCTACGCTCATGCTGGTAACCAAGGCTTCAAGGAACTTGTATCTGATGGCGCATACAAGACATTCCCTGCTGATGACGATGGAATCATTCCATTGGCCTCTGAAGAATGGTTATTTGAAGACGATGCCACCAGCCGCTTCCGTGATTTCGTAAAAACGGTCTGGGGTGAGGAGCACCTACAAGAGAACCTAGATTTTATTGCTGAAAGCCTGTGCTTGGATGCAATCAAACCGAAGAAGAACGAACGGACAATGGATACCATTCGTCGCTATTTCTCTTCGCAGTTCTACAAGGATCATCTAAAGACATACAAGAAGCGTCCTATCTACTGGCTGTTTAGTTCTGGTAAAGAAAAAGCATTTGAATGTCTGGTTTACCTGCATCGCTACAACGAAAGCACACTAGCCCGTATGCGTACCGAGTATGTCACTCCTCTAATGGGTAGAATGGAGTCTCAGTATTCCGTGCTTGAAGAGAGCAGAGCTAACGCGAGTGGAGCAGAACAACGTCGTATCGACAAAGAGCTGAAGTCTATTGAGAAGAAGCAATCTGAATTACGTGCCTTCGATGAAGAGCTGAAGCACTTGGCTGAGATGAAGATCAGCATCGACTTAGATGACGGTGTTAAGGTCAATTATGGCAAGTTTGGTAATCTACTTGCTGATGTCAAAGCCATTCATGGCAAAAAACCAGAAACAATTAAGTAACTGATAAAGCAGGCTAAATCTACAGTAGCCTGCTCTACCTATTACGGTATTTATGTAATAATTGCTCGTAGGATGTGAGTGAAGGAGATTTCAATGAGTGAACATAAGGCTCAATACTGGAAGTGTGCTCTGCAAGTAAACCCTGCGAGTTACATCAAGTATCGAGGAGAGCAGCAAAATCAATCAGAAGATGAGTATAATCAAGCTATCCTAGCAGCTTGTCTTGAAGAAAGTATCAAAATTATAGGCTGCGCTGACCACGGTAATGTTGCTGAAATTGCATCACTAAAAAACGTACTGGAGCCACATGGTATCGTCGTTTTTCCTGGGTTTGAAATTGCGTCTAGCGAAAAAATTCACTTTGTTTGTCTGTTTGATGAATGCAAAACATCCACTGAACTGAATAGAATTCTCGGCAGCTTAGAGCTTATTGACCCTACCGATGGCGTTTCTCCGTCTAGACTGGGGGCCATTCAACTCATCGACAAAGTCACTGAGTTAGGTGGTTTTATCTATGCAGCACATTCAACCAATGATGATGGTGTATTAAAAAGACGGATGCATCATGTCTGGCAGTATTCTGGATTACTAGCGGCTCAAATCCCTGGGTCGATAGAGGATCTTAAAGGCGTCGAAGATGACTTCTACAGAAAAGCAATCCAAAACAAGCTTCCTGATTATAGAAAAACGCCTAAGATAGCCGTCATAAATGCAGCCGATGTGGCAAAACCAGGTGACCTTAGAAAACCAGGTGCCAGTTGCTTTATCAAGATGACAACACCTACATTTAGTGCATTTAAAATGGCATTCGTTGACCCAGAATCAAGAGTCAGGCTACATTCCGACATGCCTGAAAATCATGCTTCTGCTATAGAGCGAATAGAGTTTATCGACGGGTATCTAGATGGTGTTGATATATCAATATCAGAGCACCTAAACACGATCATTGGAGGTCGAGGAACAGGTAAATCAACGTTGCTAGAATGCATCCGCTATGCTTTAGATAAAAAGCCGTTTGAAGCAGGCTCCGCAGACAAACAGCATAAAAAGATTGTTGACCAGAACCTCGGCAAGGATAAAGGGATGGTAAAACTGACGATCCGAAGCAATGTGCTAAATGGTCGTCGATTTACTGTATCCAGAAAATATGGTGAATACCCTGTAGTCCGTGATGAGCAAAATCAAGTAACTCAGTTCCACCCGTCTGAGTTAGTTCCCGACTTAGAAATTTATGGACAAAATGAAATCTATGAAATGGTTCGGGATGATGTCCAACGAACCGTTTTAATCAAACGGTTTATCTCCGATGAAAAGCCAAATGAAATGGCTCAACGTCTACAAACACATATTGCAGACAATAGAAAAAAAATATTAGACCAACAAAAAGAAATTGCTACGGTCGAAACTGAAGTGGAGCAACTCCCTAACCTACAAGAGCGTGCGAAACTATTCGCAGACTTAGGGCTAGAAGAAAAGTTAAAAATTATTCCTGTTTTAGAACGAGAGAAGCATTTGATTCAAACAACGAGAGATGAAGTTTTACGCTTCTCTTCCTTGATTGAGATAATCAATGACAATCTTCCTGATCCAGTATTTTTAAGCGAAGCAGCTATCTCAACTTTACCTCGTGCAGAAGATTTTCGAAAACTACGCTCTGCTATAGAAGATCTAAAGAATGCAGGTATCGCCATAAGCAAGCAGCTACAAGAAAGCTCAACAACAGCAATGAATACTTGTACCCCTATAACGGATAGCGTAGCTGCACAAGTTAAAGCTCAAGAGGATGAGCTTGAGAAAGCCTTCAGGAAAATCCCTGCGAACAATGGAAAATCAGGAAAAGCTCTAGGGGCAGAATATAAATCGATCTTAACTCGTATTGAACAGATCAAACCGATGCAGCAGCAACTAGCAACAAGAAACACATTACTGACTGAGTTGTATAGAAATCGAGCGACTTTATTAGCTGATTTACGAGAAGAAAGAACTAGGCACGCTAGCGATTTAAAACGAAAAATCAAAACTTTAAACCGTAAGCTCGAAAACAAAGTAAAACTAGAACTATGCTCCGAGGCTCAAAGGCAAGACATTGTTGAGTACTTACTTGGGTGTCGTCTAGAACAAGTCGGTGCAGCAAGATTATCTTGGGTAATCGAAAACGATTTTACCCCAGCACATCTCGCAACAAAGATTAGAGAGGGTCATGATGCCTTGGTTAACTGTGGTTGGGGAATAACTCCTACGGTTGCAATCTCTCTATGTAAAATGACAGAGCAACAACTTCTTATGCTTGAAGAAGTACAAGTTAGTGATCGAATGTCTATAGAGTTGAACGTCAGTCATACGGATGAGGCTCAATTCCGAGATGTTGACAGTTTGTCTACGGGTCAGCAATGCACAGCGATCTTGCATTTACTGCTTTTGGACAATAACGACCCTCTCATACTCGATCAACCTGAAGATAACTTGGACAATGCCTTCATCGCAGATAGAATCGTGACGCAGCTACGAATTGCCAAAACATCTAGACAGTTTATCTTTGCGACTCATAACGCCAATATCCCCGTATTTGGTGACGCTGAGTGGATCGGAGTAATTAGCTCTGACTCAGACAAAGGTGTCATGCCTGAAAGTCAACAAGGTGCTATTGATGTTGAGCAGATACAGAAACTAGCCGCTGATATTCTTGAAGGCGGTGAAGTTGCTTTCAATCAGCGACGGAAAAAGTATGGCTTTGACGATAAAGCTGTTACGAATAAATAACTTGGAAGAAAAAAATGTTAAGAACAGAGCTACTTGAAATCATTGCTAACGGTGAAAACTCAGGTGTTGAATTCAAACGTGATGACATCAGACCAGAACAACTTGCCAAAGAAGTGGTAGCTCTAGCAAATCTACGCGGTGGTCTGATTCTCCTTGGTGTGGAAGATGATGGTTCTATCAGCGGCATCAACAGAGAAAACCTTGAAGAATGGGTTATGACGTCTGTCTTTTCCGCCAAAGTTCACCCTATGATTCTGCCATTTTATGAAGAAATACAAATGGAAGATGGCAAAAGGGTCGCCGTAATATCTCTAACCCAAGGAACTAGCAAACCCTATGTGGTAAGACACAATCAACGTGAAGACGTCTACGTGCGCTTAGGTAGTACATCTCGCCTGGCTAGTCGTGAGGAACAAGCTCGCTTGTATGAAAGTGGGGGAATGCTTCACTCCGAAGTTTTACCCGTAGCGGGGACTTCTTTTGCTTCACTAAGCAGAGAGCGGCTAACTGATTATCTCCAAAACATTCTACAAGAACCTGAAATGCCAACAACCGAACAAGAGTGGATTACACGACTACTTGGGCTTGGTTATCTTGTCGAAGGTGTTGGTGATCAGGTTGTGTGTACTATAGCAGGCTTGCTTTTATTCGGAACTGCTCCGAGGCGCTACCTAAGGCAATCTGGTATTAGACTCATGGTGTTCGATGGTGACAGCATGGAATACCGAGCAGAACTCGACGAGGTGCTTAATGCACCTTTTGTGGGTTTATGGACAACTGAAGGCGGAACGCGTCAGCTTGAAGAAGTTAACTACGGGGTCATCGAACGCTTTATTGACAAAATCACGCCTTTTGTTAGTGAGGAGGCTGACAACATCGATAGTGGTTTCAGACGAGAAAATCAGTGGCATTATCCAAAAGAAGCAATTCGTGAGGCTCTAATTAATGCCCTTGTCCACCGAGACTGGACAAGAATGGTTGATATTGAGGTTGTTGTTTACTCGAACCGAATCGAAATATCGAGTCCAGGAGCGATGCAAAACTCTATGACCATCGAAAAGATGCTCGCTGGACAACGTTCGCCTAGAAACCCTTTGATAGTTGAAGTTATGCGAGACTACGGTTATGTAGATGCGCGTGGAATGGGAGTAAGAACTAAAATCATACCTCTTATGAGGCAACACTCTACTTCAGAACCAGAATTCCAGCTAACCGACGATTACCTGAAACTGACACTGTACCGTTAGTTAAGTTTTAATACCTACAACGATAGGAAATACTCGATAACAAGCTAGCTGCATTGCTACTTATTGGTTTGTGATAATTTCAGGTAAAAAATAATGAACATAGTACAAATTTCACAAGGACTTCTAGCCAAGTTCGATAACTGTCGATTGGTCTTTTGGCAGGACACAGACGAAGAGTTCACCAGCCAACTTGAAGAACTGTCAATCGATGGGATAGAGGTGATCCGCATTGATGACTTCTCTCACTTCCAGGTTAAGGAGCGTATAGAGCTACTTGAGCCTGATACCCGCTTTGTCCTTTACAGCACAAAGGAGACTAGCAAGCCCGAGCGCGACTGGCTCTACGATATCCGCCTGTACTCGGAAAACTTCTATGCTGATTCAAGTTCGATGATCTTAAACGAGCTTGGCATGCGCATGGAGTTTCGACCAGTTGTTGCTAACTATCGCGCCTTCTTTACAAACAAATCTCGTGTTGCTCGCCTTAAAAAGTTATTGCCTCACAATGCTAATAAAGAAGAACTTGAACTGGCGCTCATTGCAGCCACTCTAAAAGTTGAATCTGCGACATTCGTAACCATACTTCTTGACCTACTCGCTAAACTAGCTAGCGGCACTGAATCTCATCCTCTGTTCAAAGAATTAGAGAAATACAACCTAGTAGATACATTCTGGCACTTTGCTTCAAATACCGTTGGGTACAATATTGAAAAAGCAGACAGTGAAGAGAGTCAGCAACAACCTGACCTCGCCGATTTAGCAGCGAAGCTGCTGCTTACAGAATGCTATCAATCTCTAACCAACAGTGGAGTTAGCAATACCTCAGATATCTTAGTTCGCTTTACTCAGCACTTACTGCCAATTTCTTTAAATGAGTTTGGAAAACGAGACAACTCTGAACGTTCTGGAGTCAACTCTTCAAAGAGAGCAACTGCCGTCAGCTTAATCAAAAATATGCGCGAGAACCGCTCTATGTCTGCTGCTTATAACAAGCTAGCAAAAGAGGTAGAACAAGAATTCGAGCTTAAGCAAGTATTGTCAATGGTAAAATCGCCAAGACACTTACAGCGAGTAGAAACGTTCGAATACGCAGAGCAGCAGTTTATCGTTTTACTTGCTCAGCAACTTAATGAGCTGGAGCAAGTTGAAGTAGATGCATTAATCTCTCACCGACTGTCAACTCACTGGACATATCATCAGCCTAACTACTCCTCAATTTTGAAGGCCATTCGCGCAGCTAAGCACTTCTACTCCCTCAAGCATAAGTACATTGATGGATTTGAATACGCCTCTGCGAAAGATATGTATCGAGCGTATGAAAGTGAACTTTACAAGTTCGATTCAGCCTATAGAGAGTTCTGTGAGCACTCGCTAAAAGTCGCTCACAATGGTTCAGACATCCTTAAGATGACAGGGCTAGTTGGCGATATCGAAACACTTTATGTTGACTGGTATCTCCACGATCTTGCTATAGCGTGGGACAAGCTTGTCGATGATGAAGAGCTGTTAGGTAAATGGAAAATTCCAGGCGTTCCAAATCAATATGATTTCTATCGTCATCAAGTGGAAGGGCTTTTCAATACATCTCAGGTTAAAAAGGTCTTCGTAATCATCTCTGATGCGTTGAGATATGATGTGGCTCATGCAATCAGCGATGAGATAAACAACGAAGAGCGTTTTGCTGCTGAGCTAAAATCTCAGCTTGGTGTAGTACCTTCATACACTCAACTGGGTATGGCTTCATTACTACCGTACAACAAGTTAACTGCGCATATTGGTTCAAAAGTTGAGTATAAAGCTGATGGTATCAGCGTCCACGGAACAGAGAACCGCCAGAAGATACTGGCGAAACGCAACGGCTTAGCGTTCAAGGCTTCCGAGGTATTGAGCTGGACAAATGAAGAAGGCCGTAAGAAGGTTCATGATGCGCGTATTGTGTATATCTATCACGATAGAATTGATGCCATCGGCGATAAAGCAGTAACAGAAAATCAAACGTTTGAAGCTTGTGCAGAAACGATATCTGAAATCAAACTTCTTGTAGAGCGCATTATTAACCGATTGAACGGCAGTCGTGTACTAGTCACTGCTGACCATGGGTTTATTTTCAAATCCAGCGATGTGGTTGAGTCAGATAAAACCGCCTTAACTGTAAAACCTAAAGGCGCAGTGGAAGCTAAAAAGCGTTATATCATCGGAGAAAGCTTACCAAGTGAAGACTTTTATCGACAAGCCAAAATGGCAGCAACAGCACACCTGACTATAGACGCTAGCCAACAAGGTGCTGAAAACTGCTCAGATGCAGAGTTCATAGTACCTAGAGGCTCTAACCGCTTTAATTTTGTTGGCGGTGCTAAGTTCATCCACGGTGGAATCATGCCGCAGGAAATTTGTGTTCCTGTCATTCAGGTCAAGCAATTAAAGACAGAGAAGCAGCAAACTAAACATGCCAAAGAGCGAGTACCTGTCGTTCCACTATCGAATCCTATTCGCCTAGTTTCCCTAGCTGATAAAATCGAGCTTTTCCAGGCTGGTGCTGTCGGTAACAAATACATGGCGAGAGAGCTAGAAATTTGGATTGAAGATCCAAACGGTCAAGTAGTCTCTCACAAACAAAAAATGCTTTTTGACGCAACATCTGAAAGGCAAGAAGACCGTAAACGTAGTGTCGTGATTATGCTTAGCGGATCAGGATTTGATCGAACTATCTCATACAAATTGATGATGCGCGACGTAACACAGCCAAACAAAACTATAGACTTGCAACCACATTCAGTAACTATTGATATAGCTATTGAAGATGATTTCTTCTAAGAGGGACTAATGAACGATTACTACGACAACGAAGAAAACATGACTTCATCAGTTGACTCCGAGCAAGAGATCAAAGAAGTAAAGGATGCAGATCTAGACGATCTGATGACTACCGAGTTTAAAGGGCGTGTTGTTCGGAAAGATTTAACGAAACAGCTCAAAGAAGGCGCGAACGTTCCTGTTTATGTACTTGAGTACTTACTGGGTATGTACTGCTCCTCTGCTGAAGACGACTTGATTGAAGCTGGCCTTGCTCGTGTTAAACAGATCTTAACTGATAACTACGTCCGCCCAGATGAAGCAGAAAAAGTTAAGTCACTTATCAGAGAGAAAGGCACACATAAAGTTATCGATAAGGTCTCTGTTCGACTCAATCAAAAGAAAGATGTCTATGAAGCTAGTCTGTCGAACTTAGGCATTAAAGATGCGGTTATCCCAGCCAATATCGTTAAGGAAAACGAAAAACTCTTAACTGGTGGTATTTGGTGCATCGTAACCCTCAGCTATTTCTATGAGGAAGGCCAAAAGACATCGCCATTCTCGGTGATCGGGCTGAAAGCTATTCAGATGCCTTCAATGAACATGCAAGAAGTCTTCGACGCCAGACGTAACTTCAGCATGGATCAATGGCTGGACATGCTGCTTCGCTCTATTGGTATGGAGCCAGCAAATCTGGAACAAAGAGCCAAATGGCACATACTTGCTCGCATGATCCCATTTGTAGAAAACAACTATAACGTATGTGAACTTGGCCCTCGTGGTACTGGTAAATCACACGTTTATAAAGAATGTTCTCCTAACTCTCTTTTGGTATCTGGCGGTCAGACAACAGTAGCTAACCTTTTCTATAACATGTCCTCACGTCAGGTGGGGCTAGTAGGCATGTGGGACATCGTTGCATTTGACGAAGTGGCTGGTATTCGATTCAAGGATAAAGATGGCGTCCAGATCATGAAAGATTACATGGCTTCTGGCTCATTCAGCCGAGGTCGCGATTCTATAGAGGCGAAAGCCTCCATGGTGTTCGTCGGTAACATTGATCAGAGCGTAGAGACTTTAGTAAAGACTAGCCACTTACTAGCTCCATTCCCAACCGAGATGATCGACTCCGCATTCTTTGACCGTTTCCACGCCTATATACCAGGGTGGGAAATACCAAAGATGCGACCAGAGTTCTTTACCAATCGCTTTGGCCTTATCACTGACTACTTGGCGGAATACATGCGAGATATGCGTAAGCATACCTTTGCGGACGCCATAGATAAGTTCTTTAAGCTAGGTAACAACCTCAACCAACGTGATGTGATCGCGGTTCGCAGAACAACGTCTGGTCTACTAAAACTTCTTTTCCCACATGGTGAGTACAATAAGGAAGACGTGCGCATTTGCTTGACTTATGCATTAGAGGTTAGACGCCGAGTGAAGGAGCAGCTCAAGAAAATCGGTGGTATGGAGTTCTTCGACGTGAACTTCTCATACATTGATAATGACTCACTAGAAGAGTTCTTCGTAAATGTTCCAGAACAAGGAGGCTCACAAATTATTCCTCCAGGAATGCCAAACGCAGGTGTTGTTCACTTTGTAAGTCCAGGAACGGCAGGAAAGCTTGGAGTATTCCGAATCGAGACTCAAAAGACTGCTGGTAATGGAAAACTGACAACTTCAGGCCTTGGCTCAGATACTGAAGCCAAAGAACAAGTAAAGGTAGGATTTGAGTACTTTAAGGGCAATTTATCTAGGATTGCCGCTAACAACCAGTTCTCAGATCATGAGTTCCACCTACACTTTGTCGATTTGCAACTGTCTGGAAATAGTCATTGTTCTAGCTTACCAGCGCTAATAGCGAACTGCTCTATCTTGCTTGGCAAGCCGATGCAGGAGTCGATGGTCGTACTTGGGTCTATGACCTTAGGTGGAGTTCTAAACCCTGTGCAAGACCTCGCTGGTTCAATGCAGGTAGCCCTAGAAGCAGGTGCAACTAAAATCCTAATCCCAATGGCCTCGGCTACCGATATTCCGACTGTACCTGCGGAAACATTTACCAAGTTTCAGGTTAGCTTCTACAGTGATCCAGTGGATGCAGTTTATAAGGCGCTGGGAGTTAGCTAGTCAGCCCAAGTCCCCAGGAAAGCCACGTGCTTTCCTGGAATTTAATCGAGCCTGTATACTCGCTTGATGCTGAAATTCTAAGATGTGGATTTTTACCAACAACTGAGCTGTATTAGGATTCATCATGATCTCTAAACCTCGTTTCAACCGAGGAGTCCTTCTTATGTCGATTCCGAACCGACACATTTGATCGCTTAGCTAAACGCCTCTCTTTGCGCTCCTGCTTCTCTTGCTCCGCTTTTAGCTTTCTCTGAGCCATTAACGTTTTTGCGTGCTTCGACGCTAGCTGATTCCTTAGAATCTGTTTGGAAACAAAACCTTCGCTTTTTTCTGAGTTCTTGATTTCCCCGTACTTTTCATTGAACTCATCGACCATCCTATCCACCAGCTCAGCAGCAGCATTAGCTTTGTTAGTAGCATCCAAAAGCTCTTCATCAATATCTAATTTATCACTGACTAGCTTCTCTTCATCCCCTCGCGCTGCTTTTACCGCCTTTAGGTGCATGTTGGCAGCTCTCTTGGCATAGCGGGCACGCCTGATTTCAAGTTTCGCCAACTCTTCGTCAGAGAGCTCTTCTTCAAGAGTTTTGACCTGAGCTTCAAGGTCAGAAATCTGTTGCTTACAACCCAAGATCTTTTCCTCAGCAGACATGATTCGTCCAGAAGGTTCTTTGCCAGTTTCTATCGCTGTGATTCGCTTCTTAATACGTCGAATCATAGCTTCAATCTCATCAATTTCTGTATTCTGAGGACGGCCTGTGTGTCCAACACCTTTTTGCTTATTCAACGTTGGATCAGGTGTTACGAAGATCACATAGTCGGGCATCTCCTCACGCCCTTCTTTGTCTTCAATTAAGCGAACTAAAGCGATAGCCTTTTCAAGCTTTTCTGCCTGTTTCTGGGTGAGTTCCTGAACAGTTCGAGCAGGACGCCCTCTACGGGATTTATTCATTTCAACAACTTGCTGAAGCGCTTCCGCACTATCTTTGGTAACAAGATCAACCAGATCTCGATATTTAGTATATTCGCGCCTACATGCACGCACAGCCTTTTCATACTCGGATAATTTGGGTCTTCCAGCCATACTTACTTCATGCCTATCACTTAACGAACATGTTTAAATAATATATTTAAAGTATTATTTAAACAAACCTTTTAAGCTGACAGTAAGTAATATTCGTTCTTGGTTGTGTAGACTGTTGCGGTCATAACGTTGAAATTCACTTGTAGTCTGGGCTTATTCGCACGCATAAAAACAGCTTCAACTGCTAAAAGGTAACGAATGGGAGACAACCAGCCTCTCCAAGTTTAAACGCTCTCCCACAAATGGGAGACGGCCAGCCTCACCACGTTTAAATGGTCTCCCACGAATGGGAGACGGCTTGCCTCACCAAGTTTAGACGGTCTCCCACGAATGCGAGACGACCAGCTTCACCAAGTTTAAACGGTCTCCCACTAATGGGAGACAACAAGCTTCACCAAGTTTAAACGATCTCCCACGAATGGGAGACAACCAGATTCACCAAGTTTAAACGGTTTCCCACGAATGGGAGACAACCAGCTTCACCAAGTTTAAACGGTCTCCCACGAATGGGAGACAACTAGCTTCACCAAGTTTAAACGGTCTCCCACGAATGGGAGACGACCAGCTTCACCAAGTTTAAACGGTCTCCCACGAATGGGAGACGACCAGACTCATCAAGTTTATGTGGCATCCTACGATATAGAGAACGATAAAACATACCCGTTAATAACATACGAAAAGCAATACTGTTAGCCAGTAAAAGGGGGCTTTCTACGGGATCTTGGTATAGCAATGACGTCGTCGATCTAATAATGAGTTATACATTACGAACGAATTTTTTATTGCCTCTACACATTAGTCATGAAGGCTTATAATTAAACCATGCTGCATCTCACGCGCCTCATGCACATCATCTATATCAATAATGATGTTAAGCTCATCGTTTAACTCGCGAATGAGAATGTCAACCTTGTCATCTTCACCAAAGATCTCCTCCTCTAAGAATTCACGAGTGGCAGGTTGGCCAGCATCGATTTTCTCCTGAATTTCGCGAGCTTGGCTCTCTAACTGAACCTTGATTAGTTTAATAAATAGACTGATTACGAATGACATATTCATGTTGTTACCTTTATTTTAATTATTAGTAGTAATGAGCCCTATACTAGGGCCTATAGCTGATAAGTTATTGTTTAATTTAGACTCTGAACTTTAGTTAATGCTATTAACTACTTCTTCTGCAAATCCTAGCAAGTACTTTCTAAATCCACCGTTTTTCTTTATGTCGTTGACTTTCGCATACTTCCATCTCTTCTCGCAGGAAAGCGCTTCAGTCTGAACATAAACAGTTAGTTTCACATGCTTAACGTCACCTATGTAAGTTTCATCTCCAGATTCCATACTTACGTCATAGCCATTAATTTCTTTAGTTATATACATAATTCTCTCATTTAATTTTAATTATTAATTACAACAAACCGCCCTTTAAACCGACATAACAGGCTCGAAAGCTAGCAAAACCAACCACTAATCCATTTATTATTTTTAATAAATTAACTAATAAAAACCTAAAAGACTTCTGGTTAATAAATGGAAAACTCAGGGTTTTTGATGTCAAGTTGGAATAACAAGTGGTCGTAATAGATTCCCGACACTCCTGTAACAGCAAGCATTCTGCGTGAGTTTCGGTAACTAATATGTAACATACTCGCTAGTGTTTGAGCACAAGCATTTCTTTTCTTATTAACGTAACCAAGTTCCTTAAGCAAGTTATCTAGCTCTTGGGCACTAAGCTTAGTTTTTGATAGCAATTCGTGAGACGCAATCATAAACGTGACCTACATTTACTATAATTCCACCATGTAAAAATGGTATCACGGCAACCAAAAACAATCAATATATTTGATATATTATTTAAGATAAGCCTTAATGATTTTTACGTACTTTGATTCTTTGAAGACATACACGTTTAAAGACCGTCCCTCGATCACACGCTTATCCCTCTTCCCTGTCGTCTCGTAGCCAGCTTTGAGCAGGATTTCACTTATCAGTTTTTGAAAGTAGGATATAGTAGTCTCCGATGTGATCCAAAGGTTTCGTGGTAAAGGCTTATTAAATGCACGTGTATCCCTTTTGGCAATTTTAAGTGCTTGCGCTGCTCTCTGTTTCGTGACGATGAACTCCATCCCTCTATCCACACAACTATCCGCAAGCTTACCTTTGCTGCCTTTCGCTGTAGAGTCGATGCCCCCCCTAATGTTTTTCATGCCCTCAAGAGCAAGAGCAAGCATGCTAGCTGGATCTATTACCGCATGATGGACAGCTATAGAAAAGTCATTGCAGAAATGAACTTCAGCCTCAGTGATTCCCTCAATACCTGTTTTTTGTTGAATCGTGAACTTTTCAAGCGAAAAACGCTCTTTCCTAGTCAACCCTTTTCTAGCTTGTTTTTTCCTCTTAAGACAATCCGCTTCAGCTTCTGTTATTTGCTTAGCACTACAAATAAGGGCGATTTCCTCTGCCTGAGCTTCATTTTCGAGTTCTTTTAGATCATCCTTCATCTCTTTTTCTTCCTCTTCAGACAATGCAAGTGATGGATGCTCGACTAAATTGAACTTAAGTGCCTTAAGAGTTGCTGGAAGAGTGATCGCAATATTACTAGTCAGAAGCTCATGCTCGGTCATGTACTCCGCTTGCATACGCTCAAATGTTGGTACAAACTTTTTTGATTTGAAAGGCTCAAGATAATCTTGCTCAATCTGATATCGTGTGTTCAATCCGTATACAAATTCAGTAGCAGTTCTAAATCTGCGCGGGAACTGGATCAAGTCTGTTGGTGCCAAAACTCCATTTGAGATAATAAATACTCTGTCACAAACATGATGAGTCACAGACACGCCACGAACCGTGGTCGGAGAGCAAAAAACACATTGGTAATCCTTCTCTATCAACTCATGATCTGGTTCTCTCATAAAGGTGACCTGAGGTTCGTTATCACTGGTTTCAGAGTTGATGACCAAAAAACCTTTCTCTAAAGCCGTTTCTTCATTTAGCTTTAGACGCTTCAGGAATGCTTTCTGATCTCTGATACTATCAAACATCACAACGACCTTTTCATCACCCTTTTCTACCGCTTCAAAAGCCTCATTCAAGACAACCTCTTTTGAAGCCACGCTAGCAGTGATATGGCTGTAGTCTGAGTCGATGTTGTAAATTTTGATATCTGGGCGAATCTCAGCTAAAAATCGAGCAGTGATTGGTGAAATATCAGCATCAGTAAGAGCCAGCTTTGGGGCTCTGCTTATAACCTGAACTAAAGCATCGAATAACAACTCTCGCTCTTTAGTCGTCATCATCTTATCTTTTTGATAGCTTGGAATCAGGTTACTTCGAAGGGTGGCTTCAATCTCATCACCAATCACAAGCTCGCTTCCAAGAGCATGATTAAAAAACACTCTGCGACTTAGCGACGGAGCGCATACAGACAATGCCTGAGCATACATTTCTACGGCAGCATGACCTGCTTCATAGCTTGTAAAACCCTTACCTGTGTGCTCATGTACCTTGTCATTTTTTCTGTTTATAGCGCGAAGTGGCGAGAAAAAAGTTACATTTTCACCCTTCTCGATAGCTTCAACAGTCATCGGATCAGTGAGAAGTGTCTGCTTGCCTAAGCCTGCCATCGCTTTTAAAGCTAATGCACCATTTCTATCAATTTCTGACAAGTTAGAGACATTTATTATATTTGATAAATTATTGAACTGATCAAAAAAAAGGTTTTTTTGTACAGCTTCTTCTAATCTTGAGTTTTTGCTACTCATGATTTCTACAGCCACATCTGCATCAATACCGTAACCTGATAGTTTTCGAACCATTGTGGCTTCACTTTCTTCTACGCCCATACGAGCTTGTACAACTTTCTCTAGCTCCCTCCGATGGCAAGTTTTGTTAGATATTACAAACATGCGTGCATACATTTTGAGAGTGTCATCGAATGAAAATTTTTCTCCCGTACTAAACAAATGGATATCTAGCTTTGTTGAGTTCATCTGCTCAATAACACTATCTGCAAACATATCATCGTTGGTTACAACCACAAACTCGAACTTTTCAATGGTTCTGTAGTACTCAACAACCTGGCTAACTGTGCATTTGTTCTTAACGGGCTCAATCACAAATACCCCCCTGTAATCTTTTAGAAAGGTGGGAACTGGAACACCGTTTAGTATGTATGCCTTTACCTTTTTACCTGAAGTTAGGTCTGGCTCGTTGTAAGTGAAATGCGGATCAGTGTGAATAGCTTTTTGTTTTTTATTCTTAGCGTTCATATTGAATCTCTATAGTTATTGTAATGATTCATCTCTGTATACCTTTACACTAACATGACAGACTGTCAGATCTCAACATTATATTTAAAAAATTAATTAAAATATTTTTAAAGCCCTGCTACGCAGGAATTAAACGATGTCACCTTACCGCTTCTATCGCTTCTTCTTAAAATCTTCTCAGTTTGCCTTTAAATAGTATATATATGAAGGAAAGTGAGAAGATTCCCGAGCAGGGCAGGAAAATCGATTCATTCCTGCTTTAGCAGGGGGAAGGCTCAGGGGAAGACCTTGTCAACACAAAGTAAACCGAACAATTTTGAGTCGTGTTTACCATCATTTTTACAACGGACGTAGGTTTCAACATTCACGTGACTGTTCAATAGCTTGGAAGAGCGCACTTGCTGCTTTTGCTGACCCAGCTTGTCCAGGTTGTAATACAGTTATATTTGCTCCGACCTGCACAACAACTGAACCATCTTTAGTCAAGTGCATTGAAGCTACAGCTTGCTCAGCAACGCCTTGCAGCTCCTTTGCAATCACCGATCTTTGTTCTTTCGTCAGATCAAATTCACTCATATACATTCCCTAGGTAGCATTATTAATGGCACTAGCTTCGATTCCGTTATACGCCTAGCTATTTTTCATCTCTTCAAAAGCACGCCCCTGCTTGCACCAATGTTCTAGAATATCTTCAGCCGTGTCAAACTGGCTATCATTCTTACTTAACTTTTCTTGAGCATATAGAAACAACTTTGAATCAATCTGAACTTCCCTTGTCATTAGCTCATTAGTACGATCTCCGTGCAACAAGATAAAATCAGCAACTCTCTGACTCTTCTTTCTCAGGTTTTCTCGCTCTGGAAAGATGTACCCACCTTGTACTGTGTAGTGTTTTTGAGTATGAAACACAAGACGTTTGATGGTTACCGAGTTAACCCCAACATACTCTGCAAAAGTTTGATAGGCTTTACGGAAAATACCCGCAGTATAACGCTGACCTGTATCAGCCAACTCTGTTAGCTTGTTGTTGTAGTCCGTGGGATTTGCTTTAAGATGATTGCTTAAGCTGGCATTTGGAAACACGTATTTGCAGTCAAATTTGCGTGCTTTAAGTTCTAGGAGTACATTCTGAGCCTGCCTGTTTAACGGCGCTTTATACATTCCTTCAGCATTTTTCAGCTTTTCAGCCGCCTCTTCATCACTCCAACTAACCTCTTTGCAATCATCAGAAACTTGGTGCCATTCAATACTTACAGCGTCACTTGGACGCCAGCCCGTGAATAGCAGTAACTCAAAAAAACACGCTGCCACAAACATACTTTGGTTCTCTTTGTGCACAAACTTGTTGACGCCGCGATATGCCTTCATTTGAGCGATTGCACTTAAGATTGAGGGTAAATGGACAGTATCGATCGTTTCAGCTTTACGCCCTGTATAGCCATTATTGAAAAACCATTTTTTTTGGGTTCGAAGGACATCAACGGGATTTCGTTGAACAATTGGCATTTCATCTTCATCGAGATAAACAGCCGCAGCCATCCTATATAGAGCATCAACATGTCGCATTACTTTGTCAGCAACTTTACCTGTGTGACGCACTTTGATGCTCTCATGCTCTTTGATGATATCGTCTTGCCTGATGCTGAGAATGTTGCGCGTCTTAAATTTGGGGCTCATGGCTTTCAAAAAGCCATTAACAGATTTGAGGCTCGAATCTTTTAAGTCGCGCTGAGAGATGTAGTCGTTATGAACGGACTCAAGGCTTGCCGACAAGTTTTGAGAGTAATAGGCAACTCGCGGATCTTTACCTAGCTCCATGAGATTGTGGAACTCAGAAGCGATATTTCTTGCTTCATAAAGATGCATCTTGGATGGGTCGCCCACACTTGGTCTAAGCACACTACCGTTGCTACCCTTTATACGCCCTTCAATAAAATAGGCCCCTTTACCTTTAGGCGAAACCCTAAGCATCAGTCCATTAGCTTTCTTATGCGTATCTTTAAATAAGCGACTTCCAGCACCTTCTTTTTTCAGCTCATCTTGCACCCAGCTCTCGCTAAAATTACATGCAATTTTTGGCATAAAAATTCACTCCTGACCATGTGTTTTTTCAACATATGTTCAACAGCCTGCTCTTTTTTCAACGGATTTTCAACAAAATTTATTAGCAACCATAAATATCCTGAAGCTTCAAAAGCTCAACTTTCGATCATTTATTTATATATATCAATAAATTAACCAAGGAAGACGTCAGGATATTTATAGGAATTTATATCAACCAGCATTCAGACTTTGGATTATTCGCTTTGCCAACATGCAAATGCCTCCTCTGCGGTGAACTTGCCATCAAGCAGTGCACGACCAACAATCACACCCGCAACGCCGCTGCCTTTAAGTGCTTCGATATCAGCTAGGCTGCCAATGCCACCCGATGATTGGAATTGCACTTGTGGGTACTGTTTACAGAGATCAACATAGAGCTCTACGTTTGACCCTTCTAGCGTGCCATCACGTGAAATATCAGTACACAGAACGTGTTTAAGGCCAACCGTGAGGTAATCTTCAATTAGCGCTTCAATGGTCACGCCTGAATCTTCTTGCCAACCTGAAATCGCGACTTTACGTGTGCCGCTTTCGTCAATATTGATGTCCAGAGCCAGCACGATTTTTTCCGCACCGTACTTCTCCATCCAACCTTTAACCAACTCAGGTTGCTTAACTGCCGTAGAACCAACCACAACGCGCTGTGCGCCAGCTTCTAGTAGATCAACGACATCTTGTTCGTTACGCACGCCACCACCAATCTGGATGTTCGCAGGCGTGCTAGCAAGGAGCTTAGCAATCAAGTCTAACTGACGAGCCGTTGTGTCTTTTGCGCCCGTTAAGTCAACAAGGTGCAGCCAGCCAGCGCCAGCTTGGTGATACAGATTAAACTGCTCTGCTGGGTCTACTTTGTATTCTGTTACTTGCCCGTAGTCCCCTTGGAATAAGCGAACTACTTGGCCTTCAATTAAATCTAACGCGGGAATAATCATTTACATTCCTTATAGGGCAACGTTAGCCGCTGCCAAATCCTTATTACAATTCCAAGAAGTTCTGAATCAGCTTAGAGCCAGCTTTTGACGAACGTTCTGGGTGGAACTGAACACCATAATAGTTGCCACTTTGCACTGCGGCAGTAAACGGATTGCCGTAATCACATTGTGCGATTGTGTAGTCACCCACTGGCATTGCGAAGCTGTGTACAAAGTAGAAGTACTCGCCCTCTTCAATATCTTTGAATAGAGGGTGGTTAGGTGTCGCGGTTACTGTGTTCCAACCCATGTGTGGTAATGGCAAATCACCCGTTTCAAGTAAACGAACTTCGCCATCACACAATCCTAGGCATTCAACTAACTCGTCAGCTTTTTGGCCTTTCTCTTGAGACAATTTGCCTAACAACTGCATACCTAAACAAATACCTAGCAGGGGCTTCTCTACTTGCTTCACAAGAGAAACAAGGTCGCGCTCTTGCAAGTTCTTCATTGCCTCACTTGCTGTGCCTACACCGGGTAGGAATAGCTTATCGGCAGCAAGAACAACTTCTGGTTCTTTTGAAATTTCAACTGCGTAGCCTAGACGTTCAATCGCAAACTTCACCGAGGAAACATTGGCACAACCAGTATCAATAATAACGACTTTTTGATCTTTCATTGTTTTTCCTTGCTAACGTTAGCCTTACAGAACGCCTTTGCTGCTTGGTAACTCGTTACCTTCAACTTTGATTGCTTGGCGAAGAGTACGGCCAAACGCTTTGAATAGGCTCTCAATGATGTGGTGATCATTATTACCGTCAGAAGAAAGGTGTAGCGTACAAGCCAATGTATCGGTTAGAGAACGGAAGAAGTGAACCACCATCTCTGTTGAAAGGTCACCCACTTGCTCGCGGCTGAATTTAGCATCGAACTTCAGGTATGGACGGCCAGAAAGGTCTAGCGCACACTGAGCCAAACACTCATCCATTGGTAGGCTGAAACCAAAGCGGCCAATACCACGTTTATCGCCTAATGCATCTTTCAATGCTTGGCCTAAAGCAAGTGCGGTATCTTCTACTGTGTGGTGATCATCAATGTGCAGGTCGCCCTTCACAGTCAGGTTCATTTGGAAACCGCCGTGTGTCGCGATTTGATCAAGCATGTGATCGAAGAAACCCATGCCAGTATCAATCTTGTTGTCACCGGTTTCATCAAGGTTTACGGCTACCTTAATGTCGGTTTCTTTAGTGGTACGAACCACTTCAGCAACACGAGCATTAACCGTCAGATCTTTAACGATCTGTGGCCAGTTAAGCGTGCCTTCAGTTTGCGCATCTGGTCCGTATTGGATACCACGAATTGCCATGTTCTCAGCAAGTTGAAGATCCGTCATTCGATCGCCAATCACGACTGACTTTTGGAAGTCAACTTTACCGCCTTGTAGGTATTCTTTAACCATACCCAGCTTAGGCTTGCGGCAAGAGCAGTTGTCTTCATCAAAGTGAGGGCAGATTAGAACATCATCAAACTTAACGCCCTGAGACTCAAAGAACTCCATCATCATATTATGTGGAGCATCGAACTCTTCTTGCGGGTAGCTATCTGTGCCTAGACCATCTTGGTTAGTCACCATCACTAAGCGATAACCTGCATCTTGCAGTGCAAGTAGGCTAGGGATCACTAACGGTTCGAATTTTAGTTTGTCTAAACGGTCTACTTGAAAGTCAACTGGCGGCTCAACAATTAAGGTGCCGTCACGGTCTATAAAAAGTATTTTCTGTTGTTTACTCACTTGAACTTCCTTTTAATTTTAAATCTGCTGGCCTAGCTAAAATCAACGCTAACCCAAAATATTGGTTTCACTTGCCAGCCTGCAATTAATCCACTCAAACTGGCAAATGTTATTACTGGTAAACCTTTCGTTACTGATAAAAGTTACGAATGAATCCAAGTGTCTTTTCGCACTCTTCGCGATTACCAATACTAATACGAACACAGTCTTCAATTGGTGAATTACGCAAAATGATGCCCGTATCCCAAGCCGCTTTAAATAACTCATCGCCGTTCGGGAATTTAACCAGTAGGTAGTTACCCCAACCATCAAATACCGTCACTTGAGGCATACCTAATAGACCTGCTTGTAAATACGCTCGGTTAGCACTTAAATCCAGAACTTGGAACTTAGCACGCGCTAGTCCTTGCTCTGAAAGTGCTTGAACGGCAATGTCAGCAACAGGGATTGGCACTGGATAAGGAGCAATCACCTTTAACAATACATCGATAAGCTCTTTGTTCGCTAGCGTAAAGCCACAACGTAAACCCGCTAAAGCAAATGCTTTCGAGAGAGTTCGAAGAATCGCTAGATTCGGATACTGAGCAAGCAAATCCACCGTTGATGCTTCAGGGCAGAAATCGATATACGCTTCATCCATCACCACAATCGCTTTGTCTTGTGTCATTTCAAGCAGTTTAACGATGTCTTTACGGTTAACTAAGTTACCTGTTGGGTTATTTGGACTACAAACAAACACCACTTTTACGTTGTCAAGTTGAGCTTCAATAGCAGGAAGATCCAATTGCCATTCAGAAGTCAGAGGCACCACTTTACGCTCAACACCAATCGTCTCTGCACTGATTGCGTACATACCGTAAGTGGGTGGGCAGTAAAGAATAGCGTCTTCGTTCGGCTCACAGAAAGCACGAATCAGTAGTTCAATGCCTTCGTCAGCACCACGAGTAGTCAACGTTTGCTCTGGTGCAACACCCGCATATTGAGCGTAAGCATCGATTAGCTCTTTAGGCTGACACTCGCTGTAGCGATTAAGTCGAGTCAGATTTAAGGTGTACTCGTTATCAAACGGAGATTCGTTGGCGTTCAACCATACATCTCCGCTGCCACCAATGCGTCTTGCAGACAAGTAAGGTGTTAGAGCCTGAACTTGTTTTCTTGCTAACTTTTCCATGCCCTACCCTTATTTCGCTTTATTTAGCTGTTCAAATCGATTTAATTTTTCAACTCGGATGGTCACCGCACGTTTGTGTGCGTCCAAACCTTCGGCTTCCGCCATTGTGACTACCGTTGGCGCTAGGCCTTGTAAGCCATCAGCTGTTAACTCTTGTACCGTCATACGCTTAGAGAAATCCGCCAAACCTAGGCTTGAATAAGTCTTGGTATAGCCGTAAGTCGGAAGAACGTGGTTTGTGCCTGATGCGTAGTCACCTGCAGATTCTGGAGACCAGTCACCCAAGAAGATTGAACCAGCATTGTCTAGTAACGGCAGTAATTCTCGTGGACTCTTGGTCTGAACAATCAAGTGCTCAGGACCATAGAAATTCGAAATCGCAATCGCTTGAGTGATCGATTCAGCAATGATGATTAGACTTGAAGCCAATGCTTGCTGAGCGATGTTCGCACGAGACAGCTCTTTCAATTGCTTCTGAACCGCATCGGTTACTTGGTCGGCAATAACTGGTGATGGTGTTACTAATACAACCTGTGAATCTGGCCCGTGTTCAGCTTGGCTCAGTAGATCAGCAGCAATGAAGTCAGCATCCGCAGTTTCGTCTGCAATCACTAACACTTCAGACGGGCCAGCAGGCATATCAATCGCAGCGCCACGGAAGTCGTTACTTACTTGGCGTTTAGCTTCCGTTACGTAAGCGTTACCTGGGCCGAAGATCTTATCAACCTTAGCCACGCTCTCGGTCCCGTACGCCATTGCAGCAACCGCTTGACCACCACCAACATTGTAAACCTCATCGATTTTACAAAGATTAGCGACATACAAGATTTCATCAGCAATTGGCGGAGGTGAGCAAAGCACAACCTTACGACAACCCGCAATTTGAGCAGGTACACCTAACATAAGAACCGTTGACGGAAGTGGCGCGCTGCCACCCGGAATATAAAGTCCAACAGTATTAATCGCGCGCGTCACCTGCTCACACACAACACCAGGCTGTGTTTCAACCTTAATTGGCTGTGGCTTTTGAGCTTCGTGAAACTTAGCAATGTTGCTGTAAGCTTGCTCCAACGCTTGCTTCATCTCTGGTGTTAGACGAGCACATGCCTCTTCGATCTCACCCGAACTAACTCGGATAGATTCTGGAGTCACACCATCGAACTTTTCAGTCAGTTCCTTAAGTGCGGCATCGCCTTCATTTCGTACTTTTGCAATAACATCAGAAACAGTCGCTGTGATGTTTGCACCTTCAGTAATAGCTGGACGCTCTAATACCGAGTCTTGCTGTGATTCACTTAAAGATTGCCAAACAACGGTTCTCATCGTCACTACCCCATCATTTTTTCGATTGGTAATACTAGAATCGAGCTTGCACCCAACTCTTTCAGCTGTTCCATAGTTTCCCAGAACAAGTTCTCTGTACTTACGAGGTGAACGGCAACTTTGTCTTTGTCTGTAGATAGAGGAAGAACCGTAGGATCTTCAGCCCCAGGTAGTAGAGCTTTGATTTGCTCTAGCTGAGACGTTGGTGCGTGAAGCATGATGTACTTCGACTCTTTCGCTTGTTGAACACCCTGCATACGAGTCAGTAGTTTTTCAATCAATGCCGTTTTGTCTGCATCGAAATCACCAACACGTTGAATCAGTGTTGCTTTAGATTGGAAGATAGCCTCTGCTTCCTTTAGACCGTTTGCTTCTAGCGTTGCACCTGTAGAAACTAAATCTGCGATAGCGTCTGCTAGACCTGCGCGAGGGGCAACTTCAACTGAGCCAGTTAGCATACAAGCGCTGAATTCAACACCCTGCTCGTCCATGTAGGCTTTTAGTAATTGTGGGTAAGTTGTCGCAATACGTTTACCCGCTAGGTCTTGTGGGCCGTTGTATTCTTCATCTTTGTTGATTGCGATAGAAAGGCGGCAACCACCGAAGTCTAAACGACGTAGTGTACGAAACTCTGAAGGCTCCTTTAGAGCGACACGGTCTAGGCGAACTTCTTCTAGTTCATTCTCACCGATAAAACCAAGGTCAACCACACCATCCATGATAAGGCCTGGGATGTCGTCATCACGAACGAGTAACAAGTCGATTGGCATATTTAGTGAATGAACAACTAAGCGCTCACCCATGATGTTAAATTTCACACCACACTTTTTAAGTAGATCTTGGCACTCTTTACTTAAGCGACCTTTCTTTTGAATTGCGATTCTTAGGCGTTGTGTCTGCATTGCTGTATCCCTGTGCAAATATTTGAATTTATTGATTATTTAAAAGTGCTAAAACTAAAAAACCCTCGGAAGACTTTGTCGTCCCGAGGGTTTAAATCTAAATTCTTTGACTTAACCTCCGGGAGAATTCTTGCTCCCGGGTATACGTAAATCTCCCCGAAAGACTAGATAGGGTGATGATGGTGATGAATGTTCATTACTAATTTACGCATACTTATCAGCTCTTAGGTTGTTTGCTGTCTTGTCTCCACACTAACTAAGCTGACACCCTTTTTCAACCATTTATTCGAACTTTTTTCACGAAATTTAAAATTAAATTAACGAACACAAAAAAAGGGAGGCAAACGCCTCCCTTCTCATTATTCAATCAAATGATGATTAGCTTTTACACGTTGCTATCTTGCAACGAGAGAAATAAGCCAATGCAAAACATACCGCAACAAACGTTAGAGACGCTGCGCCAAATGCAATGCCAGTTGATGATGTCATTCCTAGGGTGATAAAACCAATACACGATACGAACGCCACAGACAGCGCGTAAGGGAGCTGAGTCGATACGTGGTCAATGTGGTTACAACGCGCACCTGTAGAAGACAGAATCGTTGTATCCGAGATTGGAGAACAGTGATCACCAAATACAGAACCCGCAAGAACCGCACTTAGCATAGGAAGAATTAGCGCGATGTCAGAGGCAGCAGCCATGTCACCCGCAATCGGTAACATGATACCGAACGTACCCCAAGATGTACCTGTCGAGAACGCCATTAGGCCAGCAAGAAGGAACAAGATAACCGGTAGCCAGTGGTAATCGATGTTACCTGTTGCTAGAGAGGATAGGTACGAACCTGTTTTCATGTCGCCAATAACAGAACCAATCGTCCATGCAAATACAAGGATAAGGATAGCGCCAAACATTGAGCTTGCACCAATCCACATTGTTCTTGTGATATCAGCCATAGGCAGTTTCTGTTTGAATACCGTTGCTAGCGCAACGAGTAAACCAATAACACCACCGTAAACCAGAGACTTACCTACATCTGTATTTTCAAATGCACCAAGCAAGTTGAATGCTTGACCATCAGCAGTAAGCGCTTGGCCACCGGTGTAAAGCATTGCTGCAACCGTCGCGACGATTAACGCTACGATTGGCATAACGAGATCAGAAACAGAACCGTTTTCGCTCTCTTGAATATCTAGCTCTTCGTTTAGATCGTGCGCTTGCTTTTGATCATTATCACCTTCAAAACCACGGCCTTGAGAGGCTTCAATCTCATGCTCGCGCATTTTGCCAACATCTAAACCAAACCACGCAACGGCAAACACCATTAATAGTGCGAACACAGCGTAGAAGTTCATTGGGATAAGGCGAACGTAAGCACCCAGTGCAGAATACTCTGTCACACCGTGTGTCACTAAGATGCCACCAATGATAGTGATTATGTAAGCACCCCAGCTAGAAGCCGGCATGATCACACACATAGGAGCAGCAGTTGAATCTAGGATATAAGCTAGCTTAGCGCGAGATACGTAGAAGCGGTCAGTTACAGGGCGAGAGATGGCACCTACCGCTAAGCTGTTGAAGTAATCATCAACAAAGATGAATACGCCTAAGAAGGCAGCAAGTAGTTTTGAACCACGTTTGCTCTTAACACGAGACTGTGCCCACTCAGCGAATGCGCGAGTACCGCCAGACAGTGTTAATAATGCCGTTGTCATTCCAAGGATAATTAGGAAAGCAACGATGCTCATGTTCCAAGTGTTAATACCACCATCTTCGATGAAAACACCAGATACTTTAGTAAAGACGTAGCTAGCTGCGTTACCTACTGAGTAGTCAGCAAGTAGAATCGCACCCATGACGATACCGACACCCAAGGAAACTAATACACGACGGGTAACAATAGCAAGAGTCAAGGCAACCAAGGGAGGAAGCAGCGATAAAGGCGATGTTGCAAAATCTATTAAATTCATGATCTTCAAAAACCAGTTTTTTATTTGGCTAGAGATCTACTGCAGATAAACTTGATACGGCTTATCAAGCTCATGTTGAACTAAGCGAAAGGGAAGTGAACACTTCACCCAACCCTACAGTAGCGCTCCATAGTTTAAAATTAAGACTATGGCAGTGTTGTACCTATTGAGCACAACCCCAGCAAATTGCTTAGATATACAATTTACTTCGGCAATTACACCTTTCATTCCCGTTCATTGGCATCACCCCAACGAAAACTACTCTTTATAATTGCACCTCTACGTGCGGTAACATTATTAACCGTGTAAACCAGAGTTTAACAACAGATTAACCAAAGCACCGCATCAGGTAGCCGCAATTGTACCCATCAATAGCAACAATGCAACATATCATTCCGAGAAAAATAGTTTTTTGTTAATGAAGTAATCAATAGAAGAATAGTCAACTTTTACGGATTACTCCACTTAACACATATCAGATCTCACCTGTTTTTTTTAAAGATATTCTTAATAGTTATTATAAGTTCATTAGAGGTCTATCTTTTCATCTTAAAGCACTCGTCTCATTTTTTTATTTAAATAACTAATAGAAGAAATACTATTTGTTTTATTCTTAGCCTCTGTTTATTATTAGGAGGATTATTTAGTTTACCTTGATGGGAAATATCATGTCTGAATTAACAAAAACTCTATTAAATATCCGTAGCCTTCGTGCGTTCTCACGTGAATTAACTCTTGAGCAACTTGAAGAAGCGCTAGACAAGCTGACTATTGTTGTACAAGAACGTCAAGAGTCTGAAGCTGAAGAACGCGCAGCAAAAGCAGAGCAAGAAGCTAAACTTTCTGCTATCGCAGAACAAATTGCAAAAGACGGAATCGATGTTGCCGATCTTATTGCTGCACTTTCTGGTGAAGCAAAATCTAAAACAACAAAATCTAAACGTGCTCCTCGCCCTGCGAAATACAAATACGTAGACGCGAATGGCGACGAGAAAACTTGGACAGGTCAAGGCCGTACGCCTTCAGCTATCCAAGAACAACTAGATGCTGGTAAATCTCTAGAAGAGTTTGCTCTTTAAGGCATCGAGTTTGCTAAGTGAATAATCAATAACCCACTAAGCAATAGAATTAATATTTAAGTCGACTAAAGTATTATTTACGGCTTCAATATATTCAGAAACAAAAAAGGCTCCTTTCGGAGCCTTTTTTATATTTCACTATTAGAAATATAAATCAAAAAAATGCCTTATCTTTCCCAGTACGCTTCTTCTAGACTATCTTCTCTTTCAGGAAGGCCTCGAGATAATCGTGGCGAGTGCTGAACTAATACTTCATAACTTGCGCGGTTTGAATATTTACAAACTTGTGAGAAAGAAGAATACGTCAAGAATGAATGCTGATGCTTACTTGAGTTAGGCACATTTTCTTTATGGTACTTATTAGCGGCCATATCATGTAATAGAGCAGACAACGCAGCATCACCGGCACCATTAGTATTCTTAATCTTTTCTGGGCCGCCCATGTAAGGTGCGATATGCGAATAGATTTTCGTTGGATTTTCGCATAAATCTTTATGTGCGGGACGACTAAACTCATAACGGTTAAATTCAGCAATCGAGCCTGGTAACAACGGTAATGATGTTTCACGCTTCACTGCATCTTCTGTGTAACCCGCCATAAACAAGCCCACAGGGCCTGCTGTACATAGAACTAAGTCTACCCAATCTAGTGCTTTGTCTGAAGCAGCTAGAGGATCGCTTTCACCAGTTAATGCTTCAGCCTCGTCTTCGTTCATTGCAACAACGGTTACATGTTGTTCAAGGAAATCTTTCCAAAACTCTGGATCATCTTGAATAACGAATTTAGTACCAAGCGTTAAAACAACAGGTACATCGTATTTCTTCGCGTACTCAATAGCTTTCATTGTTGCTTCAGGCATAGGGTCACCTGGTTTACAACGAACTAAATACGCCGTTAATACTAAAGCAGAAGCACTTTTGAAAATTTTCTCAGGGATGCTTTCTGGTTTTAATTGGTTCATTTGTCCTTCGCTAATTGCGAAAGTACGTTCACCATCTTCTGTAATTAATGCAAAGCAGCGACCAATTGCGCCATCTACCCCTTGTAAATGGTTCAGATCCATTCTGCTTGATGTATTACATAAATAGCGGTAACCGTAGCTACCAATTTTAATATCTTGGCTCATTACACCTAACAGTGTTGAACGGTCATCCGCCAATACTGAGTAATTGTGTAATGTGTTACCGATCGTGCCACCTGCGTATTCATTAGTGATCAGGCACTGTTCTTTTAATTCTTGATACAAAGATTCAGCAGCTTCATCACCAATAACCAAAGAGTGTCCCTTACTTAAGCCATATTTCTCGATTAGCTCAGAACTCACCTTTGCTTCAATATCCACCAAAGTTTGGTCAATACCGATAATATGGGTACGTGACATTCTTTTGCTCGTTTGAGCTTGGCTTACTAAAGGGTCACGAGCGTGAACCGGAAAATAGTGCTTTGATTTACGTTGTCCAGGGAATTTCATAGGGCTAGTCTAAGTCAAGGGGAAATAGGTGGCGGATTCTACCGCGCTATATTTAACGCGGCAATCTTTCAAACTATAGCAAACGTTTGCTAGGCTATTTTTTTATTCGCCTTCCATAAAGCTAAGATCAGGCAGCATGCCCAAATGCTCGGCGTAACGTTTCTGATTAAACTCTGCGCCGTTTTTCATTACATCAAATACTTCAATTGCCAGTGCACATGCCATCGCTGCAATTGCCTCTTCACGAGGTGTACCTGTCATCATTAAACGCATTAGCGTCTCTTTAACTTTTACTGGTTGTCCATCTTCAAGTTGGTTCTCGATAATCTCGATCAACTGTTCTTCTTGCATAAACTCATTTTGTTCAGACATTTTTTATCTCAGCTCTTGGATTTTGAGCGACTATGCCACATATAGATCTGACATCCTAGCGAGTCTCCTCGCGTTCATGCGATTCTCTAACGAAGTCAGCGCATTATTTGTGCAAATGAAACTGTGATTCCGGTCTCGGATCTGTCACGGTGTTTCTCTTTCTGTTAGAATCTGCGACCAAGTAATAGTAACGGTGTTTAGACATGTCAGATATCAGCTCTGGAAACAGCGAAAAGAAAGTAATTGTCGGTATGTCCGGCGGTGTAGATTCGTCAGTATCGGCGTATCTTCTTCAGCAACAAGGCTATCAGGTAGAAGGCCTTTTCATGAAAAACTGGGAAGAAGACGATAACGAAGAATACTGCACGGCAGCTGAAGACCTTGCTGATGCTCAAGCGGTATGTGACAAGTTAGGTATCCACCTTCACACTATCAACTTTGCAGCAGAGTACTGGGATAATGTATTCGAGTACTTTCTGGAAGAATACAAAGCGGGTCGTACACCGAACCCAGATATCCTTTGTAACAAAGAAATCAAATTCAAAGCATTCTTAGAGTTTGCGGATGAAGTATTAGACGCAGACTACATCGCGATGGGTCACTATGTTCGTCGTACTTTCCCAACACAAGAAGAGCTAGACGCTGGTGCGAAGCCAGAAATGCTACGCGGCCTAGACGGCAATAAAGACCAAAGTTATTTCCTTTATACGCTAAGCTCAGATCAAGTGGCACGCAGCCTATTCCCTGTGGGTGAATTAGAGAAGCCAGAAGTACGACGTATTGCTGAAGAGCAAGACTTGATCACTGCGAAAAAGAAAGATTCAACAGGCATCTGCTTTATTGGTGAGCGCAAGTTCACTGAGTTCTTAGGCAAATACCTACCCGCTCAACCGGGAAACATCGAGACACCAGAAGGCCAAGTTATTGGGCAACACCAAGGCTTGATGTACCACACACTAGGCCAACGTAAAGGCCTGCATATCGGTGGCACCAAAGGTGGCGGCGGTAATGAAGAACCATGGTTTGTTGGTGAAAAAGATCTTAAACGTAATGTTCTGATCGCGGTACAAGGTAAAGACCACCCTCTTTTAAAATCAGAAGGTTTGATCGCTTCTCAGCTTCATTGGGTTAATCGCACACCAATTACTGAAGTTATGACGTGCACGGTAAAAACACGTTACCGTCAGACCGATATTCCTTGTACAATCATCCCAATTGATGATGATAACATTAAGGTTATTTTTGACGAACCACAAATTGCGGTGACCCCAGGTCAATCAGCAGTGTTCTACCTAGACAACGTATGTCTTGGTGGTGGTATCATTGAAAAGCGCATCTAACCAATAATCGAACGACAAACAATAGAAGACAACTAGGAGTTACTACGTGGCTAATACACTTTATGACCGTACTATTGCTTTCGCTGGAATTTGCCAAGCTGTGGCTTTGGTTCAACAAGTAGCGAAAGACGGCCATTGTGATAAAGATGCCTTCGAAGCTTCACTCAGTGCCATTTTAAATACCAATCCAGCGAACACCGTGGGTGTCTTTGGACGTGAAGCGAACCTAAAGCTTGGCCTTAAGTGCTTAGTAAAAGGTATCGATAGTACTCCCGCTGGTAGCGATATTACTCGCTACATCATCAGCTTGATGGCACTTGAGCGTAAGCTATCTTCTCGTAACGACTCTATGTCTCAGCTTGGCGACCGTATTCAAACTGCAGAACGTCAAACTGAACACTTTGATCTGTTTGACGAGCAAATGATCAGCAACCTAGCCAGTATCTACCTTGATGTTGTGAGCCCTATCGGCCCGCGTATTCAGGTTTCTGGTACGCCAGCTGTACTTCAACAGACGTCGAGCCAGCATAAGGTTCGTGCCCTGCTGTTATCAGGAATTCGAAGCGCTGTGTTATGGCGTCAAGTTGGCGGTAAACGTCGCCACCTTATCTTCGGTCGCAAGAAGATGATCGAGCAGGCTCAAATCCTGCTAGCTCGCATGTGATTTATTAGCTCGCGCCTCGTCGCGAGCTTGTTTTTTGTACCAACACAACTCTCACGCAAACGATTGCGCAATATGCGTGACAATTGAGATTGTTACTGGTATAAACCTCTCAAAATTTAGAAAATTCAATTCAGGAGAACACCATGGAACTGTCAGCATTGACTGCTGTTTCACCAGTAGACGGCCGTTACGGAAGCAAGACTGTTGCATTACGCAGCATCTTTAGTGAGTTTGGCCTACTAAAGTACCGCTCTATCGTTGAAGTTCGTTGGTTACAAAAGCTTGCAGCTACAGATGCAATCAAAGAAGTACCAGCGTTCAGTGCAGAAGCTAACCAGTTTCTTGATGAACTAGCTGCTAACTTCAGTGAAGAAGATGCTCTACGTATCAAAGAGATCGAGCGCACGACTAACCACGACGTTAAAGCGGTTGAGTACTTCTTGAAAGAGAAAGTTGCTGGCGCTCCTGAACTTCACGCTGTAAACGAATTTATTCACTTTGCATGTACTTCTGAAGACATCAACAACACATCTCACGCGCTTATGCTTAAAGAAGCTCGTGACACAGTGATTCTTCCAGAAATCCGTAACGTAATTGATGCTATCAAAGCGCTTGCGAACGAGTACCGTGACATTCCATTACTGTCTCGTACGCACGGTCAGCCTGCTTCTCCTTCTACTATGGGTAAAGAGATGGCTAACGTTGCGTACCGTATGGAACGTCAATACAAGCAAATCGAAAACGTTGAGATCCTAGCGAAAATCAACGGTGCTGTAGGTAACTACAACGCACACCTTTCTGCATACCCAGAAGTTGAATGGCACCAGTTCAGCGAAGAGTTCATCACTGAATCTCTTGGCGTAACTTGGAACCCGTACACAACTCAAATCGAACCTCACGATTACATCGCTGAGCTTTTTGATGCAGTTGCACGTTTCAACACTATCCTTCTAGACTTCGACCGTGACGTTTGGGGCTACATCGCTCTTGGTCACTTCAAGCAGAAGACTATTGCTGGCGAAATCGGTTCTTCTACAATGCCGCATAAAGTTAACCCAATTGACTTCGAAAACTCTGAAGGCAACCTTGGTCTAGCAAACGCAGTATTCAGCCACCTTGCACAAAAACTTCCAGTTTCTCGCTGGCAGCGTGACCTTACTGACTCTACGGTTCTTCGTAACCTAGGTGTTGGTGTTGGCTACGCTATCATTGCATACACTTCGACTCTGAAAGGTATTAGTAAGCTAGAAGTTAACCGTGAAGCGCTACTTGCTGAACTAGACAAGAACTGGGAAGTACTAGCAGAACCAGTACAAACAGTAATGCGCCGTTACGGCATCGAGAAGCCATACGAGAAGCTAAAAGAGCTAACTCGTGGTAAACGTGTAGATGGCGAAGGCATGCGTGCATTCATCGACGGCCTTGAAATCCCTGCAGACGAGAAAGTTCGTCTGAAAGAGATGACTCCAGCGAACTACATCGGTCAAGCTATCGAGCTAACTGACAAGCTGTAAGATTCGAATTTCGAATCACAGAATAGACTAAGGCTTCCCATGTGGAAGCCTTTTTGTTGAGCGGAAGAAAGTGCACTGAGCAAGAGCTGTAATCAAAAGAACATAGCCCCCCTCCTAATTACCCTATACATGTCAGTCCGTGCGATATCAACCAATAAATATCGCAACGCTTCATCACTAGTAACCCTCTATCACCAGACACATATCCCTCGGATACTTACTGTCTTGAACACCAAAATCAAAAAAGGCCTCCCGAAGGAAGCCTTTAAAAGGTCTCTTGTCGACTAGCGACTGAGAATTACGTAGCGATTACATGTTACGTAGAGATGCAATACGCTTGTCTAGTGGTGGGTGGCTCATCAGAAGCTCAGTAAGCGATTTCTTGCCGTTGATACCAAATGCCATCATAGAACCTTCTAGTTGTGGCTCATGGCTCACCTTAAGACGTTCTAGTGCTGCTATCATCTTCTCTTTACCTACTAAGTGCGCAGCACCTGCATCGGCATGGAATTCACGATGACGGCTGTACCACATCGTAATGAAGCTTGCTAAGAAACCAAATACTAATTCCAGCACCATAGACACACCAAAGTACACCATCATGTTGCTGCCACCCTCTTCTTCGTTGTCATTCGACGCAACAATGTTGGCGATGAAACGAGATAGGAAGATAACGAACGTGTTCACCACGCCCTGCATTAGCGTCATGGTCACCATATCACCGTTCGCGATGTGACTCACTTCATGCGCTAACACTGCTTCAGCTTCATCACGCGTCATGTTGTGTAGCAGACCCGTAGAGACTGCTACTAATGAATCATTACGCTTAGCGCCCGTCGCAAACGCGTTGATGTCTGGCGAATCGTAAATCGCCACCGTTGGCATACCAATACCAACTTGTTGAGACTGACGGCTTACTGTCTCCATCAACCAATGTTCGGTTTCGTTACGTGGACTTTCAATGACCATACCGCCTACCGATCGTAGCGCCATTTTCTTTGACATCATCAATGAAATGAATGAGCCACCAAAGCCAAATACTGCAGCCATCACCAATAAGCCTGATAGGCTACCAGGTTGCATACCTGTAACTGCGTATACAATATTAAGAACAACACTTAGTACCAATACAACCGCTAGGTTGGTTGCAAGGAACAACATTACTCGCTTCATTACTTATCTCCGCATGAAAGCTGTTTTTATAAAACTTATTATTATAGACAAGGCAGACAGCAATTTATTCCAACCTTGAAGACTTATACTTACTTATACATATAGTCTTAGATTAAGAAAACAAGGTTAAGCATTAAATTGCAACATTTGATTACGAGACCATATTCGAATCACCTCCAGTCTATTAGACCTAAGTCGTATGGTGTCGGTATAACAATCCGTTTACAGTGGCTTCAGATGATTTATTGGCTAGTCCATGTACAAAAAGGGAAGAATCATGGTTGAAGGTACTAACACTCAAATGGCTATCGATTTACTGTGCTGTCACCTAGGGATTACTGAAGAAGAAGCAAAAAAGCAGATTGGGATCCTAACACCGCAAACGGCACAGACAAAAATCACAGAAACACAGCAAGCACTAATGGGACTTACAAAAGAACACTAACCCATAGCGACTTGTTCAAAGGCCAGTTGTTTATAAACTCATGGCCAAAAGGCTTAACATAGCAAAAGGGCTGCAATCGCAGCCCTTTTCTTGTTTAACGTATAACTCGAAGTTTAAAGGTCGAGCAATGGCTGTATATCAATATACTTACCAATGTTCTTAGACTTTGCTCTTGGCACATACGGAATTTCACCTAACTTCGGTGCACCTAGCTTATCTTCAAGCATCGCTATAATTTCAGCGTAATGTTCAGTACCTGGGTTAATGCGGTTTGCAACCCAACCCACTAGGTTCAGTCCATCAGCACGAATTACTTCTGCGGTTAGCAGTGCATGACTCAAACAGCCAAGCTTAATACCGACCGTCAATACCACTGGCAGCTGCTCTTTTTTGACCCAGCTAGACAAATATTCTTCATCAGAAACCGGTACACGCCAACCACCAGCACCTTCAACTAACACGATGTCAGAGTTTCGCTTATGCTCTGCCAACTTAGCTGATAATACGGTTTCATCAATCACGACACCATCATGCTTTGCTGCAATGTGTGGTGATGATGGTAGCAACAACGCATACGGGTTAACGTCTTCGTAGGCGATATCTTGCGTCGCAGCTTCTTGAAGATGCAGTGCATCACTATTACGTAATCCCTCAGGGGATTGTTCACACCCTGCGGCAACTGGCTTGTAGCCTATTGTTGATAACTCTTGTGCGGCTAAAGCTTGAAGAATCGCTTTTGAAACCACAGTTTTTCCCACTTCGGTATCCGTACCTGCAATGAATAATGCATCAATCATAATTGAATAACCCCTAAACAAACTTGATATGTTGCTGGTAAGAAACCTTGATGGTTTTTAAACTCTCTATATTCCCGCTCAACAAGCCGCAACATTCGGCGACTTGTTAAACCTTGTGAGCGACCACTTACGTGATTAGCGCCGATACCTTTAAGGTCGCGCATCAGTTCAAACGCAGTGTCGTACCAAACGGTGATGGTGGGCAAGTCTAGTTGATGAGCAGTACAGCTAGATTGCGCTAACGCAATTTTTACCTGATTGATTGTAATAAAATGGTTAACGTGTTGATGTGCGTCAATTTTGGACCACGACTTTTTCAGTTCAAACAGTGATCCATCAAGCAAAGTTGAGAAAATAACACGTCCACCAACCGCTGTAACACGCTTCATCTCTCTCAAAGGCGACGACAAGTCGTCACACCATTGCAACGCAAGGCTAGAGAAAACGATGTCAAAGTGCCCGTCTTCAAACGGTAATTGCTCGGCATCGGCTTGTTGATATGAAGAGACTGATACACCACAGCGCTGTTTTGCTTCGTCCAACATTCCATTGGAAAGGTCAGCACATACCACTGCAGCACCTCGCTTAACTAACTGTTCAGAGAAATACCCTGTACCACAACCTAGATCGAGCACCTTTAACCCAGAGAGGTCACTCGGTAGCTTATCCAATAGTCGGTGGCCTACATCGCGCTGAAACTCAGCGTGTTTGTCATAGGTTGCAGCTGCTTTGCCGAAGGCTTCAGCAATCGCACTCTTATCTTGGCTTACGTAATTATGCACTACTGCTTCTTGTGACATTTACTGAGCCTCTTTCTTTAATTCAAAGCTTGATTCTATGCTTGGTTTGCTTCCAGAGTCGTTGCTTCGCTCTATTGCTTGAAGCAACGAGTCAGTTAACTGAAGAATCTGTTCCTGACTATGGTTCGCCGTTAAGGTAATACGCAAACGAGCAGTCCCAATAGGCACCGTTGGTGGCCTTATTGCCGTTACCCAAACTTGATTGCGCTTTAACTCTTCAGCAATAGATAGTGCAGCTTGGGCTTCGCCGATTAAAAATGGCTTGATCGGCGTCTGAGTATCAATAAAGCCTTTCACGCCACTCATCTGCTCAGCATAAAGGGCGCCAAGTTCTGTCAACTTCTCACGACGCCACTCTTGCGTCTGAATCATCTGACACGCATGAGATAAAGCCACCGCTTGTGAAGGTGGCATCGCCGTCGAATACACATGATGCCGAGCAAACTGAGTTAAGTAATCACCCACTTCTGACGAACAAAGAATCGCAGCACCAGAAAGGCCAAATGCTTTACCAAAGGTCACCACCAAAATATCGGGGGAGATTTGTGCCGCACTGCAGCTCCCTGCCCCTTTATCACCTAATACGCCGATACCGTGGGCATCATCAACCACCAACCAACTGTCGTATTGATGAGTTAGGTTAGATATCCGGCTGAGAGGCGCTTGATCGCCATCCATGCTGAACACACCTTCAGTCACGACCAAGGATTGTGGAGTGCGACTCAATAGCGACTCTAAATGTTGCGTGTCGTTGTGCTTAAAGCGTTTCATGGTTGCAGGTGAAAGCATCCCCGCTTCCATCAATGAGGCGTGGTTAAGTTTGTCTTGCAACAGAGAGTCGTCTTTATCGAGCAGAGAAAACAACAAAGCTTGATTAGCACTGAAACCAGAACTAAATAGAATGGCACGTTCAAAGCCAAGCCATTCACACAGCTGAGCCTCTAAATTTCGATGAGCAGGACTAAAACCCGTGACCAATGGCGATGCTGCACTTCCAGCACCATATTTGGAAAGTCCGGTTTGCCATGCATCGACCAGTTCAGGATCGTTTGCCAAGCCTAGGTAATCATTACTCGAAAAGTTAATAAAGCGAGAACCTTCACTATTGAGCAAAGGGCTATTGCTGTTTTCGAGCACCTTAAGTTGACGAGTTAACCCTTGCTCACGGCGATGAGCAAGGGCACTTTTGATGCGAGATTTAAACAGTGGCATCGTAGAACATGTCATCTTTCGTTGGACGAGCAGCAACGCGCTCCACCACTTGATCTAACAGTTCATTTTCTTGAATTTCGTCTGGCTTCTGAGCCACCTGTTGGCTGTTGATACCTAACTTCTTAAACAGCTGCATGTCCGTGTCTTCATCTGGGTTTGGCGTAGTCAGTAGCTTACAGCCGTAGAAGATAGAATTCGCACCCGCCATGAAACACATCGCCTGCATCTGTTCGTTCATGTTCTCACGGCCTGCTGATAAACGAACCGCAGACATTGGCATCATGATACGAGCAATCGCTATCAGTTTGACGAAGTCGAAAGACTCAACATCATCGACGTTTTCCATCGGTGTGCCTTTGACTTTTACGAGCATGTTGATTGGTACACTTTCTGGGTGAACAGGAAGGTTCGCAAGCTCTACCAGCAGGCCTGCACGGTCATTAGTACTTTCGCCCATACCAATAATACCACCAGAACAGATCTTCATACCGGCATCACGCACATGAGATAGCGTATCTAAACGGTCTTGGTAAGTACGAGTGGTGATAATGCTTCCGTAGAACTCCGGAGACGTATCAAGGTTATGGTTGTAGTAATCCAAACCTGCGTCCGCTAACTCACCTGCTTGATCAGGCGTTAACATGCCTAGTGTCATACATGTTTCTAGGCCCATGCCTTTCACACCTTTGATCATGTCAGTTAGGTGAGGCATATCGCGTTCTTTCGGGTTTTTCCATGCGGCGCCCATACAGAAGCGAGTCGAGCCCGCGTTCTTAGCTTTTTGCGCCGCATCCAAAACACGCTCGACTTCCATTAAGCGTTCTTTGTCGACATCCGTTCGGTAGTGAGCACTCTGAGGGCAGTACTTACAATCTTCAGGACAAGCACCTGTCTTAATCGATAACAGTGTACTCACCTGCACGTGGTTGTGCTCTTGGTACTGTCTATGAACCACTTGAGCTTCAAACATTAAATCCATAAACGGTTTTTCAAGCAGTGCTCTTACTTCAGCAACTGTCCAGTCATGACGAACTTCCACGTGTCGATCCTTTTTTATTATTTGATGTTACATCTCTATCAATAGAGATTGTATTTATGCTTGGATAGTCTACCGACAAGCTTTAGACTGTCAACACATTGATAATATCAAAAGTTTACATCTGGTTACTTTTTAACCACACCAAGAATGGAAGTTACTATGGATCTCGCCTTTGACCGCCAGCATATCTGGCATCCTTATACATCAACGTTGACACCTCTGACCTGCTACCCAGTCACTAACGCAGACGGCGTTTACCTAGAATTAGAGGGCGGAAAACGAATTATTGATGGTATGTCCTCTTGGTGGTCAACCATCCACGGCTACAATCATCCAGAGCTCAATGCTGCAGCTCACAGCCAAATCGATAAGGTTTCGCATGTTATGTTTGGAGGTATCACCCACCAGCCTGCTATCGATTTATGTAAGAAACTTTTGAACCTAGCACCAAATAATCTCGAGCACGTATTCTTGGCTGATTCAGGTTCAGTAGCCGTAGAGGTTAGCCTCAAGATGGCACTGCAATATTGGCACGCTAAAGGACAACCTCGTTCAAAGTTCCTCACACTAAGAGATGGTTACCACGGTGATACCTTTGCGGCAATGTCAGTGACCGATCCTGATAACTCAATGCATAGTCTCTACAAGGGATTTTTGCCTGAACACGTCTTTGCCGATTCACCAAAAACCGGCTTCTGGGATGAGTGGAACTCCAGTGACATCGATAGCTTTCGAGAAAAGCTAACGGTCCACCACAAAGAAGTGGCAGCTGTGATCTTAGAACCAATCGTTCAAGGCGCTGGCGGTATGCGCATCTACCACCCTGAATTCCTGAGACAAGTACGCTTGCTGTGTGATGAATTCAACGTCTTACTGATCTTGGATGAGATTGCGACCGGCTTTGGCCGTACAGGGAAATTGTTTGCTTGCGAACATGCCGATGTTCAACCTGATATCTTATGCGTAGGGAAGGCTTTAACTGGTGGCTACATGACGCTGTCAGCGACGCTTGCGAGTAAAGATGTCGCCGACACGGTATGTGGCGGTGAAGCCGGGTGCTTTATGCACGGGCCAACCTTCATGGGCAACCCTTTAGCTTGTGCAGTAGGTGCGGCAAGTTTGTCCATCATAGAGCAAGGTCATTGGCAAAATCAGACTCATCAGATTGAACAACTCTTTTCTGAGTTACTACCGCCTCTACTCAAGCATGCTCTTGTCAAAGGTGTTCGCTGGTTGGGCGCCATTGGCGTCGTTGAAACCCACACACCTGTCGATATGGAAACCATCCAAGCTCACTTTGTTGAACAAGGCGTTTGGATACGTCCGTTCGGGAAGTTGATTTATATGATGCCTCCTTTCATTAGCAAGGCTGAGCACATCGAACAACTTGTTTCATCTATTGATAAAGCCCTCCAACAATCTGCTTGCTTCAAACCAAGTTGATTTAACAAACATCATTTAGAAAACCTATAAGCCGCCCATAAAATACTAACGGCGGCTTATCCTTCACGTGAAAAACCAGCCAACAAACACACCCCAAGCCATTGTTTTATCTTTGATTTGAACTCGAAAAACCCCACAAATAAATTTAATCGTCTCCATAAAAACAATTAGCAAAAGAGTGTTACCTATCGGGTAAAAAGCCGTCATAAAATACGCGCCATTTTGGGACTGAATATAATGAATGACCTTCCTTATTCGAGTTCATCTCAGAATCAAATTAGCCAATATTTTTAACTCCTATTAGATAAAAATATTCGCAAAAAAAGAATCCAATTCTAGCGAAGGCTTATATCAACTTCGTAGAAACCTAACGCTTCTTGTTTTGTCGGTCGTGCAAGACATCAAGACAATCCGCAATAGCTACGTAATTCACGTCAGTAAATAATTTAAAGTAAGCATGAAATTAACCCAACTAAATGCACTTATCATTGATGACTCAACGATAGTGTTATCAACCATTCGTAACATGCTGGTTCATATTGGTTTTTCAGAACGTTTGATTGCCATTGCGAAATCGCCTCGTGTTGCAATGACCATCACGAATGACACAACTTTTGATGTCATCATTTGTGATTATAACTTTGGTAACACGATCAACGGCAAACAGCTATTTGAAGAATTAAAGCAAGCCAACAGATTAAGAGATGACGGAATATTTATTCTTGTTACAGGTGAAAATTCAGCTCTATCGATACGCCCTATCCTTGAACTACGACCTGACAACTATTTGTTAAAACCGTTTAACCGCGAAACTCTAAAGCAGCGCATCACCAGTTCCTTAAGGAAGAAGCTGATTTTACAAGACATTTATAAAGCTGAGAGAGAGAATAACTATGAAGCGGGCCTAGAGCATTGCGAAGAGCTTGCCGCGTTTCATCCCGAATACTTCGCAACAATCCAGCAATTTCGAGGGAGCTTTCTATCAAAACTAGAGCTCTACGAGGAAGCCAAGAATGTCTATCAGAAAGCGATAGATGAAGGCAGTTTTGATTGGGCTCAAGCAGGATTAGCAAACAGCCTTGCGAATTTGGGGCAGCTTAGCGAAGCACAGTCGATGATTGAAAGTTTGATCAATTCTGCACCAACCTGCACTTTGTATCGAGACCAAGCAGCTCAAGTAAACCTGATCAGCAATAAGGTTCCGGCAGCCATTGCTCACTTCAAGTTAGCGAGTAAACTAACACCAGGTAACTCTGAGAGAGAACTGGCAATCGCAAATCTATGCTTATCGGTTAATGATACTAAAACAGCGCTATTCCACTACCAAAACCATGTGCAAATCAATAAGGACACCTTTCGAGACAACCTATATATGAAGCTAAATCATATACGATTTTTGCTCTATTGCGCCTCAGATGGCATCGATAAGCAAGCAAATTTGGGTCACGTCAACTACTTAATTTCGAAGATCCCTACCGAGGCAAGATCAGGGCTTCAAACTGACTTAGCACTTATCGCAGCTCACATCGCGATGGAAGCTAACCAATATCAAAAAGCAGTCACTATACTAACCGCATTGCACGACAAGAATGACTTTGATGCCTTCCCTGTGATTTATCACCATGCATGGTTATTGGATAGGATGAGTTGTGAAAACGAGTTTAAAATTGCGGAAAACCGTTGCAGCATGTTGATAGTGAAAACAGCGAGCGAGACAGTGGTTTCAAGTCAGATAACGATGTGCACTGAGTTGAAACATCGCAACACCGCAAAAATGAACTGGCTCAAAGAGAAGAATATCGGCATCAAACTAGCAAAGTCAGACTACAAACAGGTGCTTGTGACTTACTTAGATATTCATAAACGATGTCCGATGATCAAGAACGTATGTATGAATACGATAAAACTGCTCTCTGTTATTTGGCCTGACTCAATGGGTGCAAAACAAGTGCTAACCATCATCAAGCAATGTGACGAAGTGATCACACAGCTTTATACGATTGATGAGCTGACACAAAACAACTATCAAAACTATTACCGAAAGGCGCTTCTGGCATGCAAGCAAGCAGATTTGGCCTGGAAACAAGCAAACAATACTTCCGAGGCTGCCTTCTCATATATGTAGCTTCTATTTAAACAACGTCCGCATACAAAAAAGGCTTTGCCATTACAGCAAAGCCTTTTAACAATTCTAACGAGATAGACTAATCTAAATTCGATGAACCTAAATTGGTATTAACCGATGTGCGTTACGCCGCCCATGTATGGTTGAAGTACTGTTGGGATAGCAATACGGCCATCTGCTTCTTGGTTGTTCTCAAGAATAGCAACCATAGTACGACCAACAGCAAGACCAGAACCGTTAAGTGTGTGTACAAGTTCAGGTTTCTTCTCGCCTTTACGACGGAAACGAGCTTGCATACGACGCGCTTGGAAATCCCACATGTTTGAACAAGAAGAAATTTCACGGTATGTCTCTTGTGCTGGAACCCAGACTTCTAAGTCGTAAGTTTTCGCAGAACCGAAGCCCATGTCACCCGTACATAGAATCACTTTACGGTAAGGAAGCTCTAGAAGTTGAAGTACTTTCTCAGCGTGACCAGTTAGCTCTTCAAGCGCTGCCATTGAGTCTTCTGGCTTAGTAATTTGTACTAATTCAACTTTGTCGAATTGGTGCATACGGATAAGACCACGAGTGTCACGACCGTAAGAACCCGCTTCAGAACGGAAACATGGAGTGTGAGCTGTCATCTTAAGTGGCAGTTCAGCTTCATCAGTAATCGTGTCACGAACCATGTTCGTTACCGGTACTTCCGCAGTAGGGATAAGCGATAACGTCTTAAGCGGTACATCACTTACTTGCTCAGTTAGCGGGCTTGTGTGGAACAAGTCTTCGCCGAACTTAGGAAGTTGACCAGTACCGTATAGGCTATCGTGGTTCACTAGGTACGGTACGTACATTTCTGTGTAGCCGTGCTCATCAGTGTGAAGGTCCAGCATGAACTGAGCAATAGCACGGTGTAGACGTGCGAATTTGCCTTTCATCACGATAAAACGAGAACCAGAGATTTTAACTGCGCTAGCAAAATCAAGACCGCCAGACATTTCGCCAAGATCCACGTGATCTTTCACTTCGAAGTCGTAAGTCTTAGGTTGACCCCAACGAGAAACTTCTACGTTGTCGTCTTCATCTTTACCATCTGGCACTTCTGCGTCAGGTAGGTTAGGAATTGACATTGTGATCGTTTCTAGCTCAGATTGAAGCTCAGCCAATGTTACTTTAGCTTGGTCTAGTTCTGCGCCTAAGTTGCCTACTTCTGCAAGGATACGCTCAGCTTCTTCATGGTCGCCTTTTGCTTTCGCTTGACCAATGGACTTCGATCGAGAGTTACGTAACGCTTGTAGCTCTTCAGTTTTCATCTGAAGGGACTTACGTTTTTCTTCAAGTTCACGAATTGTCTCTACATCAAGGGTGAAGCCTCGACGTGCTAATTTTGCCGCTGTTTCATCCAGCTCAGCTCGAAGTAATTTAGAATCCAGCATTGCTAATCCTATGCTTTAGTTATTTGAATATTCAGTAGATTGCTACTGAATCACTGCTAAACCCCTAAAACTGGTGCTATTTCGACCAATTTGTAACGATTTAATTGAATTTTTATGACTAGGTAACGATATCCAAAAAAGACTACTTTTCATAGCGTTTTTGTGGGCTTTTTGCGTCCAAATCCGCCAGATAATCTAGCTTCTCGCCAATTTTGGTCTCTAAGCCTCGTTTTGTTGGGAAATAGTATTGTGTTTCGCCCATTTCAGGCGGCAAATACTTTTCGCCAGCCGCGTAGGCACCTGGTTCATCATGAGCATAACGGTATTCTTGCCCGTAGCCCATGTCCTTCATCAAAGTTGTGGGTGCATTACGTAAATGATGAGGGACTTCATATTCAGGAAGGTTGTGAGCATCCGTTAAGGCTTGCTTCCAAGCCGTGTAAACAGCGTTACTCTTTGGTGCACACGCTAAATAGACAACCGCCTGAGCAATCGCACGCTCCCCTTCTGCTGGGCCAATACGTGTGAAGCAATCCCAAGCCGACATCGCAACCTGCATTGCTCTTGGGTCAGCATTACCAATATCTTCAGAAGCAATCGCTAATAAACGCCTTACGATATACAGAGGATCACAACCCGCCGCAATCATTCGCGCCGACCAATACAACGCGGCATCGGGATTAGAGCCACGAATCGACTTGTGAACGGCAGAGATTAGGTCGTACCAAATATCACCCTTATTATCGAAACGAGCAACCTTCTCACCAGCCACTTCCGCTAACAACTGCAATGTTATCGCTTTCTCGCCTTTGTCGTTGTCTTCTGCCATGTCATACAGCAGCTCAAGATAGTTGAGCGACATACGAGCATCACCGTTGACCAGTTCAGCGAGGCGATCTAATACGTTATCAGCAAAATCAGCCGACACATCACCCAAGCCACGCTGTTTATCTTCAATCGCTTGGCGAATGACGAGGGAAATATCCTCTGTATTGAGCGAAGTCAATTTGTAAACACGCGCACGCGACAACAAAGCGTTGTTCAATTCAAAAGAAGGGTTTTCTGTCGTCGCGCCAATAAACGTAACCGTGCCATCTTCGATATGAGGAAGAAAAGCATCTTGCTGGCTTTTGTTAAAGCGATGGACTTCGTCCACAAATAAAATCGTTCTACGCCCTGCTTGCTTGTTCTCACGCGCTTTTTCAATGGCGATACGAATGTCTTTTACACCCGAAGTCACTGCTGACACGCGCTCGACTTCTGCATTGGCGTAATTAGCTGCCACTTCTGCCAGCGTGGTTTTACCGGTGCCCGGAGGCCCCCATAAAATCATGGAGTGGATATGGCCCGCCTCCAACGCTCTGCGAAGGGGTTTACCTGGACCTAATATATGCTGCTGGCCGATATACTGTTCAACAGTTTCAGGTCTCATACGAGCAGCAAGGGGACGAAAATCTTCGTCCCCTGCAAAATCTAAGCTGTAATTACTCAATTGCAATCTCTTGATTCGTTGATGGCATCAATACCTATCGACTTACTACCAAACGATCTGCCAGTTTGGATCAGTTTCTTTGGTCGTCGACCTCGACACCTTCCGGCGCCACAAAAGTAAAGCGGTCAGCAGCAGGTTTACCTAAGTCAACATTGTTAAAGGTAAACTCACCTTTTTGGCCGTCTTGTTCAATCACATTAAAGCCCTGAACAATGCCTTTCTCGGTGATGTTAATCTGGAAATCGCCCTGATTAGAGTCCACAGCCGTTGGCGTTAGCGTAAATTGGTTACCCGTTTGCGCGACGTTGTAGTTGTCCCAATCGCTTTCTTGGTTACGAGTCAGCAATACAAATGGCGTTTGCGATGTGGCTTGTTCTTGCCAGTAAATGCTCACTTGTTCAATGAACGGACTGTAGTACCACAAGCTTTGACCATCAGAGACCAATAGGTTTTCATCAGGGAAAGTCGTTTCCCAACGGAACAAGCTAGGGCGTGCAATCTCTACTGTGCCCTCGCCTTCCATCACAACATCACCGTCAGGGCTGGTGACAACTTGTTTAAAGTCAGCGCTAAAACCTGCATTCAGAGACAAGCGGCTACTCAACTCTTCTTTCGGAGAAGCAAATACTGAGAAGCTCATAAATAAAAGTGCGAATACTTTTTTCATCAATAATCCTGTTAGAACATAAGTCGGTTATGTTTTGGTTTTGACCGACTGAATAGTTATGAGTTCCTATTGGAACTAATCTTTTGGTGGCGCGGGCGCCAAGACTTCTCGGTTACCGTTATGTCCTGGCGCACTGACAATACCTTGAGCTTCTAATTGCTCAACAATTCGTGCGGCACGGTTGTAGCCGATCTTAAATCGACGTTGCACACCAGAAACTGAACCACGACGTGAATGGACAACGTGTTCGACAACTTGATCAAACAGAGGATCGACTTCTTCATCGCCTTCCATTTTCTCACCTGGTAACAGTGTTTCTGGGGTTTGGTCGCCGTTCGTAATCTCTTCAATATAGTTTGGCTTACCGCGTGCTTTCCAGTTATTCACGACCGCGTGTACATCATCATCAGATGCAAATGCGCCGTGTACACGAGTTGTGTGGCTTGAACCCGGTGGCAAGTACAACATATCACCCATACCAAGTAGTGACTCAGCACCACCTTGGTCAAGAATGGTTCGAGAGTCTGTTTTGGTTGATACGGTAAAGGCTACACGTGTCGGGATATTGGCTTTAATAAGACCCGTAATAACATCAACTGAAGGACGTTGAGTTGCTAAGATCAAGTGAACCCCCGCCGCACGCGCTTTTTGTGCCAAGCGTGCAATCAGTTCTTCAACTTTCTTGCCGACTACCATGATTAAATCGGCGAATTCATCGACAACAACCACAATGTAAGGCAGTTTTTCCAACAATGGCGCTTCAGGGTCCATGCTGTCGCCCGGTTTCCACAGAGGATCATGAATTGGGTGACCCGCTTCCGCAGCCATCTTCAATTTGTCGTTGTAGCCTTTAATGTTACGAACACCAAGTGCCGACATCAGTTTATAACGACGTTCCATTTCGCCAACACACCAACGAAGGGCGTTAGACGCATCTTTCATGTCGGTAACGACTTCAGACAATAGATGTGGAATACCTTCATAGATAGACAATTCCAACATTTTCGGGTCAATCATGATGAAACGAACGTCTTCAGGCGATGCCTTGTAAAGCATACTCAAGATCATCACGTTCACACCCACCGACTTACCAGAACCGGTGGTACCTGCAACCAGTACGTGTGGCATCTTCGATAAATCAGCAATAACCGCTTCACCTGCAATATCTTGTCCTAGAACAACGGTCGTTGGTGACGTCGCTTCTTGGAACTGAGGGCTACCTACCACATCGGAGAAGAATACGGTTTGACGGCTCATGTTCGGCAATTCCAAACCAACATAAGGTTTACCCGGTATTACCTCTACGACACGCACTGCCAATGCAGAAAGTGAACGCGCTAAGTCCATAGAAAGACCAGAAATACGGCTCACTTTCACGCCAGGAGCCAGATCGAGTTCGAATCGAGTGATGACAGGGCCAGGGAAGATATCAACCACATCTGCCTTTATCTTGTAGTCCGCTAGCTTCGATTCAACAAGACGAGCAATCGCCTCTAGTGCATCGCGGTCAATAAAGGTTTCACGTTTTTCAGGGTGGAACAACAGCTCAAGTGTTGGCAATGGCTCGGCAGGTTTGGGCAAATTCACATCTTGCTGTACCAAGAACGGGTTTTGTGTCGCCGCCATATTCGCTTGCGCTTCAGATACCAAATTTTGGAATGCTGCTACATCTTGGTCTTGGTGCACAGACTCATCTTCCGTGACCTCTTCCCATGGAAGATCAACAGCCTGCTCTTGAGCTTGTTCGTTAGTTTGCTCAAACTCAGCATTACCTTGTTGGGCAGCGAAAGGCTCTTGTTGCTCAGTATTAACATCTTCAATCGATACAGGTTGGAACACTGAAGCTTGTTCATCTTGCTCTTCCGCCATATCAAACGGAGATGCTTGCACAGAAGAATCGTCTTCGATTGTTTCTTCTGTTTCATCCACTGGCGAAGCATATAAAGATTCAGGCTGAACGTCTTCTGCACCGAGTTCACCCTCGACTTCAGAGGAACTATCCGTTGCTGTTTCAGCACTATCAAAGTCACTATGAGTTGGACTAACTTCCGCTTGTTCGTTTTGCATGTATTGTTGATACGCAACCTGAGATTCATGTGCGTCAACTTGCTCTTGAGCCGCTAGATCATCTTCATACATTGCTGCATTTTCTAGCTGCTCTATCGTTGCATTCAACTGCTTCGAGCACTCAACACCCTCTTCCAAAGGCTCTTCTGGCTGTTGGTAAGTAGGAACTGCCGAGATCGACTGTTCTGGCTCAATTATAGCTTGAGGCTGAACCTGAGGTTGTTCATGAACAGAAGCATCTTGCTTAACGGCCGCTTCTATTGGCATATGAATATTATAATGGCGCTTCGGTGTTGCTGTATTGTCCAACGACTCTTCAGTCTTATCTGAAGACTCATTGGTCGCTGAGAAGCTCATCGCAGGATCTAGTAGATCATGCTCTTTTGATTCTTTGTTATCTTCTAAAGCAGGAACATCACGGTAACTCGGCTCTTGATGACGTTCTTCGATTAAATCGCGGTCTGCCGATTCTGTTAACTGAGGTTCAAGCAGCTCTTGATCTTGGCCGCGCGCCTTATTAACGGCTGACGTAAAGGATTTGATTGCACACTCGCCTAACCATTCAACAATACTTAACCAGGAAATGCCCGTTAATAGGGTAAAGCCAGCTCCCCATAAGAAAAGAAGAACCAACGTACTGCCCAGAACGTTCAGCGTTGGAAGCGCAAGACTTGTTAATACATCACCGACTACACCGCCAGATGAAAAGTACCAAATATCATCGAAGTTGATATCCGCTAAACCACAGCTAGTAAGAATAAGGACAGTCAGTCCAAGTAAACGAGTACCCCACAGCATGAAATCGATCTGCTCATCTTCATTACGTTTACGGAATAATACCCACGCAGCAACCGTCACCAAGATAGGTAAAGGATAAGCTAAAGAACCAAACACAAAGAAAAGCGTATCCGCCAACCATGCACCTACGTAGCCTCCTGCATTTTGAATATCACCACCCCAAGCCGTTTGCGACCATGATGGGTCAGCAGGGCTAAAAGTTAATAACGCAACGGCAAGTAGAATAGAGAAGAGAACACCTAGAATTAGGCTGCACTCTTTTAGACGTTGAGAACCACTTAAACGAGGAGACTGAGGCTCTTCACTCGTTTTAATGATTGTTTCTACTTTATTACTGCTCTGCTTGAACATAAACCAACTTAATAATTAAACGGGATAAAAACATCTCGAGCGGCAATAGCCGCTCGTTTCAATGAAACTACTGTTGATTTAACCATATCAAACAGAAAAACCCAATTCCAGAAAGCAAGAAAGCGGAACAAATGTCCGCTTTCTTTCATTTCACCAATTATGATTAACGAGTTTTAATCACAAGTTGATTGGTTTGTTTCACTTCTTCCATTACAACGTAAGTTCGAGTGTCGTTTACGCCTGGTAGACGAAGTAACGTATCACCCAGTAGCTTACGGTAAGCACCCATATCAGATACACGTGTTTTTAGAAGATAGTCAAAATCACCCGACACTAAATGACACTCTTGGATGTCATCCAGTTTCTGCACAGCGGTGTTGAATTGTTCGAACACATCTGGCGCACCACGGTTCAACGTAATCTCAACAAACACTAAAAGTGAAGCATCAAGGTACTGTGGGTTCAGCAATGCTGTGTACCCAGTAATGTAACCCTGACGCTCTAAACGACGAACACGCTCAAGACATGGAGTTGGAGAAAGTCCTACTCGTTTTGAGAGTTCAACGTTTGAGATACGACCGTCTTTTTGCAACTCATTAAGAATGTTGCGGTCAATACGATCTAGTTCCTTGGACGGCTTCTTATAATTGTCTGCCATTTTTTATTCCACCTTATTACTTCCTTGCAAAAAAATATACTACAACTTTTTAATATTCAGTATCAAATTTTACTTAAACATATCTATACTAGATATTAATTCGACAGAATTACCCTACACATAGATAAAACAACCAAAATAAAATGAGGAGTCAGGATGATCATTGGCGTACCTAAGGAAATCAAGAACCACGAATACCGCGTTGGTATGACCCCAGCTAGCGTGAGAGAACTAATCTCACACGGCCACCAAGTTTTTGTAGAAACCAATGCCGGTAATGGTATCGGTTTTTCAGACGATGATTACATCGCTGTAGGCGCATCCATTCTTCCTACTGCTGCTGACGTTTTCGCGAAAGCAGAAATGATTGTAAAGGTTAAAGAACCTCAAGCTGTCGAGCGAGCTATGCTTCGCGAAGGGCAAATATTATTTACCTATTTACACCTTGCACCAGATTTTCCACAAACTGAAGAGCTGATCAAGAGCAAAGCTGTCTGCGTAGCCTATGAGACTGTAACAGATAATATGGGTCGCTTGCCACTATTAGCACCAATGTCTGAAGTCGCTGGTCGCATGTCTATTCAAGCAGGTGCACAAACACTAGAGAAATCTAACGGTGGTTGTGGCCTTCTTCTTGGCGGCGTTCCTGGTGTTGAGCCAGCAAAAGTTGTTGTTGTTGGCGGCGGTGTTGTTGGTGCTAACGCAGCACGTATGGCTGTTGGCCTTCGCGCTGATGTAACCATTCTTGATCGCAACGTAGATACTCTTCGTCGTCTTGATGAAGAATTCCAAGGTCGCGCAAAAGTGGTTTATTCTACTGAAGACGCTATTGAGAAGCATGTTCTAGAAGCTGACCTAGTGATTGGTGCAGTGCTAATCCCAGGCGCAGCCGCTCCTAAACTTGTTACAAAAGATCACATCGCTAAGATGAAGCCAGGTTCAGCGGTTGTTGATGTTGCAATCGACCAAGGTGGTTGTTTTGAAACTTCACATGCAACGACTCACGCTGATCCAACTTACATCGTTGATGACGTAGTTCACTACTGTGTTGCTAACATGCCAGGTGCCGTTGCTCGTACTTCTACTTACGCACTAAACAATGCAACACTTCCTTACATTGTTAAGCTAGCGAACAAAGGCTACCGCGAAGCACTTCTATCTGATGAAGGTTTCCTAGAAGGTCTAAACGTAATCCACGGTAAAGTGACTTGTAAAGAAGTTGCAGAGAGCTTTGACCTAGAATACGTAGCGCCTGCAGAAGCAATCGCAATGTTTAACTAATGATGTAATGACTAACTGAACGCAATAACCTTCTCGTTGAAGCGTTCAATTAATTCAGACACATTAAACAAAAAGCCAGTACGACATAATGTCGCGCTGGCTTTTTTTGTATTTATCACTTTTTTGTATTTATAGCTTTATTTTGCATTCATGATTTTAGATCGCAAAAACACATACAAGTGCTGTTTACCGCTAGCGCTCGATCTTAACCCCATGAATCAATAGGTTTCTTGGCGTTACACTACGTTCGCAGAACTCTTCAATCGAAGCTTGATAACCTTGTTCTTGCAGATAAATGGCACGATCTAAGGCCAACCATATCTCTAAAGGTCTTCTAAAGACTTGTTGAACTAAACTCAGCTTTTCCATTTCCCAGAAAAGCGCTTCGCCTTGAATTAAATAAGAGTCAAAATCAATATCTGAACCCAGCGATATATCTTTCACTTCAGATGCCCAGCAACAAAATGATTCAAAGCCTTCGGATAGCTCCGATTTCTTGATGCTTGGTACAGGAATGTACTCGTCGACACCAAGCTCACCCTTAAGTAGTTGGCTAAAGCCTAATCGGTAACTCATTTCTGACTGACGGTGTCTTTTTACTCTTTCACCACCAGTGACGGTTTCTTGAAGCGGGATTCTTAAGTCGCTCTTGCTCAACGTTAATGCTGAGCTTTTCGCAACGGATGACATCGCTTGGTAGCTTTCATCGCGAATAAGATGGTAGCAACATGGAGAAATGGTGACTGCAGGAAGCCCATGTGAAACAGATTTCTTCACTAATTCAACATGAAGATCACCACAAGCGTGAAGAGCAACAGCATGTTGATTTGAGTTAAACACCCGATCTGCATCTTTTGAAAACGCGTCACCTTGAACAAAGTCCATCTCTAGTTTCTGGTCATCTGCAATCTTTTGCCCGCTTTCACACAGTGACTGTTGCCACTCAAAGCTAGTGACCTTTTGATCTGATTGCTGAGATAAGATTCGACCGAGAAAGCCTTTGCCAGAACACCATTCAAGCCACTCTTTACCATGATGCTCTTTTAATGAAGCCTCTCCCATCGCGACAATTTGTTGCAGCTTTCTGCCGGGGATACCATCGGCAGTACCGCGCGGAAGATCAAGCCCAACTAAAGCCGAATTATCAAACTGGATGTGTTGATTGGCATTCCCTAACTCTGGGAGAAAACGCATAAGTTCCGAAATCAGAACTTGAGGCTGTTCTTTTAGCGTTTGAATGCGTTCAATACTCAAACCATCTAACCAATCGACAAGTGGAAGGTTCACGTCTGTCCATGGCTGATCGTGAGTTTGGCATAGGTGAAAAGGCTCTGAACGCCAGTAAATCTGGTGCTCTAGCAAAAATGAATCGAGTATTTTGAATCGTGAATGCATGCTTCCCCCTATGGTGCGATGATTGTAGGGGTAAGAGGCCTAAATGGAAAGGAAGGTTACAAATTGAGGTTGTATAAAGACAACCTACCAGCAATAAAACCACAAATGAGCTTAAATGAAAACGGCCTGTAAACAGGCCGAATTGGGAATCTAGGTAAGACTATGACCCTTAGCGAACGGGTAAGTCGATGTCTTTAAACATCTCTTCGATCTCTTCATTCGATTTCAAAGAAATAGCTTGCTCAACTACTGGGCGAGTTAAGTGCGGTGCAAAACGCTCCATAAAGTCAAACATGTAAGAACGCAGGAAAGTGCCTTTTCTAAAGCCAATACTTGTGGTGCTAGCACCAAATAGATGGCTCGCGTCAATAGCAACCAAGTCTGTATCTTGCTCGTGGTCAATCGCCATGCTTGCAATTACACCCACCCCGATCCCCATCCGAACATAAGTTTTAATCACATCAGCATCCGTCGCGGTAAACACAACACGCGGTGTTAAGCCTACTTTGTTAAATGCTGTATCCAGCTCGGAACGGCCAGTAAAACCAAATACATAAGTCACGAGAGAATAAGCGGCAAGATCTTCAATCGAGATATTTCGTTTCTGTGCAAGAGGGTGATCTTTCGTTACCACGATCGAACGGTTCCAATGATAACAAGGCAGCATAATTGCATCTTGATAAAGGTGTAGCGCTTCCGTTGCAATCGCAAAGTTCGCTGTACCCTTAGCTACCGCTTCTGACATCTGGCTTGGCGTGCCTTGATGCATGTGAAGCGACACTTTTGGATAACGCGCCGTGAAACCTTTAATCACATCAGGGAGTGCATAACGAGCTTGAGTATGAGTGGTTGAAATATTCAATGTGCCCATCTCAGGATGAGTGTGCTCACCCGCAACCGCTTTAATACTCTCAACACGAGCCAAAATCTCTTGAGAGATACGAATAATATCCTCACCGGCTTGTGTAACCTGAGTTAAATGCTTACCGCTACGCTCAAATATTTGAATGCCTAGCTCGTCTTCAAGTAATCTAACCTGTTTACTTATGCCGGGCTGAGATGTGTACAAACTCTCTGCTGTCGCTGAAACATTTAGGTTATGGTTTAGAACCTCAACAATGTACTTCAGTTGCTGTAACTTCATATCTAACCTCGTAATCCTTTACTCATTTCTGCGCTAACTTATTTGCAAATAGAGCGTTATAGTCTCGTGTAATATAATTAATAGTTATAACGCTTCGAGAACTAAAATGACAGAAATATCGAGCTTTTAAAGCGTAACAAATAAAAACATCACTGACGCTTTGTAAGCCACTCCTCATTCTCACACATTAGTTAGTAAATTTTGATTGCCGATTGCGCTCAACAAGAGATAATCAAAAATTGTAATTTACAAGTGCCTATACACAATGGAATCGTGTATCCTCTCTAGTTAGCTATAGAAAACAATAAGCAGACACAAATATATGAATATTGGTTTAATAATCGCCTTGGTAGCCGTGCTTTTGGTGTTGGTTTTAGGCTACAACATCATGCTTCAATACAAAGTTAAGGTAGAAACAACGAAGAAACAGGAAGCTTCTCGTTATCTAACCATTATAGATGGAACAGAAGAGTTAATTGGCAATGCTCACCACATGCCGTTTAGCCAAGATCTTCTTATATGCTTAAACAATCGAATTCTTGATGCATTAGTTAATATGTATGAACTCGATCCTAAAAATAAGCAGCTTGCCCAACGCATCGAAAGCGTAAAGCAACAAATCACGCAGCTTAAAGAGAACCACCAAGGGGGCGAAAGCACCGCTTTTCGCATGCCTAGTAGTGACAAACAAGCAATCATGATGCTTAAGCTAGTTAAACGCTTGCGTGACACGGTTCGTAACGAGCACAATAAAGGACGTTTTAATACTCAAGCTTTTGTGGTTGAAAACGCTCGCTTAGAAACAATCCAAATTCGCATCAACATCGAGAATGTTATCAAACGTGCAAATGACTCGATATCTCGTGGACAGCCTGGCACAGCGATTCAACTGTTGCGCAAAGGCATCGATGCATTAGCCACTAAAAACGACGCATACTCCAATCAAGCGAAAGACAAGCTACAACAGATGCTTGACGATCTTGATCAGAAGCGCCTAAATAAAAACGCAGAAGATTTACAGCAGATGGAATCGAAAGAGCGTGAAGATGACATGGATGCTCTATTCGGTCAGAAGAAAAAATGGTAACGCTCTAACTCAACACTTAAAGGCCGCTCTATTTAAATTAGCGGCCTTTTTTGTACCTGTGGAATTTCCTTTCTCCGTATAGGGGGATCTCTTAAGCTGTGATAAAATCCCGCATTATCAACAAACTTGCCCTTACCATGTATCAAGAATTATTAGCCCCTATACACTCTTTTCTTAAAGCTGAAACGCCAGATTCATGGATAGATGAAGCCAAGAAGCCTGAAAACCTTCATATCATTCTACGCGATCACATGCTTTGTGAACTTAAAGCAGCTCAAAGTGCTTTGTTCCTTATCCGTAAATATGCGGTAGATAAAGAAAGCGCGAAGCAACTGAATGAGTGGATTTTGCCCTACGAGCAATTTGCTTACCGTCGTATTGGAGACTTGGAGTCTCTACGTGGTAAAAGTAATGTATCAAAGCAAATTACAGCGAAAGAAGGCTGTAATTACGGTGCTGACTTGATCGATAAAATGGTATTGCTGATCAAAGAAGAGCTGCATCACTTCTACCAAGTGATGGAATTGATGGTAAAAAAAGGCGTGACTTATCAACCGATCGAGGCGGGCCGCTACGCTAAAGGTTTAATCAAGCAAGTTAAAACTTACGAACCTGATGCTCTGGTTGATAAGCTTATTATTGGTGCATTTATTGAAGCTCGCTCTTGTGAACGCTTTGCTAAACTGGCTCCTTTCTTAGAAGAAGACATGGAAAAGTTTTACGTATCTCTACTTCGTTCAGAAGCTCGTCACTATCAAGACTATCTTGAACTCGCGGAACAAATCGCAGGGAAAGATATCTCTGAGCGTATTGCTCATTTTGCGCAAGTTGAAGCAGAACTTATCACTTCAGAAGACAGCGACTTTAAGTTTCATAGTGGCGCTCCGGTTTAAGCCGTTTAGAACAAGTCTACTCCAGACCAATTCTGTATTTAGTACACCTATAAGAAGGCCAGCAAATTGCTGGCCTTCTTTATTGGAATTACGACTTAATGATAAGCTTAAGCTAGCGTGCCGTTGATTTCAGCAAGTACTGATGCAGGGTCCGCTGCTTGAGTAATTGGACGACCGATAACTAAGTAGTCTGAGCCGGCTTGAATCGCCTTAGAAGGGGTCATGATACGCTTCTGGTCACCAACATCAGCTCCTACAGGACGAATACCTGGAGTTACTAGTTTGAACTCCTGACCAAGTGCACCTTTGAGCAAAGAAGCCTCTTGTGCAGAACATACAACACCGTCTAGGCCTGAGTTTTTAGTCAAAGACGCTAAGCGCATCACTTGTTGCTGTGGCTCTAGATCCAGACCGATACCCGCTAAGTCAGATTGCTCCATACTGGTTAGTACCGTCACACCGATTAACAATGGACGATCTTTACCATATGGTTCCAAAATTTCACGAGAAGCCGTCATCATACGCTCGCCACCACTCGCGTGCACGTTCACCATCCACACGCCCATCTCAGCGGCAGCACGTACCGCCTTTGAACATGTGTTCGGGATATCGTGGAACTTAAGGTCCAAAAACACAGAGAAACCACGTTTATGTAATTCACGAACAAATTCAGGGCCAAACAGAGTAAACATCTCTTTGCCAACTTTTAGGCGGCAAGATGCTGGGTCAATACGATCGACAAAGGCTAACGCATCCGCTTGGTTATCATAATCCAATGCTACAATGATTTTTTGGTCGTTCATTTCATCTCCTAACGCAGTTAACTTTCTACAAAATATTTATACCAATCAGGCCATAAATAACAGTCATAAAAATGCAGCCCGAAAGCTGCAATTAATAATTTGGTCTTAAAATGACCACAAATCTATTCACCATCAAGCCCACGAATAGGCTTGATCGTTCCCCACCCCTTACATGAAGGGCAGTGCCAATACATTGAGTGAGTTGAGAAACCACACTGACGGCATCGGTAATGAGGCTTAACCTTGAGTTGTTCACCAACCATAGATTGAAGCGTTGTTAAGCTGTCTTTGGCTCTACCTTCTTCCGCTTCCTCTAGGTGATAATCAATTAATCGATAAAAACCTTTCATGGTTGGGTTTTTAACAAGCTGCTTTGTCAGTAGCTCTTGAGCAGAGCCAACATCTTCATGGTCGGCAACGAGTTGAGCCAGCATCAACTCAGCGGAAACACCGGCTTTCTTCTGAATACACGCTTTAAGGAACTCGACCAACTGCGCTTCTTGTCCAAGTTTGTGGTAACACTCAGCAAGCGTTGGCAGGACTTCACTAATGAAGTCGATATCTTGCTCGAGAACTGACTCCAAATAAGTAATTGTCTTGTGATAATCTTCATTGGCTAAATAGAATTTTCCTAAAGCAATACTGGCTCGAACACATTTAGGGTCTTCTGAAAGGGCCTTCTTGAAGTGCTGAAGCGCTTTAGGGCGGTTGCCGTCGGCTTGTTCTTGCATCGCAAGCTCACACCAGAAGTGTGCAACCATCGCACGCGTCTTCATTTTCTTCTTGCTCAGCTTAACTAAGATATTCCCGTAATGAATCGCTTTATTCCACTCACGCGTTTGCTGATAAATGGCAACCAACTGCTGTAAAGCGCCTTCTTTATGATCAGGCTCTTCTACAAGCTGTTCAAAAATTTTCTCTGCGCGATCAAGAAAGCCTGAGACCGTATAGTCTTTAGCTAATTGTTGCAATGCGAGGTTTTTTTGATCGAGAGTAAGCCCAGACCGAGAGATAAGATTTTGGTGAATACGAATAGCGCGGTCGACTTCGCCTCTTGAGCGGAACAAGTTGCCCAAAGCCAAGTGAGTATCGATGGTTTCATTGTCTACTTGAAGTAACTCAATGAAGTGATCAACCGCTTTGTCAGATTGGTCTGACAGTAATAGGTTCAAACCCGTCACGTATTGGCGGGAGATCTGGTGTGATTGCTTTTGTTTTTCTTGCTGAGCATTACGATTACCCATATACCAACCATAAGCGGCTGCGATGGGCAAAAGTAAGAACAGTAACTCTAACATCAAATATGGCCTTTAAGCTTTAGTTTCAGCAGCGACCTGCTTTGATTGCTTATTGAGTTGCTTCTTCAAGCGATGAATTTTTAGTTGAGATCGCATGTGCATATTTCCAAAGACTAACCAAGCAAGAGCAAAACCTGAAACGAATACAACACCTAGCAAGCTTGACAGGTGGAAGTCACCTTGCGCTAGCAAATAATTGAAATTCACAATTGTTTGGTTTTGAGAGCCTAAAGCCAGTGCCATTAGGAAAAGTGCGATAACAGCGACTATTTTTATAATTTTCATAGTTCATCACTCATTGATTAGTTAGCTGTACGATTATGCAGGAAAATTACTAATCAGACCACCATATTATGGTCATAAAAAAGCGGCATACATTATAGTATGCCGCTTTTCTTAATTCCGATAAGTAGCCTACAACCCTGAGTTTACTCGTTCGCGTAGCTCTTTACCTGGTTTGAAGTGAGGAACGTATTTACCTTCCAACTCAACCTTGTCACCAGTTTTAGGATTACGTCCAACACGAGGTTCACGGTAATGCAGAGAAAAGCTGCCAAAGCCGCGAATTTCGATTCGATCACCACTTTCTAGTGTTGAAGCCATGTGCTCTAAAATGTCTTTTACAGCGTCTTCAATTTCTTTTGCAGAAAGATGCGTTTGCTCAGCGCACAGTCTTTCAATCAATTCAGACTTAGTCATAGTTACCCTCGTTGGTTTTCTTTTTAGAAATTATAGACCTATAGGAAAAATAAGCAAAAAAAAAGGAGCCTTACGGCTCCTTTCTTGGCTAGATAGCTATAATTCTCTTAATGAGAAGCTATTATTCGCCTTTAGCAGCTTTGAATGCGTCTGCCATTGCGTTACCGAACGCGCCTTCATCAGACTTGTTCAGTGAAGCCATTGCTTCTTGCTCATCAGCTTCATCTTTAGCTTTGATAGATAGGTTGATTACGCGGTTCTTACGGTCTACACCAGTGAACTTCGCTTCAACGCTGTCGCCAACGCTTAGGATTAGAGATGCATCTTCGATACGGTCACGAGAAACTTCAGAAGCACGTAGGTAGCCTTCAACGCCTTCGATTAGCTCGATAGTAGCGCCTTTAGCGTCAACTGCAGTTACAGTACCGTTTACAAGAACACCTTTCTTGTTGTCAGCAACGTATGCGTTGAACGGGTCGTTTTCCATTTGCTTAACGCCAAGAGAAATACGCTCACGCTCTGCATCTACTGCTAGAACAACAGCAGAGATTTCGTCGCCTTTCTTGTATTCACGTACAGCTTCTTCGCCGGCAGCGTTCCAAGAAATGTCAGATAGGTGTACAAGACCGTCGATACCGCCTTCTAGACCGATGAAGATACCAAAGTCAGTGATAGACTTGATCTTACCAGTAACTTTGTCGCCCTTAGCTTGCATTTCTGCAAATGACTGCCATGGGTTAGCTTTACACTGTTTCAGACCTAGAGAGATACGACGACGTTCTTCGTCGATATCAAGAACCATAACCTCAACTTCGTCGCCAACATTAACAACTTTAGAAGGGTGGATGTTCTTGTTAGTCCAATCCATTTCAGAAACGTGTACTAGACCTTCAACGCCTTCTTCGATTTCAACGAAGCAGCCGTAGTCAGTTAGGTTTGTAACACGACCAGAAAGCTTGTGACCTTCTGGGTAACGCTTAGCGATTGCTACCCATGGATCTTCGCCTAGTTGCTTAAGACCTAGTGAAACACGAGTGCGCTCACGATCGAACTTAAGAACTTTAACTAGGATTTCGTCACCAACGTTAACGATCTCTGATGGGTGCTTAACGCGCTTCCAAGCCATATCTGTGATATGTAGAAGACCGTCAACACCGCCAAGATCAACGAATGCACCGTAGTCAGTAAGGTTCTTAACGATACCTTTAACTTCAGTACCTTCTTGTAGAGTTTCAAGAAGTTCGTCACGCTCAACACTGTTTTCAGATTCGATAACAGCACGACGAGAAACAACAACGTTGTTACGCTTCTGGTCTAGCTTGATTACTTTGAACTCTAGCTCTTTGTTTTCTAGGTGAGCAGTGTCACGGATAGGACGTACGTCTACTAGAGAACCTGGAAGGAAAGCACGGATACCGTTAAGTTCAACAGTGAAACCGCCTTTAACTTTACCGTTGATGATACCAACAACAGTTTCAGCTTCTTCACAAGCTTTCTCAAGTACGATCCAAGCTTCGTGACGCTTAGCTTTCTCACGAGAAAGTTGAGTTTCACCGAAACCATCTTCAACAGCGTCTAGAGCTACGTCTACTTCAGCACCAACTTCAACTTCAAGTTCGCCAGCAGCGTTCTTGAATTGTTCAGCAGGGATAGCAGATTCAGACTTAAGACCAGCGTCTACAAGAACGTAACCGTTCTCGATAGCTACTACAGTACCTTTAACGATGCTGCCTTGTTGGAATTCAGTTTCAGATAGAAACTCTTCAAAGAGTTGAGCAAAAGATTCAGTCATTATTTAATCTTCAATAATTAAACGTCCATGGGTATCCTACCGCATGGGGTTGATAAATTCGCCGGTCATCATCCTTGCGACCAACGTTCGTACTAGCTCGGCGAAATTACCCAGCCAGTTTCGATTCAATATAGTGTAGTGCTTTTTCGACTACCTGCTCAATATTCATTGAGGTGGAATCAAGCACTAGAGCATCCTCTGCAGGGCGAAGTGGCGCCACTGGGCGATTACGATCTCGATCGTCTCGCTCTTGGATCTCGCTCAAAAGGTCGTCAAATTTAACATCTAACCCCTTCTGTTGCAACTGTTTAAGGCGACGACTCGCGCGCTCTTCAGCACTTGCATCTAAAAATATTTTCGCTTCAGCTTCAACAAATACAACGGTTCCCATGTCACGACCGTCTGCAACTAAACCAGGAGCTGCGCTAAAAGCACGTTGACGACGTAACAGTGCTTCACGAACGCGAGGTAAAGCAGCGACTTTTGAAGCCGCCATGCCCGTCTCTTCTTTACGAAGTTCACCAGACACATCTTCGCCTTCTAAGATAACCTTCACTAGCTCACCTTCAGCGATAAACTGAACATCTAAGTGAGTTGCAAGCGGTACTAAAGCATCTTCTGATTCAGTATCCACGCCATGGTGAATTGCCGCTAAAGCCAATACGCGATAGATCGCGCCTGAGTCTAGAAGATGAAAGCCTAGCTTATCTGCTAGTAACATACACAGGGTACCTTTACCTGCACCACTTGGTCCATCAACCGTAATCACTGGGCTTTGAGAAGGCATCTTTTACTCCACGTTTTGTCGTAAGTTTTATTCTGTACTAGCGATTCGCCACTACTTTATAGGCGGCATATTATAGAGAAAATTTGCAAGTCGAGCGAGGTAAATCTCAGATAATTCCGGGGTGATGCTACAGAAACCCATGCAACCAACTCAATATCCATTAACTTAGATAAATAAGGCTGTCATCCGCTTCTCTTTAGGCATAAAAAAGCCTCGCGATAAGCAAGGCTCATGATTTTGCATTTTTGTAGAGCAAAGAAGTAGTCGCTAAAAGACGCTTAGCCAATAATAGCTCGAACCGCTTCTAGGTCTTCTGGCGTATCAACACCAGCTGCAGGTGCTTCTGCCGCAACGTCTACATGGATTTTTTCACCGTACCAAAGTACACGTAGCTGCTCTAGGCACTCAATACGCTCAAGGGTACTTGGTTCCCAATTGATATAGGTATTAATAAAACCCGCACGGTAAGCGTAAATGCCAATGTGACGAAGCAGTGGAGATTCAGCAGCTGTACCATTGTTCGCGTAAGCATCGCGATCCCAAGGAATAGTAGCTCGGCTAAAGTACAGGGCATACCCATCTTTGTCGGTCACAACTTTTACGGCGTTAGGATTAAACACTTCGTCAGCATGAGTAATTTCCACACCGAGTGTTGCCATCGGAGCTGTACTGTTCGCAAGGTTGTTCGCGACCTGATTAATGATCGCAGGTGGGATAAGTGGCTCATCACCTTGAACATTCACGATAATATGATCATCTGGAATCTTCATAACTTCAATCACTTCAGCGAGGCGCTCAGTGCCTGATTCATGATTCGGTGATGTCATACAAACGGTCGCGCCAAATGCTTTGGCCGCTTTTTCAACTCGAGCGTCGTCGGTAGCGATAATAACGTTATCGGCACCCGCCTTCATTGACTGTTCGTATACCCATTGAATCATCGGCTTTCCACCAATGTCAGCCAGTGGCTTCCCTGGTAAACGGCTCGATTGGTATCTCGCAGGTATAACAACCGTATAAGACATTACTTACCCTCATCCATTGAAACGGTGCGAGCTTCAGGTTCTAAAAGAACAGGAATACCCTCTTTAATTGGGTAAGCAAGGCGATCAATTTTACAAACAAGTTCTTGCTTATCCTTGTCAAAAGTTAGTTTACCTTTACATACAGGGCAAGCAACAATCTCAAGTAGACGGTGATCCATAGTATTCCATAACCTCTTTTATTCTTTTTAAAATTTGCTGTTGCGAATCTTCATCAAACTGCGCAGAAACTGGAAGATACCACCAGTTATCTTGAGCATATTCTTCGCATTTTACAGCGTCTTTTTCTGTCATAATCAGATTCATACCTTTCTTAGCTAAGGCATGAAGTTCATCTTTATCAAAATCTTGATGGTCGGCGAAGCCCTGTGTGAAAACCACATCACCATCAAGATCTTCCAATGTTTTGAAAAAGCGTGGTGGGTGACCGATACCAGCGAAAGCCACCAGCTTCTGTAATTCTGCCACAGACCTTTTCTGACCCGTCTTCAGGTTAACCGCTTGGCTTGGAAGCAAAGACATCGAGAACTCTCGCCCGCGCGCTTTACCGCCATTATTAACCAAAAAGTCTACGTCATCTAAACGAGATATTGGCTCTCTTAATGGCCCCAAAGGAATTAGGCACTCACTACCAAAGCGTCTCGCACCGTCGATAACAGCAAATTCAATATCGCGTTCAAGTGCATAATGCTGAAGGCCGTCGTCAGTGATGATGACATTAACCCCTTCGCTCAGCAAAGCCTTTACTGCGTTTGCGCGCACAGGGTCAACCGCTACAGGCACACCGGTTCGCTTACGAATCAAACGAGGCTCATCACCAGAGTGCTCTGCTGGCGTGTTTTCATCCAACACTAACGGATAGTTTGGTGCTTTCGCCCCATAACCTCGAGAAACAACACCTGGCTTAAAACCATGAGCCTGAAGCATCTCTACCAACCAAATCACAACCGGTGTTTTGCCATTGCCGCCAGCGGTAATATTACCAACAACAATCACGGGTAAAGGCGGGCGATAGGTCTCTTTTTTCCCCGATAGATAAGCATCACGACGTTGACCGCTGATCATTTTGAACAGCAGACTCAATGGCCACAATAGCGGCCAGAGAAAGTATTTTAATGGGTGATTGTTAAACCAAATTTTTTCGATCACAACAAGACCTAATCTTATCCGCTGAACTGAATTCGGTGTAGTTGTGCATAAGCGCCATCAAGGGCGATGAGCTCGGCATGTGCACCTCTTTCTACAATATGCCCATCATCAACCACAAGAATCTCATCAGCTTGCTCGATAGTAGAAAGTCGGTGTGCGATAACAAGTACCGTTTTGTCTTTCTGCAGCTCTTCTAATGCAGATTGAATCGCTCTTTCTGACTCGGTATCCAATGCAGATGTCGCCTCATCAAGGATCAGAACAGGTGCATCTCTCAATAGAGCACGTGCAATCGCGATACGCTGTCTTTGACCGCCAGAAAGGCTCGCGCCATTTTCGCCAACAACCGTATCGATGCCATTTTCCATGCTTTCGATAAACTCACTTGCATGCGCAAGTTTAGCCGCGTGTTCGATCTGTTCACGTGAATACTGTTCTTCAGCTGCGTAAGCGATGTTGTTCGCAACCGTATCGTTAAATAGGTGCACATTCTGGGAAACAAGAGCGAAGTGCTCACGTAGATTTCTTAATTCATAATCACGAATGTCGTGACCATCAAGCTCAATAGAGCCAGAGTCTACGTCATAAAAACGAGTAAACAGGTTCGCAATGGTACTCTTACCCGAACCTGAACGGCCGACAAGTGCGACTGTCTTGCCTTTCGGTATATTAAAACTGACCTTATCAAGCGCTGCTTTCTCTGCACCTTGGTAGGTAAATGTTACATCTTTTACTTCGACTTCACCCGCTACGGTTTCAGGCTTCAACGTACCTTTATTTTGTTCCGTATCTAGATCCATCAAACCAAATAGGGTCGTACTCGCTGCCATACCACGTTGGAATTCAGACGTTACATTAGTCAGAGCTTTTAGTGGGCGTAGTAAACCAAACATCGCCGAGAACACAACAGTGAACGTACCAGGAGTAAGCTCTGCTTTAATTGAATCAACACTAGCAAGAAATAGAACAACTACGATTGCAAGTGATGCAATCATCTGAATAATTGGGTTAGCGGCCGCTTGAGCAGTGATTAGCTTCATGCTTTGTTGGCGCATTTGGTTACTAACTTGGTCAAAGCGGTGTTTTTCTAGATCTTGTCCGCCATACGTTAGAACGACTTTATGTCCTTTCAGCATTTGTTCTGCAGAAGAGGCGACGTGACCCATACTGGTTTGCATGTTCTTAGAGATCTTTCTGAATCGCTTCGATACGATACTGATTGCCCACGCGACAAGAGGGGCGACAGCGAACAACACCAAAGACAACTGCCAACTATTCCAGAACATCAGCGTCAACAGGCCAATAATACTTGCACCTTCACGGACAATACTGACTAATGCTTTACTGGTTGCCGCAGAGACTTGCTCTGAATCGTAAGTAATTCGAGATAGCAGTGCACCAGTCTGTTCTTTATCAAAAAAAGAAACTGGCATATGCATAAAATGGCTGAATATTTTACGTCGAATTTCCATGACCACATTGCCTGAAACCCAGCTCAAACAATAAGTTGAAACAAAGCCACTGATGCCACGAACGAACATCATGACAAAGATAATGAGAGGGAGCGTACGTAAAAAGTCAGATTCTGCATTACCAAAGCCTTCATCAAGTAACGGCTTTAGTAAGGAAATCATGTAGGTATCAGTGACAGCATTTATAATAAGCGCAATAACCGCAACACCAAGGCCGGCCTTATATAGTCGAATATAAGTCCAAAGTCTTTTAAATGTGACCCAGGTAGTTTCATCTGTTTGTGTTGACATAGAATCGCTTAATTTTCTCACAATAGTCTTCCTATTCTACTCCCTTACGAAGCATCTGCCTATACCACTGTCTGCCTTGTTGTTCTCTAATCTCATGATATTGCCAACCTTCTTGACCAATACTGATGGTTATTTGGCCGCTTTCTCCAGTATCAAGCCAAGCACTCCCTGCGTCGTGATAACGTTCAATAACGGATTCACTCGGCATCCCCCATTGATTGCCTTTGCCCAAAGAAGCGATCGCTAACTGAGGTGAAACGGCCTCAATAAAACTGGCGATCGAAGACGTATTGCTACCATGATGAGGAACAAGCATTACGTCACTTCGAAGCCGTTCGCCTTCGCGTGCAAGTAACCACTCACTGACCAATTCAATATCACCAGTAAGTAACATCGAGAACTCTAGATCGGGGTCAAAAAGCCTGACCACGCACGAATGTGGGTTATACGCCCTCTTCACTTGTTTGGGAGGCCACAAGACCTCAAAAGCAACCCCTTGCCAAGTCCATACTTCTCCTAAAATACATGCTTGAATATTTGACGATTCTTGAATCGTAGATTGTCCTTGTTGACTGATATTCTGACTGGCTCTTACCCACTTAGGGTTGTAATTTTCAAGTAACGACGAATAGCCACCAGCGTGGTCAGAATCGAAATGACTCACTATTACACCCTCCAACTCATGAATTCCCCTCTGATTCAAAGTAGGGATAAGTAAGGATTCGACAATGGAACCTCCTGGCCATGCGTTACCAAGATCGTAAACAACAATCTGATTGTTCTTTTCTAAGAGCAAAGACAACCCGTGACCAACATCCAAGATATCGATAGTTAGTTTGTCTTGTTGAGGCTTGCCGAACTCCCACCACAGTACAAACACGGTAATAATCAATATAGATAGTGCTCGCTTGAAATATCGACTGCCAAAACCGAAAAACAAGATGAGGAATACAGACAACTCAATCGTGTGATTATCCACTTGAAACCAAAATCGTTCAGAGAAAGGAAGACTAAATACGAGAGGCTCAAGCGATAAGTCGACCAACATCCATAATTGTTCAGACAAACCATTGTTGAATGTAGTTAAGCCAACGCCACCTGATACTGGCGCCAATATTAAGCTAAAGAACATTGCCAGGAACAATAGTGGAATAACCACCATCGACACCCAAGGTAAAAGGAGCAAGTTGTAGAAAACAGAGACTAAGCTGACCCCATTAAAGAACAGCATCGAAAAGGGAGCAATCAGGAATGTCAGCATTAACTGAATCTTGAAGAGCTGCAGTGCTCGGTCGATAAATGTTGAGTTGGAATCGGATGACTGACTATTTAACGCAATGTAAAGAACGGCACCTAACGCACCAAAAGACAACCAGAAGCTACTCGATAATGCTGAAAATGGCCAAATTAGCAGAACCACGCACAGACTTAAGGCGACATACCGAAACAAACTGATATTTTGCCCACGCCACAAGAAATAGCTGGCGATAATACACATCACCAAAGCTCTCAAGGTGGGCAGCGTGAACCCAGCAAACCAACTGTAGAAATAGGCTAAGCCGACTCCGAATATTGTGGGCAACCAAAGAAGTGAAGATGATAGTAACCTGAATACCTTTCCTACTTGATAGCCGATACCAAAGGCAATCCCAATATGCAGCCCCGAAATAGCCATCAAGTGAATCAAACCACTGCTTTTAAGTAAGTCCCAACGCTGAGAGTGAATAAGGTCTCGATAACCAAAACTCAAAGCCATAATGAGGTCTTGATTTGCCAGTTGACTTAACCTTTCAAGACTGTTTTCAAACCAATAGGACCGTAAGTTGCTATTGGTATGAATGCGATACTTTGTATTAGATCTGTAAATTGCATTGGCAACCACACCTGCGCTAAACAGATACTTTTCTAAATCAAAGCCTGCTTCATTGAGTTTGCCCCATACAGGCTTTATATACACAGATAAATTGACATCATCTCCGAGTGTTAACTTAAAAGGAGTAAACAAACGTAATTTTATCAATTGAGGAAAGATTAATTTTTCGCCGCCAATTGATCTAGCTACTATTACGCTTTCAAAACCGTGGCTATTTTCACTAAAAAGGCTAACAACCGAAGCATTTATGGTAGTATTCTGCCCTGATTGAAATAAGCGACTCGTTTGTATTTCAATTACATTCCCTAGGCAGATAACTAGTATCAATGCTGTTGCTAGACCTCTTGCACTCCGGAAAACGCTATACTTTGTTGATGCTAGTAGTAACAACAGCATCAATGGTGCCCAAACCCAATGAGGCATCACAGGCCAGAAGCTGGCAGACACAACTGTCGCAGCAAATGAAATCAAGAACCAAGTGTTAAACAAGAGAGTAGCTTCCTCCTATGCCAAGAAAGTTTATCAAACGATTTATGCCTGACCATGAGCTAATCAAGCGTCAGAAAGCATTGAAAGTTTTTGGCAATGTTTTGTACAACCCCAACTTATGGTGTCTTAATCGTCGCTCTGCGGCTGGCGCATTCGCTGTTGGGTTATTCATGGCGTTTGTCCCTCTACCAAGCCAAATGATTATGTCTGCAGGCCTTGCTGTCGCATGTGGCGTTAACCTACCTTTGGCTGTCGCACTTGTTTGGATCAGTAACCCGGTCACTATGCCCGTTCTCTTCTACTTTGCTTATAAAGTCGGGGCGTTTGTTATGCATGTACCACCTCAAGCCTTCCATTTCGAATTGTCTTGGGACTTCATCTTGGCGCAAATGAATACAATCGGGCCTCCTTTCTTACTGGGTTGCCTGATTTGTGGCGTGGTTTCAGCAATGATTGGCTACTTTGGTATTCGCGGGTTATGGCGTTACTCAGTAGTAAGAAGTTGGAAGAAGCGTCAAGCAAGGTACTGACAACTTTTCCTTGTCGTTCAATCTATCCTTGTATGCGCTTCACTTAAACCGCACACAAGTTAAAGTCAGATGAACCGCAGAACTCTGCAATATTGGGATGTAACCACAGTCGTAAAGAATGCAGATTGAATTCAAAAAAAAGGATCCCATCAGGGATCCTTTTTTGTGTATGCCATTTGTCTATCATGCTACATAAAGTATTACTCAGCGCATTACTTCGAGCTAAGCACCGAGGCAGGGTTTAACTTGGCTGCTCGTGATGCTGGGTACCATGTCGCCAATAGGCTCAATACAATCGCTGTACCTGAAACCACAACAACATCCGTCATATCGAGTTGTGATGGCAAGAAGTCGACAAAATAGATGTCACCGGACAAGAACTGGTGATCAACTAGCCTTTCAAGCCCTTTGATAAGTGTCGTGAGATTAAGCGCCACTAACACGCCTATTACACTGCCCACCAAACTACCTAACACACCGGAGAATACGCCCTGCCAAACGAAAATGCGTTTCACAAGGCCGTCCGATGCGCCCATGGTTCTTAAAATCGCGATCTCTGATGCTCTGTCTTTTACTGCCATCATTAATGTCGAGACAATATTGAAACAAGCAACACCAATAACCAGTACCATCACCAGATACATAATGGTGCGAACCAACTGAATATCTCGATACAAGAAGCCAAACTTCTGTTGCCAGCTTCGCAGATACACATACACATCAAGCTGGTTACCCACCTCACGCACAATAGAGTTCGCGTTCAGAACATCGGTCACTTTTAAAGAAACCCCTGTCACTGCCTCGCCTAGGTTTGCGTAAATTTGCGCATCGCCGATCGGGATCAAAGCTAAGCTGTGGTCAATTTGGCCATTAAGCGTCAGCAAGCCAACCACTTTCACTCGAACTCGTTTTGGCGCCTGAACTTTCACAGAGCCGTTAACCGTTGGGATCATCAAGGTCAGATAGTCACCCACTTTCGCCCCCAACACGTTAGCCACACCAGAACCTAAGATGATTTGTTGTTGCCCTGCCTTAAAATCGCTCCAAGCTTGCTTATCGATAAAACTCGATAGGCTCGATACTTGTTGCTCAAGTTGTGGGTCAACGCCGCGAACTTCAATTGCTTTCAACTCTTTGCCTTTTTCGGCAAGCGCGGTAATTTTCACATAAGGCGCAGCAGCAACGACTTTATCGTGCTTTACCGACTCCTCAATCACATGCTCCCAGCGAGTTACTGGTTTATTCACGCCCTCAAACTCACCGTGAGGAATGACAGAAAGTACTCGTGATTGAAGCTCACGCTCGAAACCATTCATGGCCGACAAACCAATGATGATTACCGCGACACCGACAGCAATACCGATCGTCGAAGACAGAGAGATGAACGACACCATTTTGTCTCGTTGTTTCGCCCGGCTAAATCGGCCGCCTATCAATAGAGATAAAGAAGAAAACACTTAGCTCTCCTCTTTTTCTACGTTGACCAGTAAGCCATCTTGCATGTGAAGTTGGCGATCCATCTTACCGGCAAGTTCACCATCGTGAGTCACAACCAAAAAGGCAGTATCGTACTCACGGTTCAGTTCGCGCATTAAGTCGTAAATAGAAAGTGCTGTGTTGTGGTCTAGGTTACCAGTCGGCTCATCCGCCAACACTAGCGCAGGCTTGTTCACCAATGCACGAGCAATTGCCACTCGTTGCCTCTCACCACCTGAAAGTTCTGAAGGTCGGTGGTCAACACGATGACTTAGCCCCACTTTATCAAGTAGCAACTGTGCTTCTTGTTTAGCTTTCGCTGGCTTCTCTCCACCTATCAACAACGGCATTGCTACGTTTTCTAACGCTGAGAAATCAGAAAGAAGATGATGGAATTGATAAACAAAGCCAAGATGCTGGTTGCGAAGCTTAGCCTGCTTATTCGAACTCAAAGACGCTAAGTCTTGTCCGAGAAAGCTTACGCTACCATCAGAAGCATCATCCAACGCCCCTAAAATATGCAATAGCGTACTTTTACCTGAACCGGAGGTACCAATGATTGCTACTAGCTCACCCTTTTCTATTTCGAAGCTGACGCCCTTGAGAACCTCAGTATCTAACGAGCCTTCACGGTACGTTTTACGGATATCATTACATTGAAGGAAATTACTCATAACGAAGGGCCTCAGCAGGTTTTACAGACGATGCACGATAAGAAGGGAATACAGTGGCAATCAAGCTAAGTGCAATAGCCAGAACCACAACAACCGCAATTTGGATTGGATTAATCAATATTGGCAACTGTCCACCAAATGAAAACAGAGCAACACCCATCGCCTCTAAAATAGTATTGAGGTTCGAAGCTAAAATCACGCCCAGGATGCCACCAGATAATGCGCCGATCACACCACTACTTGCACCTTGAACCATAAAAATCCCCATGACTTGACCATCACGCATACCTTGGGTTTTTAAGATGGCGACTTCGGACTGTTTCTCCATCACCACCATAATAAGCGCAGAAATGATATTAAACGCAGCAACACCAATGATCAGCCCAAGCATCAAACCCATCATGTTTTTTTCCATTCGAACGGCTTGGAATAGCTCGCCACGTTGGTCTCGCCAATCGCTCCACACCCAACCTTCCGGTAGCGGTTGGTTTGATAGTTCTGCCACTTCAAATGGGTCATCAAAAAACAGTCGCCAGCCTGAAATGGTGTCTGATTTATAGCGCATCAAACGCCCAGCATCGTTGATATCTGTCACCATCAATTGAGCATCGATATCCGAACCCGTGTTAAAAATGCCAGCTACGGTAAAATTTCGTTGGCTAGGTATGCGCCCTAACGGTGTGTATTGGCTGGCACTGGTGACCATTAAGCGAACTTTGTCGCCCATAGACACTTTCAAGTTTCTTGCCAAGGTATGACCAAGGAAAAGCTGATACTGACCAGCTTTGAGTGAAGACAGTCTGCCAGCAATTAAATGATTCTGAAGAGGGTCATCTGAATTTGGCTCAATACCGATTAACAAGCCCGCAGATAACTGAGCAGGACTTTGGATCACCGCTTCACTGCGAACAATAGGTTCTACGTGGCCATTGAGCGACATTTGCTCCGCAAAGCTAGGTGCTTGAGCAGAAAGTGACGTTGTGCCTCCTTGCTCGTAAACAACGGCTTGAGGAAGGACACCAAGAATTCGGTCTTTTAACTGCGCTTCGAATCCATTCATTACCGACAAAACAGTAACCAGAGACAGCACACCAATGGTAATTCCGGCTGTCGACATATAAGAAACAAAACGGCTAAAGCGATCACCTGAACGGCCTTTCAAATAACGCAGGCCAACAAACAATGAAATAGGATGAAACATACTTTGAACCATCTAAAGGAGATGCGGGTTAATGTAACGGGTATTGCCGTTACTGTGTAGGGGTTAATTGAAAATATAGGGTGAATTAACTCAATTAGTTAGGCTTGAAAAACAGAACCTTGTCAAATAGCTGACTTTCAAACAACTATTTGAGACTTTCAATTAACTGACCTTGATTACTGCGGCCACATAGCGATAATCAATAGATCACTTCAAGGAACTAACGCATGACAGAACAAGAGTTTTTTACCGTTCACCACAGCCTTACCGCTAATATTGAGCCAATGGACAGTAACTTCGCTTTACCTTCTCAGATTCAGTTCGAATCGGAGATCCCTGCCCCTTTTGTTGTGGCAAGTGAGTTTAGCCAATTGGACCTGTTAGCCGACAGTGCTCGCAACGAACTGAAAAACAGCGACTTGAAGAATGTCATCAGTTTATTGGATGCACAGAACTCTAAATTAAACCTCTTGTTGAGCTTTATGTTATCGCAACAAGATGATGAACAGTTTCGCACCCATACGTATTCATTTGGCGCGAGTCAGTTCTCGTGTTTTTCCAAAACAGATATCGAAGCGGGTCGCTTAGTTAAAGCCAAGCTCTTTATCGAGCACCCTGCCGCCGCTATCTATTGCTACGCGGAGGTCTTCGCTAGCGAACCTAAAGATTCAGGCTTCGAAATCAAATTCAAATATGCTCATCTTCGTGATACTGACCAAGACTTGTTGATCAAGGCTGCGCTCCATCAACAACAAAAGCTCTTACGTCAACGCTCTCTAGAACGAGATAACAAGTAAATAGACATGACAAAACAATCCATTTTCACACTACCTAAGCTCAAAGGTGCCGGTGACAAAAAGCACATCGGCAACCTAGTTGGTTCATCTCTCGCGCTTACTATCGCTAAACTAGCGGAGCAGCATAACAGCCACACTTTACTTGCAGTGCCCGATCCTCAGATCGCACTCAAGCTTCAATCTGAAATTGAACAGTTTACGTCAAATGAGGTGGCACTATTCCCTGATTGGGAGACTCTGCCATACGACAGCTTCTCACCGCACCAAGAGATCATCTCAGATCGTATAGCACGCCTTTACGCACTGCCAACGCTAAAAGATGGCATCACGATCGTTCCGATCAGCACGTTATTGCAACGCCAGTCACCGCGCGACTTCTTACTACAACACACGTTAATGGTGAAAACAGGCGATCTCTATTCACTAGAGAAATTACGTCTGCAACTCGAAAAGTCGGGCTATCGCTATGTTGACCAAGTGTTTGGCCCGGGTGAATACGCTAGCCGTGGTTCTATTCTCGACCTGTTCCCAATGGGCAGCAAAGACCCGTATCGTATCGACTTCTTCGATGACGAGATCGACACGATCCGTACTTTCGATCCTGAAAACCAGCGCTCTATCGAAGACATCTCTGAGATTCGACTGCTGCCTGCTCACGAATTCCCAACCTCGGAAACAGCGATTGAAGATTTCCGTATTCGTTGGCGCCAACAGTTTGATGCGCGCCGTGAACCAGAATCGGTTTATATGCAGGTTTCTAAAGGCACGTGGCCTGCTGGTATTGAGTATTGGCAACCGCTGTTCTTCGAGCACACCGAAACCTTGTTTGATTATGTTGCCGATGAAGCGCAACTCCTGATTCTAGGTGATGTCGAGACTGCAGTAGATTCGTTCCTAACGGACGTTTCTCACCGATACGAGCAACGTGGCGTTGATCCACTACGACCACTGCTGACACCTGAGCAACTTTGGTTGAAGAAAGACGAGCTGTTCGCACACTTCAAACAGAAGCCACAGGTCAACCTAAGCTTAGACACGATTGAAGAAAAAGCTGGGCGTACAAACCTTCCGGTTATGCCTCTGCCTGATCTCAGCGTTCAACATCAGAATAAAGAACCGTTGTCTAACTTAAGAAAGTTCACTGAAGCCTTCGATGGCAAGGTTGTTTTTTCGGTTGAGTCTGAAGGCCGCCGTGAAGCTCTGAGTGAATTGCTTCGAGGCATCAAAGTTCGTCCAAGCGAAGTTGAAAACCTCGACGCGGCAATTAAAGGTAAAGATAAGTTCACCCTGATCCTAGGTTCTGCTGAGCATGGCTTTATCCACGAAGAGCAAAACATCGCCCTTATCTGTGAAAGTGATCTATTGGGTGATCGCGTTATTCAGCGTCGTAAAAAAGACAAAAAAAGCGTAAACAGCGACACCGTAATCCGTCACCTTGCGGAACTTAAACCGGGCCAACCCGTTGTTCACATTGACCACGGTATTGGCCGCTATATCGGCTTGCAAACACTTGAAGCGGGTGGGATGAAAACCGAATACGTAACACTTGAGTATCAAAACGATGCCAAGTTATACGTGCCTGTTGCCTCTTTGAACTTAATTGGCCGCTACTCTGGTGGCGCTGAAGATTCTGCACCGCTACACAAACTTGGCGGTGAAGCATGGCAGAAAGCTCGTAAGCGCGCCGCAGAGAAAGTCCGTGACGTCGCAGCCGAACTGCTCGATGTTTACGCCAAGCGTGAGCTTAAGCCGGGTTACAAATTTGTGCTCGATCGTGGTCAGTACGCAACCTTCAAATCTGGCTTCCCGTTTGAAGAAACCGATGACCAAGCGATGGCAATTAATGCGGTAATGTCTGATATGTGCCAAGCAAAAGCCATGGACCGCTTGGTGTGTGGTGATGTTGGTTTTGGTAAAACAGAAGTCGCAATGCGTGCCGCGTTCGTGTGTACCGATAACAGCAAACAAGTGGCCGTGTTAGTACCGACAACGTTACTTGCTCAGCAACACTTTGAAAACTTCCGCGACCGTTTCGCCAACTTGCCGATTCGTGTTGAGGTTCTGTCTCGATTCAAATCAGCCAAAGAACAGAAATCGATCATGCAAGATGTCGCCGACGGTAAGGTCGACATCTTAGTGGGTACTCACAAGTTACTTTCAAGTGACCTTCAGTTTAAAGACCTTGGCCTGTTGGTTGTCGATGAAGAGCACCGCTTTGGTGTGCGTCAGAAAGAAAAAGTGAAAGCAATGCGTGCGGATGTCGATATCCTAACGCTCACCGCGACGCCAATTCCACGTACATTGAACATGGCAATGAGCGGCATGCGTGACTTGTCAATCATCGCAACACCACCAGCACGACGCTTAGCAATAAAGACCTTTGTCCGTGAGAGTGATGACGCGATCGTCAGAGAAGCGGTACTTCGTGAAATCATGCGTGGTGGTCAAGTTTACTTCTTACACAACCAAGTAGACACGATTGAAAAGACGGCTGAGTCACTACAGAAACTGATTCCAGAAGCGCGTGTCACCGTGGCTCATGGCCAGATGCGAGAGCGCGAACTAGAACGCATCATGAATGATTTCTACCACCAGCGTTTTAACTTGCTAGTGTGTACAACCATCATCGAAACCGGTATCGACGTACCAACAGCCAATACCATCTTAATGGACAGAGCCGATAACCTTGGTTTAGCACAGTTGCACCAATTGCGTGGGCGTGTGGGTCGATCTCACCACCAAGCCTATGCCTATCTGCTAACACCTCCTCCGAAAGCAATGACCAAAGATGCGGTTAAGCGATTAGATGCCATAGCTTCACTTGAAGACTTAGGTGCAGGCTTTACACTAGCAACCCATGACTTAGAGATTCGTGGCGCGGGTGAGCTGTTAGGTGATGAACAGAGTGGTCAAATCCAATCGGTTGGTTTCACCTTGTACATGGAGATGCTTGAACAAGCAGTTGAAGCATTGAAAGAGGGGCGAGAGCCATCGCTTGATGACCTACTGCGTGAACAAACTGAAATTGAGATGCGCCTGCCTGCGCTATTGCCTGATGACTACATCCCAGACATCAATACACGTTTGTCTACTTATAAGCGTATTGCGAGTGTGAGTGACACCGACGAATTGGCAGAGTTGAAAGTCGAGCTGATTGATCGCTTCGGCCTTCTGCCGGATGCTACCAAGAACTTGTTGTCAGTTTCAGAGCTAAAATTAGCCGCGGCGTCTATCAAAGCGAAGAAAATTGAGGCTCATGATAAAGGTGGATTCTTAGAATTCTACCCGGATGCTGACATAAACCCGACCTACCTTGTTAAACTGTTGCAATCTCAACCGCAAAAGTTTTCAATGGAAGGACCAACAAAGTTCAAGTTTACGATACCATTGGTCGACAGACGGAAACGAATTCAATTTGTTAGTGATTTATTGGGCGAATTCAGACAGAACTTGCTGCCTTCGGCATAAGACCCAATCCACTTGCACATATAAATGATCCAGCCGGTAGTTCGGCTGGAAGACGGAGTAAAAATGAAAAGACTGATCCCACTGCTACTATTGTTCGTCTCACTGCCAAGTTTGGCGCAGAGACAATTTGATATAGAAGTGATCATTTTTAAGCGTGCTGTTGATGCAGAAAAAGTGAATGAATCTTGGCCAAACACACAGCCTCAGATTTCACTTGAGCGCGTAGGTTCATTTCAAGATACCCAATACCGAGCGAAGAAAGGCGTGCAGATGCTGCCTTACTCGGAATACAAGTTAACACCTCAGAAAGATAAGCTACGCAAACACGCAGGCTTTGAAGTTCTGATGCATACCGCTTGGCGTCAAGGCGACCAAGGCAAAAGCTCGGCACCGGTTTTCCATATTCAAGCCGGTAAAGACTTCTCTAAACAGTTTAATGCCGACGGTTCTGAGAAAGGTGCAGTAACTGCATCAAATCCGAATGGTTTTCAAGAAGAGACTATCGATAAGCCGCTTTACGAGTTAGACGGCAAGCTGCAAATCTACGTTCAGCACTATCTATATGCTGAAACGACATTGGATTTAAAAGCGCCGAGCGTTCGTGAAGTGACTCTACAAGAGCAACAAATCGAGCTAGATTCACCTGTAAGTGGTGCAGAAAGTAACGTGCAAGTGGGTAATCTAACGGAGATTTCTCCGACGGTTGAAGTCCAAGAGTTTCTTAAGAGCTACCGCATGGACCAAAAACGTCGTATGCGCAGTACAGAAACTCACTACCTTGACCACCCACTTCTTGGAATGGTTATTCAAGTTCGACGCGTGGCGCAGTAAGTTACTTGCCGATTCGGCTATAATTATATAAATAATTCAATCCGCCCTCCTAGTGAGGGCGTTTTATTAAGTGCTATCTATCTTTATTCTGCACTGAATCCTTTGTTCAGTACTTACATGTAATTCGGTATTTCTTATGAGCCCTGACTTTCAGATAAATACTCAACACCTCAACCTAAAAATCATTGAAGCCTCAGACGCTCAAGAGTTTTCGCAGCTGGTTAAATCCTCCCCGAGTTTATTGCCATGGCTCGACTGGTGCCACGACGAGTTTTCGACCGTCGAGGCCGAGAGATTCATTCTTGCGACTCGCTTAAACTGGGTTAAAGCCGATGCGTTTGGCTTTGGTATCTTCGAACGAAAAAGCGAAAAGTTAGTCGGCATGGTGGCCATAAATGAGCTTTACCACACCTTTAATATGGCAAGTTTAGGTTATTGGGTGGGTGATCAATTTCAGAGAAAAGGGATAGCGAAAGAAGCAATGCTTGCCCTATTTGAATTTTGCTTCGCAATGCTCAAGTTGACGCGTTTGGAGATTGTCTGCGATACAGAGAACCTACCCAGCCAAAAGCTGATCGAGAAATGTGGCGCTGAACGTGAAGCCATTGCAAAGAATCGCTTTATCTTTAACGGTAAACCGAAAGATGGCGTGGTTTATTCTGTGTTACCTCCATTATCTTAATCGCTTAATAGAGTAACAATCCGAAATAACACGTACTCGACACGATCGAAAAAGAGCTCCGAAGAGCTCTTTTTTATTATCAGCGTAATGACCTTAGAAGGCTTACCTGATTAGTGAAGCTTTAGGTTTGGACGAAGGACACGGTTAATACGACCCACCAACATCATCAGTGATGTTTTGATTAAGCCGTGAAGTGCCATCTGGTGCATTCGGTACAAAGAGATGTAAACCACACGAGCAATACGTCCCTCAACCATCATCGAACCTTTAGTCAGGTTACCCATCAAGCTACCTACTGTAGAGAAACGGCTTAGTGAAACCAGTGAGCCTTTATCTTTGTAGATGTAGTCTTTCAGGTCACGGCCGTTCAGCTTAGCGATGATGTTGCTAAATGCGCAGCTTGCCATTTGGTGAGCCGCTTGCGCACGTGGTGGAACAAACGAACCATCCGCTTGTGTACATTGCGCCAAATCACCGATAGCAAAGATGTTGTCATCAAGCGTAGTTTGCAGCGTGTTTTTGACAACCAACTGGTTGATACGGTTCGTCTCAAGACCACCGATGTCTTTCATGAAATCTGGCGCTTTAATACCAGCAGCCCATACCATGATCTGTGCTGGGATCTTCTCACCATCTTTGGTCGTTAGACCGTCAGCGTCAGCTTGTGTAACCATTGTCGTTGTACGCACGTTGACGCCAAGCTTAGTTAGCTCAGAATGTGCTGCGCTGGAAATACGAGGAGGTAGAGCTGGAAGAATACGCTCACCCGCTTCAACAAGGTTAACGTTCAGCTTGCTTGAATCTAGGTCGCCAAAACCGTATGTACGAAGCTCTTTCACAGCGTTGTGAAGCTCAGCAGACAGTTCAACACCAGTAGCACCCGCACCAACAATCGCAATGTCTACCGTACCTTGACCATTCTTAGCGTGCAGCTTTAAGAACTGGTTGTTCATTTCTGTACGGAAACGGTGTGCTTGCTCTGGGCTATCAAGGAAAATACAGTTGTCACGAACACCTGGGGTATTGAAGTCGTTTGACGTTGAACCTAACGCCATCACAAGAATGTCGTATTCAAGTTCACGGCTTGGCATCAGTAACTCACCGTGCTCATCAGTCAACTCGCTCAACGCAATCACTTTACGTTCACGATCGATATCGTTCAGGCTGCCCATTTGGAAATCAAAGCAATGGTTTTTCGCGTGTGCGCGGTAGCTTAGCGCGTCAACACCTTCATCCAATGAGCCAGTGGCTACTTCATGAAGCAATGGTTTCCATAGGTGGCTTGCTTTACGGTCTACCAGAGTAATCTGGGCACGTTTCTTACGACCTAAAGTGCGGCCTAGCTTAGTTGCTAGTTCTAAACCACCAGCACCGCCGCCTACTACGATAATTTTTGTCACAATGACAATCCTCTACAAAATGAATAAATGGGGTTCGGCTCGATTACTCCAACCGATAAATTCTATGTATCTACTCGGCCTCAATTCCAAAGGCTGCGGCTCATTTGATGACTGTGATAATAAGTAACAACAGCTCACTGAGTAGTTAGAGGGATTACAAGCAACAAACATTGGTTTGTCACTTTGCTCACGAGGATGAAAAAGGTGTCTACCTGAGAGGCAGAGCACAAATTATGGGCAAGTTTTATCACTCGCTCTCAATTTTTTTTGACATTTATCAAAATATTTTGCTTTAGAACATTATATATAGCAAAAAGATGACCGCAACAAAAATCCTTACCCACAATGAGGATTCGTGACTGATTAGTTAACGTTTGCGCAAACTCATCGATAAAATCTATATGACTAGGGCACATTGACCTTTTCACGGTCAAATTTCGTTCGATATAAAAGCGTTTTAATCGCGGCAAGGGAGAAGTAGCCTGGTCATTCTAAGCAAATCTCCCTCAACAAAGAGTAAAACGCTTTTTGCGGGGTGCTCAGCTCGAACCCTTCGGGCATCGCTTGCTAATTTGGATAAAAAAACAGCACTCAATTGAGTGCTGTTTTATAAAATGACGGTAATCCTTAAGCGTTTTTAAACGCCTTCATTGCCTGTAAGTGTTGAGAGATCTTTTTGAACTTATGACTCTCTTTTTCGTCCCAGACAACTTCGTAGTAATCTTCTAGAGCAGAAGCTGTTTTCGTATTGTCGTGAATTTCATCTTCACGAGAAAGCACCACTAAACAGCGTCCTTTGTTCTTCATACGATACTGAGCGACACACTTAGTCGCGATGTCTTCATACTCTTCTGGGCGATCAATTCGACCTACCATGTTGTTCTCAGGGTGCAGATTAGGGTTGAACACCACCTGCTTAATCCCACATAAGAAACCAATACGCTCAGACCAAAAACCACCCAAACCTACACCACAAATGATTGGATGTGGATCATCGGATTGCTCTATCACTTTATGCACTTCTTTTAGCAAATGCTGCATATCGTGTTTTGGATGCAAAGTACTGTAGTTGATGAAACGAACGTCATCATCAATGAATTGCAACTGCAGTATTTTTTCGTGATTGCCCGGGCTTGTTGAGTCGAAGCCGTGTAGATAGATAATCATTGTACCTCCCCCATTGAATATTGGTACGTTTTGATCAATCTAACACGAAAAACAAGGTTTTAAAGGGAAGACCTCTGAAATTATATTTTTCACTTCCTAAACGTGATCATAGCTACATAAAGTGTGACTAAGAGCCTCTGCTTCACGCAGATAACTGTCATCGCCCCATAGCTGATGAGCAAGTAAATACCACAGCATTGCCATCATTTGGCTTCTTGGTAACCAGGCTTCTACTCCGTCAAGCCAAGATTGGGGATCATGGATACCTCTTAGCTGACAGTACTTATTAACAGCTTCTGTAACTGGTAATCGGGCAACAGCAATAGTCAGCGTAAGATCAAGCCTTGGGTCTGCTAGCGCTGCGTATTCCCAGTCAATGATCTTAATCCCATCTTGATTCTTCACAAGGTTATAGCCACCGAGATCAAAATGACACAAAGACAGGCCTACACTTGGGATACTTGGAGCCACGCGCCACTCTTGATAAATCTTAGTGCAGGTTTCAGTCTTATGAACCGCATCAAGCTGAAGCCAGTAGTGGTCAACTCGAGCCGTATAACTGAACGGTTGGAGCGGCAGTCGCGCAGTATTAACCAAATGCACCGAGATCAGCGTCTTCAGTAAATCATCCTGCTCGAGTCCTTCGTACAACGTCTCACCCGCGATCCATTCAACCAATAAGCCTTGCTCATTGACCACTATCGGACTTGGGCCGATATCTAGGCGCTCAATAGCAGACAGTACTTGATACTCTTCATGGCGAGAGATGAAGAACGCTTTGGTGATGGGGGTAATTGGACGCCAAACATACGCGGTGCCATCGGCTAAAACCAATTTCCAACATCGATTAGTCAACCCACCTGTCAGTGTCTGTGCTCTGATTGGAGGCTCAGAAAAGTAACCATCAAGAGAACTCAAACTGGTATCAAGAAGCTTTGCTTCAGACCAAGAAAAAATCGCCATATTTACTCCCTATAAACGTCTTAACTGCCCTATAAACGTCTTAATTTCCCTACAAAAAAGGCACTGACCAAAAGCCAGTGCCTCTTCATTAATACCAATCACAGCAAATAACATGTACTGCGTTGAGGCATGACTAAGCCAAGTTAATAGCACACTAAACCATTTAAGAAGCTCAATAAGCTAAATTAAAAACCCAGTAAGCTAATTAGAAGCCAAGTAAACTTAATTAAAAGCCCAGCAAGCTCTTAGATTGTTGCTTACGGATTTCAGTTTCGTCAGCCCATTCAATCAAGCCAGACTCAAGATCCATTAGGCGCATGGTCATTTTGTAGTATACGTCTTCGTCGCTGCCCGCTTTCTTAACGATGCTTGATAGGTTGCCGTACAACATGTACTGAGCACCAACCATTTTACCAAATTGGATTGCTGAGCTTTGATTTACAAGCTCATCGTTATTTTGGAAATTCAATTGTTCACGAACAGACTCTACACGGTCCATATCAACGAAACGGAACTTACCAGAGTTCAGCATTTTAGTACTGATGGTATCAGTGATTGACTCAGTATCGATGTGCTCACTTGTTTTGTTCTTGATTCGCTCTACGAACACGATTGGACGTTGCTCACGAGTAATGTAAGACACAGAACCAGACGCCATCATGCTATCGACCATTTCGCCCGCAATCGTTTGAAGGTCAGTTGAACCGAAATCGATTGTCGTGGTTTCTACTGATTGTGCATCACCGTAGCTTACCTTGTTTGAACAACCGCCTAAAATAACCGCTAAACCTAGTAGCGCAATGACACTCTTTTTCATTTTGTTTCCTTAACTAATCACTAAGCGGGGTTACCCACTCTCTTAAATTTTTGTATTTTCGAATCCTTAGACCCGTTCTATCTCGTCTTTGCTATAAAGCTTGGAACCACTCTAAATATGAGCGGTTCCAAACGAAAGTTTACTGCTCTCTGAACTGAACTCTGAACTGAGTCGCTTTCGGATTTACCGACACTTCCGACAACGAAATACTTTCAAAGCCACGAACAATCGCTTGCTTCCAAGGTCCTTGTTTTAGGTTGACCTCAAGACCAGCATCGTCGTACCAGTAAAAGCGATAAAGGATATGTTGATCGCCTTTATAGTTACTGTTTAAACGCACGATTCCTCGCGTATGACCGTCGACGAGGTCAGTACGGATATCTTCAACCTGTAAGCGGCTACCCAATACCTTATCACCAAAGAAAACGTTCTGAGTTTGACTATCTACCCTTACGCCAGCTGTATTATCAGCACAACCAGCCAGAGCCATAACCGCTGCTAAGCTCATTAACCACTTTTTCATTACAGCCTCCCTAGCTGTTTATGCCACATTGTTGCATTGTTTCCTTGTCGAGAAATCCACACCAAAGTGGTCTGCCCTTCTCGAATATCAAAGTCATACGTTTTAGCGCCCGCTTCTAACGTATATTGACCACTGTTTGCTACAAACGTGCTGGTCTTTATTTCCGCAGGCAAAGATTGCCAGCTTCGAGTGTCTGGTTGTTCCGTGAATGCATTCCAGACGTTGAACAAAATGTTACCGACATCGTTACCTTGAGTTGCTTCTTTACGAATGCGGTCTTTCGCGACCACACGTAACGCTTGGCGAATAACAATGCTCGTCATACGTTCAGATAAATCATTCTGCGCCATCGCATTCACATCCGTAATCAAATGCTCAGACAACGGTTGCCCGCTGATTCGTAGCGCAGAAAAGCGTTCTACGCTTTGGCTCGGATAATATGGCAGCGCCAGAGAGTATATTGCGCCCTGATCGCGACTGTCATAAATAGGTAAATCTAATCGCCAACTGTCCATCGCTTGAACTGCACTTTGTTCTTGAAGCACAATTACTCGCCCTTCGCTTGCCCCTAACTTAGATGACTGTTTGTAGCGCTTTTTCAGTGTTGCTAAATCTTGTCGCATGCCTAAGCGAGCAGCTGTTGCCATGGTTCTATCGATGATTTCTTGATTCTCAGGCATGATGGCCAAAGCTCGTCGATAGTCCACATAAGCGCTGTTCAGATCGTTAGATGCTTCGTAAAGCAGACCAGACAAAAACATCAAATACGCATTTTGCACAGATTGCAGCTTTTTACCCGCATCAGGATAATTCGCAAGAATACTACCCACGTTGGCAGACAACCCTTGAGATTTTGCATCGCTTGCAGCACTTTCTAACTCAGCTTCACGTTGCTTCTTGGCTTGTTCCTGAACTTGGTTAGCACGACGCATTTCGATCACCGCACCTTCTAAGTCGTTTTTCTTTAAATAATTCAAACCAAGATATAAATGCAGAAAGCCCAACTCATAATCGGCTGGCACATACTCGGTAATATTGTCATTCACAGCCAACGCGCCGACACTGGTTGCACTGTCTGATACAGAGATCACCGCTTTACTTTGCTGATCTTTTACTGCCTGATCGGCCAGTTCGAGCGACGACTTACTCTCAGGATATTTTTGATCAAGTAGATTAATTCTACCTTTTTCAAAGTTATCAAGAATGTCACCTGCTGCGTAATCTGGTAACTCTTGTTGAGCCGTTGAATAATCCCCAGACTTGACTGCTTGGTAAATTTCTTTGTTTTGCGCGCTGTAATGACTGAACAGGCTCCCTGCCGACATATTCGCACAACCCGCTGTCAACGCCGATAACAGGGCAATGGAAGCGAATCTAAACTGGTGCTTCACTTATCGTCTCCGTGCATGTTTAAAATGCCAACTTTGTTAAAAGGATCTTAAGCAAGTGGATACCTTGCTTTTTAGGCTCTACCTAATCGATGCCGATATTCAGACAACAGATAAAACTAAAAGTTGGCATACAAACAACAAATTTTCCAACTCGCTGTTTATGTTAATTAACCATTAACTTGTATTAACGAGATCATTAACTGTTTCGTTAGCTTATTAGCCTTTTAATTAACTCATTAAAAGCGGACCAAGCGGGCGGCCACCAACCAAATGCATGTGAATATGGTAAACCTCTTGGCCACCGTGAGAATTGCAGTTCACAATAAGACGATAGCCATCTTCTGCAATGCCTTCTTCTTTTGCTAACTTACGAGCAACAGTAAACATACGTCCCATCATTGCTTCATCTTCCGTTTCAACATCATTCGTTGTTGGAATCAGCTTGTTAGGAATAATTAGAATATGACTAGGAGCACGAGGGTTAATATCGCGAAATGCGGTTACTAAATCGTCTTGGTATAGTAGATCTGCTGGGATTTCTTTATTGATGATCTTACTAAAAATGGTTTCTTCAGCCATGTGTCTCTCCGATAAAACATTTATTTTTTAATGCTTTGAGTATGCGCTATGCCGCATCAAACCACAATAAACCTGCTTTAAAGCATAATAAAAAACACCGTTCAAATCAAAAAAAACACGCCTTACCTCTCAAGAACAGCATATTGGCTAGGACAAAGGGCTATTTTTGACGTGTGCGTCATAAAATGCGTAAGCCGAGCTCAATAGAATCCTGATAATTTTGTTAGTTTTGTTTTGACCTGGTATTAGGTCCACATTTATTTAGGGAGAAAGTCATGAAGGGATCTGTGATCAAGCGTATGTACGCTGGTTTCGCACTGATCATCATCATGTTCGCAGTCACGATAACCATCATGATGAGCAGCATGAATCAGATACATAGCAACTTTGAGAGCGTCTCAAAAGTCTCATTGCCGCTGGTTGCGCTTTCAAACCAAACAAGTGTCCAATTACTTTCCGCTGACAAGTCATTTAAAGACTTCTTAACCACACAAAATTCTGAGCGTATGTCTGCAATGCGTACAGAGTTTGCTGCATCACAAAACGCTTTTTCTGAAGTTCTAGGTAGCCTAGAAACAGCAAGCCAAGACAATACCTCGCTCACTGAGCGCATCACGCAATTAAGAGCGATGGAAGAACGTTACTTCACCGAAGCAGATGAAGCGATGAACAATTATATCGCTATGTTTGAGGCGCAAGAGCAAGTACAAAAAGCATCACGTGATTTCCAACGCTTACATTCAGAATTGACCGTTGGCATGAAAGAGTACGTTGCCGACCAAAAAAGCATCTCTGTAAAAGTGATGGCAAAGAGCTACTTTATTAAACTACAAGACGCCGAGGTGATTACCTCTGATGCACTAGCAAGTTCTGATGTTGCCTTCGTACAAAAAGCCGTCAACCAAAACAAAAAGGCCGTTACCCACCTAAACTACGCGTACCGTGGCTTAGCGACACAATTGCCTGCGATTAAAAATGTTTTCGATGAATCGGTTAAAAATTTCACCAAAGACGTGGGACAAAAAGGCGGTGTTTTAGATAAACATAATAACTATCTGAAAGCGAAAGAAGCCTTGTACATCAACATTGCTAATCTAGCCGTTGAAGTCGACCAAGCAATGGCGGTACTGGATTCTTTCAACGTCACAGCGGAAGAGCAACTCAACTCATCATTAGCAGATGCGAGCAGCATCTACGACAACGGTCTATTCAAAGCGATTGCAATTGGCATTGTTGTCACCGTATTCGCTGCAGCAATTGGTTACCACATTGCACATAGTGTAAGAGAGCCACTAACGCGTATCCTAGGTACATTAGAAGGCCTGACTGAAGGAGATATGACTCAGCGTATCGATATTCGATACGACAACGAATTCAGCCGAGTAAGCCGTCACATCAATACCTTAGCCGACAACCTGCACAATATTCTGGTGAAACTGAATGACGCTTCAGATGACCTAACCAATACTGCAAGCGTAAACCAAAAAACCTCTTCTGAGACACAGGCTCAATTGAACAGTCAGCGTGAACAAACAGCAACCGTCGCAACGGCAATGACACAAATGTCTCACTCTGTACAAGAAGTAGCAAACAGCGCACAAAGCTCATTAACTATGGTTCAACAAGTAGAATCGGCTTCTGAATCAGGTCGCCAGGTCATGAACACCAACATCAGTACCATTAATCAACTTGAGGTACGTCTGACTGAATCCGTGGGTGCTGTAGGCGAGCTACAACAAATGAGTAGCCAGATTGGCTCTATCCTCGATGTTATTCGTGGTATTGCTGATCAAACCAACCTACTTGCACTCAACGCAGCAATCGAGGCCGCACGCGCTGGTGAACAAGGCCGTGGATTTGCTGTAGTTGCAGATGAAGTCCGAGTACTGGCACAAAAGACAACTCAATCGACGTCTGAAATTGAGACCATGATCAGTAACCTACAATCAAGTTCTAAAACAGCAAGTAATGTGATTGAAAGCTGCATGAGCGATATGGATATGTCGGTTGAACAAGCTTCAAGTGCTAATAGTGCTATGGAAGAAATTCAGGCATTGATTCTAGAAATCAGTCGAATGAGTACGCACATTTCTCAAGCCGCGGCTGAGCAGAGTGAAACTTCGGGTGATATCGCGCGTAACATTGAAGACATCAACCAGATTGCTGATAAGAGTTATCAAGCGATGTCATCAATTGCAGAGGCAAGCCAAAACCTAACAATTCTGGCAAACCAGCAAGGCGATTTAGTTCATCAATTCAAGCTATAAGTAAACGAAGAACCAATAGATATTCACCTGAAATGTTGGGATATCTCACCCAATAGTGATAACTAATTGAACAAGGGCAACTTTTATCAAGGGTTGCCCTTGTTTTTTATGAGCTTTGTCATTATATGATGATAAAGGCTTGCTGCTTCCCGTTTTTCTTTCACCTTTATGAGCGAGCCGCTATTAAGGAATTTATATGGCTGTTCATGTTGGCATTATCGATCAAGACCCCATTCGGTTGATCACCCCACTACTCGACAACCGAACGATCAGCACTCACATCGTGTTCATCGGTGACAAAAATCAAATCAGTATCTATCAACGCTTAGACAGCGTTTTGCAGAAGCGTGATATTACGAGTGAATTTTTCGAGATTCCAACTATCGTAAACACCTCTGCAATTAAAGAATCGATCCAAAACCTTGCTGAAGACTTAAAAGCTCGGGGACAAGAAGTGAAGCTCAACGCAAGTTGTGGCCTTCGTCACCGCCTACTGTCTGTCTATGAAGTATTTCGTACTTACCACTGGCCAATCTTTGTTGTTGAACCAAACAGTGACAAGCTGTGCTGGCTCTACCCGAATGGGAAAGAAGACGCACAAGTTCAAGACCGCATCACTATCGATGACTACTTAACGGTATTCGGTGCTCGTGGTGAATTCAGCGATGTACAACTGTCTCCGCAACTTGACCAAAAACTGTATGAACTGGGTGAGCGTTGGGCAAGTAACGCATTAGAATTAGGCCCAGGCCTTGCTACATTGAACTACCTTGCAACGACCTGCCGTAAAGAACAGAGGCTTGATGTGGGCTTGTCTGAGAAGCAACAAGGTTATCGCGAGCTGAACATGCTGTTGAGCGATTTGGTTGAAGCTAAGATTGCCACTTATGACAATGGTATTTTGACGTTTGCCAATGAAGACGCGCGACGCTTCTCAAACGGCGAATGGCTTGAGACATTGGTTCATAGCACCGTAAAGCAGATCCAAGATGACATGCCGACCATTCAAGACCGCTCTTTGAATGTTCAGGTTTATCGTCAACTCGGTGAGCGTGAGGTTCGTAATGAGCTTGATGTTGCTTCTGTAGTGAACAATAAGCTGCACATCATCGAGTGTAAGACCAAAGGTATGCGAGATGATGGCGATGATACCTTGTACAAGCTGGAATCGCTCAGAGACCTGCTAGGTGGCCTACAGGCCCGTGCAATGTTGGTGAGCTTCCGCCCTCTTCGTCATAATGACATCACACGAGCAGAAGATCTTGGCCTTGCATTGATTGGCCCTGACGAATTAAAAGATCTTAAAACACATCTCGCGGCATGGTTTACCGCTGCCGGTGGTGATGAAGATTTAGAGTGCTAATTTAAGAAACTCGAACATATCGAATTCTCAAAAACAAAAAGGCGAATGACCGCTTAAGTCACTCGCCTTTTTTGTACCCGTAACGATTATGCCAATCGTAGTAAATGACTTATATCCACTACCCCGCCCGTATTGACAAGGTCTAAACTTTACAGCATCTAGATGTTCACAAGGTTTAGAGCTCACAAGGTCTACGTTTACAAAGTCTAAAGCTCGCAAGGTAAAAAGCTCAAAGGACTTGTAAACACCCAAAAAAATGGCCACATCATTCGATGTGGCCATTTTCAAAATTTGAAGTCATTTTAAGACTTAAAGCACTTGAAAACTTAAAGCACTTGAAAACTAAAAGTACTGTTACCGACTTAAAGCATTTTACGAGCAGCTTCTACAACCACTTTGATTGAGCGCGCTTCCGTTACTTTTAGTGTCTCGTGATCAGGTATCTCTTTTTGAGTACGGTTGATGATCACACCAGCAACACAACCTGCTTTCAAACCAGAACTTGCACACATTGTTAGTAGCGTTGCAGATTCCATTTCGAAGTTAAGAACACCCATGTCTTGCCATTCTTGCATAGAACCTTGGAAACGCTTAACCACGCGACCAGAGAACGTGTCGTAACGCTCTTGACCTGGGTAGAAAGTGTCACTTGAAGCGGTTACGCCCATGTGAACTGCTGCGCCTGATTCTTCAACTGCTGCTTTCATTGCTGTAGCAACTTCGAAGTCAGCAACTGCTGGGAACTCCATAGGAGCGAAGTGCAGGCTAGCGCCGTCTAGACGAACAGAACCCGTAGAAACAATCATGTCACCCACGTTTACGTGAGGTTGGATCGCACCAGTAGTCCCAACACGTAGGAAAGTACGAACGCCAAGCTGAGCAAGCTCTTCAACTGCGATAGAAGTAGATGGGCCGCCGATACCTGTTGAACATACAACAACTGGCTTACCGTCTAGCTCTGCGCGGTAAAGCGTGTATTCACGGTGACTCGCAAGAAATACGGGATTCTCCATCTCTTCTGCAATTTTTTGCACACGAGCAGGATCACCAGGAATGATCGCAAGAGTAGCACCGTTAAGATCTGCTTCAGTAACACCTAAGTGGAAAACAGCTTGAGACATAGTTCGCTCCTTTTGGCTTATTGGGCTTTTTACCCTTATTTAAGCTCATAGTAAATTCGTGGGGTACGAACACACTCTAACCAAGCTCATAATGAAATGAAGTGACGAACATCACACCAATGATCGCAACAACATTTCAGGTTTCACGAAAAACCGATTGGCATCACAAAAATAAGCAATCCGAACGGCTGCGTTGCATACTAATGAGACAAAAAACGCCTTTAACGTATGACCGCTAAAGGCGCTTTTATGCGAGATGCTTCTTATATAAGACGCTTTTAAAATTAAGAGCGTCTATGTCTGAGAGCTGAACTTAATCCGCTTTAGACTTGAATCGAAGCAGGCGCAGTGCGTTGAGTGTCACCAGTGCTGTCGCGCCACTATCTGCAAGAACGGCAACCCAAAGCCCGGTAATACCAAGCAAACTGGTCACCAAGAACACACCTTTCAAACCGAGCGCTAGTGCTACGTTTTGACGAATGTTATTCATAGTCGCTTGCGACAATTCAATCATCGCGGGCAGCTCAGTTAAACGGTTGTGAGTCAGTGCTGAATCTGCCGTTTCAAGCGCAACATCAGTACCTCCCCCCATAGCAATACCTACATTCGCCGTTTTCATTGCTGGCGCATCGTTGATGCCATCACCGACCATAGCAACGTGTGACTGTTGAGATAACTCTTCAACATAAGACACCTTGTCACTTGGAAGCAGGCTCGCTTTATATTGCATACCAATTTTGCTGCTGATCGCTGCTGCGCTTCGTGGGTTGTCCCCTGTGAGCATGATAGATTGAATACCCAAGTAATTAAGTCGTTCAATCGCAAGCTTAGCGTCACTACGTAACGTATCTTGCCAAGCAATCAAACCAATCACAGTCGTAGCTTGTTCTGTTGACTCTTCTAGATCTTTAAGCTCAAGAGCAACCACAACCGTCTTGCCCTCGCCTTCTAATGCTTCTACCTGAGAAACCACATCGGGTCCAAGAGCGAACGTGACTTTAGACGGTGATAAAACCTGATACTTAACACCATCGACATCGCCTTCAACACCGCTACCAATGAGCGCTTTCTTGTTGTGTGACTCAGGGATCTCAACATTCAGCTCTTTAACTTTAGCGACAAGCGATTGCGCCAAAGGATGAGTCGAACCAACTTCAATCGCCCCAACTACACGAAGCATCGCGTCTTGTTTCCAACCTGATAGAGGTTGAATATCCGTAACCTGAGGCTTACCTTCAGTCAGCGTACCTGTCTTATCAAAGGCAATCGTTTGAATTTTCCCTAACTGCTCTAGTGCCACGCCGCCTTTAATTAATGCGCCACGTTTCGCCGCTGCTGCTAAACCAGAAGTAATTGCAGCAGGTGTCGAGATAACCAACGCACACGGACAAGCAATCAACAATAGAGCTAGACCTCGGTAAACCCAGGTTTCCCAAGGCTGCGCGAACAGCAATGGTGGGGTGATGATGACCAACAGAGCCACCAACATCATTAGTGGTGTGTACCAGCGGCTAAACTTATCGAGGAAACGTTCAAGCGGTGCTTTACGAGATTCTGCTTCTTCAATCAAGTGAAGAATACGGTCGATCGCATTCTCACCCTGTTTTGACGTGATGGTGATACGAACGACTTTATCGACCACCACAGCACCAGCCATGATGCTGTTGCCTGCTATATGTTCGACAGGAACAGACTCACCCGTTAGCGCACTTTCATCAAAGCTCGCAGCGTCGGTAATAAGTTGACCATCAGCAGGTAAACGAGAACCCGCTGCCACTTCAATCACGTCACCAGGAGCAAGTTCACTTACTGCAACGTCAACACGGTCGCCGTTGATAATCTTGGTGGCATTTTCTGGCACCAATGCCATTAAGGCTTGAACACCACTTCTTGCTCTTGATGAAGCAAATGCCTCTAGACGCTCACCAATCAAAAACAGTAACAGAACCATCGCAGCTTCAGCGGTTTCGCCAAGGTATAAAGCACCGAGCGCGGCAACACTCATTAAGGTTTCGATTGCAAACGGCGTACCTGAACGTGCCAACTGAACTGCTTTCTTGGCCACTGGATACAAACCAAGCAAACAGGTTACGGTAAACAAACCTTCACTTAGTTGAGGAGAAATACTTTTCAACAGTGCTGCGAAGAGCATTGCGGCTGCAATCGCTATAATTTCTAAATTAGGTTGGATATGAGCTTGCCAAAAAGTCTCGGGGTGCTGTTTTTCTTTTTTAGAACCAACTTCCGAAAGAGGGAAGCCCGTTTTGATAGAGACCTGTTCAATGGTGTCGGCAAGACTTTCATTGTCGAATTTCACAACTAGCTTTTCGGTGGCAAAGAGAACTTTGGCTTGAATAACACCTTCAATGTTACTAACGGCTTTCTCTATTTTTTTAGCACAAGCTGGGCAGTCCATTCCTGAGACCAACCAACTTTTAGAAAATTGGGCATTTAAAGTTTGAGTAGAGGACTGACTGTCTTCTTCTCCACTGTCTGAACCACAACAATCATCTCCTGACGATGAAGACGCAGTAGCAGAAGAGCTGCAACATGAAGATGAAGTACCTGCTGCGGTAATGCTTGAAATTTTAGGGCTAGAGCAACTTGCTCCAGTCGCTTGTGGTTGAACGTCCACTTTTGTTGAGCGGCACGCTGCGTGTTTTGCGCACATAATGTATCTCCTTAATACTCAAAAGCCTTGAGGTTATTGCTCACTCATGAGCAACAGAACCTTAAGTACAACAAAAGTATAAACCTTGGAGACTACTCCAAGGTCAAGAACAAATTGTCCAAGACCAAGAAGAAATTTACAAACCAACTAATCTATATTGGAGTGTCGCTGTTATTGCGACTTGAGCTCTTTACACTCTTCTCTGTTCGCCGATACATCATCAATAAGAACGGCATCATGTGAACAGAATGGTTGTGTATTCAAGCTGACTATCGACACATCGTCTTCTACAGGATCAACTTGGGAACCTTGCATAAGCTCGGCAATATGATAGCGAAGCACTAGGGTACCGAGTATTCCGAACAAAACATTGCCCAAGGCTTGCCCATACAGCACACCCAATGCGCCATACCATTGCGAGCCTAAGTAAACGAACGGCAATGTACCGAGAGTGGCTTTACCCAGATTCAGTGCCGTCGAGTAAAGCGGTTTACCTAAGTTATTAAAAGACGTGTTGGCAACAAACAGTGCGCCGTTGAAGGTGAAGGTTAACGCCACATAGGTACAGAATGCGGCAACAATAATTGCTGCATCACCTTGTAGGCTAAAGCCTTGGATCACATAGTCTTGGACAAAGTATAAGAGAATACAAACGGTGATGGTGTACGCCGTTGTAACCAACAATGAGTTGTTGAGTGTTTCTTTTACTCTGTCCATTCGCTCTGCACCAAAGTTTTGCCCAATGATAGGGCCCACAGCGCCAGACAAAGCAAAGATAACCGCAAAACAAACCGGCGTCAGACGACCTATCACAGCAAAGCCCGCGACAAAATCCTCTCCGTATTGTGCAATCCCCGTCGTTACAATCGCATTACCGATAGGCGTTGCGGTATTGGTGATAATAGCAGGCAGCGCAATAGCCAATATTGGTCGAATATTAATGCGCCATTGTACAAGAGAAGGGGGAGTCACCAGCTGGTGACTGCGAATCAAAGGGTAAAGCGAGAAAAAGAGTACTGAAAAACGAGCAAAGACAGAAGCGATAGCCGCCCCTTCGATGTTCCAACCAAAACCAAAAATAAACAAAGGGTCGAGAATCGCGTTAACAATGCCGCCCGACAAGGTCGCCCACATCGAACGTTTGGCATCACCTGCAGCTCTCAAGCCTGCACCCGCAGCCATCGCTAGCGCTAGAAATGGCCCGCTTGGCAATAAGATTTGCAGGTAAGCTTGCGCCCGCTCTGCGGCAACCCCCTTTGCACCAATCGCAGCAAGTAGCTCTGGGATATAGGCGAACATCACCGCAGTAATCGTCAAACTGATGACAAAAGCAGTCAGCATAATACTAGTAGCGAGGTTTCGAGCGTGTTCTTGATTCTTTGAACCAATAGCTTTGGAAACCAACGCACCCATAGCAATAGAAGTACCGATCGAAACGGAGGTAGAGAAAAATGTCAGTGTGCCTGCAAAACCAACAGCCGCGGCCAATTCGACTTGTCCCAACATACTGATGAACAACATATCGAGTAAATCGACCACGAATAACGCCATCAAACCAACAGAGCCAGCCCCCGACATCACCAATATGTGGCGCATCGTTGAACCTTCTACAAACTTCGCAGTTTGATTTGACATGAAACCTCCAAAAGTTGGAACACCACAAAATAAAGCTCTATAAGCTAGTCAGCCACAAACTAGGGATCTACAAAAAAGATCCACCAAGAAAAGCTCTACAAAGAAAAAAGGCGCTAGTGCGCCTTTTCAATTGAGGGTATTGAGAAAAATAATCGTTCTTAACGCACCACTATACATGATGTTTAAAACTATACCTGATGTTTAAAGCATTCATCTAAGTTCTTGCCGATTGCTCTCAAAACATCGGTTCGAGTGATCATTCCCACTAGCTTTTTGTTATCGAGTACTGGATAAGCTTTGGGTTTTCCAACTTGCATCATATCTGCCAATTCAATAATGGATAATTCTGGTGATACCGAGAGAACTTCTTGGTACATACAATCACCTACAATATGCGTGTCTTGGCAGAAATAGCTCACCTTCACTAACTTCTCGAGTAAATCTTGTTCAGAAAGGAAACCAATCACTTGTTCATTATCATCAATGACTGGACCACCCATATGATGGCTGCGCATTACTCTGTCTAACGCGAGACTTAACGGCATATCAGGAGTGAATGTCACAACCTGCGGCGTCATGTAATCTTTCACTTTAATAGAATGCATTGCGTTCTCCCTAAAATACGTTTTGTTATCGATTTTTCTATCGTGTTACCTTAATTGTTGTCTAAAATCTTGATTTTACTAAATGGATTTCAACAATTTTATTGATAGGCAAAACCTACCAAAGCAAAAAACGAGGTAACAAAAGGCTTGCACGCATGCCTATGAAGCAAAAATTTAAACACCGCTTACAAACTCTTACCTTTGATTCCTCCCATAAGCTAGCCTGAATACATAAATACTGTAACCTTCATCACACTAATAATAAAAAGCTCAACTTAGGTAATTTATGCAACACGACAACAACATGTACGCGTATGTTTATGCAGACAACGAAGGTACAGAGAACACACTTATCGCTACTGTCGACAACCAAGAAAAGCCCCTAATCTCAAGCTGTTTTAATGAGATAAAGCGCATGTCTAACTTAGCTATTGATCTTGCAGCAGAACACAACTTGAAAGTGAAACTGGTTAAATACGGAAGAGAACAAGAGATCGACTTCGGCCTATTCCTAAAATAGCGCACTCATAACGCATGTCTTGTTCGGCAAGCTTAAGCAGCATGGTCAACAGCACAGAACACCGTTGAATAACATGTTATGAGTAGGCAATCACCTTGACAATGATTGCCTACTTAATTCAACAGCGAATACCGACCACGGTAAATATACGAAAAAGGCCAGCATTCGCTGACCTTCTCATTCACGATTTCAATCGCTATACGTTATTTGCTAGCTCTTAACGACTGGCTAGTAGCTACTAACGAGTGCAATAGGCTTCCCACAAACGCGCTGCCTTTGAGTAAGCTTCAGCCTTATCGTGCGTTTCTGCGAATAAAATCGCCGTCATACTATCCACAACACTATTCGCCATCAGCTCCATCTCATCTTCCGGTGTACCCAGTACACATTCAGAAGGCAGAGGCAGCTCAGCATTCATCGTGCCTTCCCAGTAGAAAGATTCCACCTTTTCAGGAGAACTCATCCAGACAGTTTGGCTTACCTTGGGGTTGTATTCTGATTCGCCATTCATGCCTTTAAATGAAATCACCGAGTGGGATTTATTGCCAATCACATGCTCAACTTCTGCATGAAGCTGTGGGAATCCAGGGTGAAAGCTGCCACGCAAGCCTAAACGTCCACCACCAGGGTTCAATGCACGAACAACGGTATTAATCGGAGTTCTCAGTCCATAACGATGTTTCCAACCAATCATAGTTTGAGCTTGTGGGGCGAAGTTCGCCAAAGGCAAGTAAGCAATACCATCGGCTTCTAGAATCTGCTTTGCGTCTTGCGGATCTTGCGCGCTGCGAACGCCGACACATTCTAAATGCGTTTCGGCATGCGTACGACCACTGGGTTTGTCCATGTAGCCATGCATTAATACTTTATAGCCGTTGTCAGCTAGAATTTTTGCTGCCAACAGGTTCCAAGGCTTTCCACTGGCGTTATCGTTACGCTTACCTGCATAACACGGCCAATCGATATCAGCACCTAAGTCTGGCACTCGAGATTGAAACGCTTTTACAAAGCCTGCGATCTCTTCATTGGTTTCATTCTGCACACGAATCAACATCAGTAGCATAGCCATTTGGTCGTCACCGACCTCTCCGCTTAAATACTCATCCATGATGCGGTAGGCTTGTTCGAACGACAAAGGCTTACGACCTCTTTCCCCTCGTCCAACTGTACGAATACACTCTAAAATACTACTCATTGATTGTTTATTCTCTTCCGTTGATATCAATAAAATTCGAATACGTTTTCGATTCTATGACACCCGCAGTTCATTGCAAAGCGATTCAGGTGCTAGCGTGCTAATTACCAATACACTGATTGGTATTCTAAAAGTAAACTTACTGGTGTAAAATTAGAGTATGCAATACTAACCAGGACATATTGAGTAATATCCAGATGACGGTAAAAAAAACACTAAGCCAAAGAAAACGCGAATCTATCGTGGCCGCTGCCATCGCAGAGTTTACCGAGCATGGCTATAAAGCCACCAGCATGGATAAAATATCGAGCCGCGCGGAAGTATCAAAGCGCACGGTTTACAATCACTTTGCGAGTAAAGAACTGCTACTGGATGAGATTTTAGACAGCATTTGGAGCAAAACACTCGCAGCGACTCAGTTCCCCTATCAAGCCGAACAACCGCTAGATGAACAACTTACCTCTATAGCCAACCAAGAACTTGAGCTTCTCGAGTCTGAAGGTTTCATCGACTTATCTCGCGTACTGTTCTCTGAATATTTTCATAACGCAGAACTCGCGCATCAAGCGATGGAAAAATATTCTCAAGCAGAAAGCGGCCTGACGACTTGGATCAAAGCGGCATTGGCTGATGGGCGTTTGGTTGAACTCGACCCATTGTTTGCATCCACTCAGTTTATCGCCCTGCTGAAATCTTTTGCATTTTGGCCACAGATCATTGGTCATGCGCCCTCTCCTGATAAGCAGCACAAGCAAATAATCATTAATTCCAGCGTCGAGATGTTCCTTAAACAGTACCAAGCGTAATAAAAGTTGAGCTCTGCTAAGTTTTGTTGGGTTTAATTAGAGATGCGTAAACGAGTGATGTATCATGCGCTCGTTCTACGCTTTCCTGTTTAGCGGTTGCAGAATGTGATTCATACCAACCTTAATTCGGACACAAAGACCAATATTCCATGCCAAAGTTGATAAGCAAAATTTGGGTACATGCTTTTATGCTATTCGCTATGTTAGTGGCCACCGTCAGTGTGGACAGTATCGCGAACGCCAATGCTATGCAGGTAACTCAAAATCTATCAACCTTATCGCTGAACACCGATTCCTCATTCGACACCAGTGACTCATTCCCATATTCCAGCGCGCAACCCAATGTAGAACACCACTGCTGTGGCTCTGTATGCTTACTTAAAATGCCACCGTTGATTGTGTCAGAGTCTTTTGATACCCAAATTGGTTCATTGGCTTTGATCGAGAAAGAGCCTTCACACAAGGCAATCATGTCGCCACAAGCTCCTTATCGCCCTCCTATTTATTAATTGTTTGTCCCTGTTTGGCAACGCTTGCCAACGTATTACTAATACAGCTCTATCGCTGTAAACAATGACATCCAAATTTAGGAAATAACACATGAAAAAGCTATTTAGCCTATTCGCAGCTCTGATCATGAGCGCTTCAATTAATGCCGCTCAGTTTGAAGAAGGTACTCACTACAAGATCCTCGACGTAGCGAAAGCAGATAAACCCGTCGTTACCGAGTTCTTCTCGTTTTACTGCCCTCATTGCTACAAATTTGAAGGCGTCATTGAGTTCCTTAAACAAGATCTACCAGAGTCAGCAAGCTTTCAAAAAGTGCACGTAGCGTTTATGGGCAACGACATGGCTGTGCCTATGGCAAAAGCTTACGCGACCATGATTGCACTCGACGCTGAAGACAATATGGCTCCAGCAATGTTCGCCAAAATTCACGAGAAGCAACAGACTCCAAGAAACGAAGCGGAACTGCGCCAGATCTTCATTGATAACGGTATCGATGCGAAGAAGTTTGATGCGGCCTACAACGGTTTCGCAGTTAACTCAATGCAGAAGCGTTTTGATAAGCAGTTTGATGCGAGCACATTAACTGGCGTTCCAGGCGTATTAGTTAACAACAAATACATCGTAAAACCGGATCAAATCAAGAGCTACGAAGAGTACAACCAGCTGGTAAATTACCTTCTAACGCTTTAATCAAAAGCAATAATCTTTAAAACCTCAAAAGCCAGCGACCTGTTCGTTGGCTTTCTTGTCTATACAAGTGAAGTGAGCGCGCAACGCACGCTCGAAGATCATTCAGATCGCCCTTGAATACACGTCAGAATCACTGTTCACTGGCATCCGTCGTTATTTCTCATATACTGCACCCTATTACGTCATCCACTACTCTGTAGTACTCAAAATATTAGTACTCGAACATTGGGCACCTTTATGATTATTCTGACCACTAACTTTGGCAACATCGAAATTGAACTTAACCTTGAGAAAGCGCCAGTAAGTTCAAAAAACTTCCTTAGATACTGCCAAGAAGGCTTCTATGAAGGCACCACATTTCACCGTGTAATTGAGGGTTTCATGATTCAAGGTGGTGGACACACTATAGACATGACAGAGAAGCCAACACACGCACCTATCGTCAATGAAGCAAATCGTGGACTAAAGAACGTGATTGGCTCAGTGGCAATGGCTCGTACAGACGCACCACACTCAGCAACGGCGCAGTTCTTTATCAACCTTGACGACAATGATTTCCTTGACCATACCGCGACCAGCAACGCAGGTTGGGGTTACGCAGTGTTTGGCAAAGTATCGGCAGGCATGGACGTGGTCAACAAGATTGCTGTCGCTCCAACGACCACTCGCTGGGGACACGAAGATGTACCTTGCGAAGATATTATGATCACCAAGGTCACGATTCGCGATTAATTCAAAATTAGCAGTCAATTCGTTTTTTTATCAAATAACGAAGCAATGTTGGTGCTAATTGCATCGGTATTAGTTACGATGACAATAGTTGTAATGTCATCGTAAGAATTAGGTACTGACGGATGTCACAAGAATTTGATAGGCAAAATAGCTTTGGTTGGATGATCAACGTGATCGCCAATAAAGCGAGCAAAGATTTCGACACAGAATTGAAAGAAAATGGCTTAACCATTGCGCTCTGGCCAACCTTGATGTGCCTATGGGAAGAGGAAGGTATTACTCAGCGTGATATCGCGGCAAAGTCCAAAGTCGAGAATTCAACGACGACTCGCACACTAGACAAGCTAGAAAAGCTTGAGCTGGTTGAACGCAGAGCCGATCCAAACAGTCGTCGTTCTTTCAGAATCTACTTAACGGAAAAAGGGAAAGCACTCGAAGAACAGTTGATTCCAATCCCTACTCGTTTAAACAAAGAACTGATGAATGAGTTGGACGCTGAAGAACAACAGCAGATGATCAAGCTACTTCAAAAGATGGTCGCAGCAATCTGATCTTACTGTGACCGGAGCTTACTGCTAGTACATGCTTAATGAGCTATAAACATGCGCTAACAACCAACGAGCACTCGGCCTTGCGCCGAGTGTTTTATTTTCGTCTCGACCATTTGATATAACAAAATAACGAACCAATAATTACCGCTCCGCCTAGTAGCTTTTGCATCTCAACCGTTTCTCCCAACACGCTGACACTCAATAACAATGTCCACACCGGCTCAAGAATCATGATCAATGCCGCCACTTCCATGTTCACGGAGTGCTGACCGACAGTTTGCAATAAGTAACGGATCGATGTCGCGACAACCGCTGAGACGATAAACCAGAATATTAAGGTTTGAGTTATTTCAAACTCTGGTTGAGTGGTCATCGAAGCAAACGCTAACCCACTAACACCCACCACAAAAAGCTGAACGCAAATTGAAGCTATAGGTTTGATATTCGTAATCACTCGCTTATTCATGACAAAGTGAACCGAAAGCAACATCGATGCTAATAGGAAATAGAGCTGACTCTGCTCAACGTGCCAACCGTTAGTTAGGGTCAGTAGCAACATACCGATAATCGCAATTGGAAATGACATCCAGAAGGCACGATTAGGCTTAACTCGAAATATAACCCAAGAGACAAACGGCGCGATGATCATGGCTAAGCTCATGATAAACGCTCCTTCCGACAAACTTTCCGTCATCGATACTGCATACACCCAGACTTGCAATGAAGCAGACAGCAACAAGCCAACGCCGCAAAGAGAAAGTACCTGCTTAAGCGAAAGCTTACGAATGTGATGAATACAAAATGGCAAAAGAATCAAACTCGCGACGAAGAATCGCACACCAATGAACACTGGCCCAGGCATTTCTAACACCACCAGCTTAGATGCAATCCATCCAATCCCAGCTAACAAGGTAGCAAATAGGAGATAAAGCTCTCCGCGCATCGCTTTCATCATCTTACTTGGTCCAATAACAAAAAAAGCAACCCGACTCTGCAAGGTTGCTTTTTATAAACATTCAACAGGATCGAGATATTATCTCAATACTCTGCTTCAGGCAGCTATTTTTAGCCTGCGTATTTTGGGTAATCCGTTAAACCTTTTTCAGCACCACCAAACAATGTGTTTGGATCGTGCGCTGCTAATGGGTAACCATTTTGAATACGAGCGGGTAGATCTGGGTTTGCGACGAATGGACGACCGAAACCAACCATATCAGTTACGCCTTCAGCAACCGCTTTTTCGCCGCGCTCGCTGTCGTATTTACCTGCGTAAATCAACACGCCATTGTAAGCTTTACGAACCGCTGCTTTAAACGCTATTGGCGTTTCAGGTGCGTCGTCCCAATCGACTTCTGCCACGTGCAGATAAACAATGTTGTATAGGTTAAGTAGCACCGCCGCCGCTGTGTAAGTCTCTACTGGCGTAGCGTCAACCGTACCATTCAACGATGTGAACGGAGCAAGGCGAACACCTACACGGTCAGAGCCAATCGCTTCAACCATAGCTTCAACTACTTCGCCTAGGAAACGTAAACGGTTTTCAATTGAACCACCGTATTCGTCAGTGCGGTTGTTTGCTTCAGAGTCGATGAATTGGTTAATCAAGTAACCATTCGCCGCGTGAAGTTCGATACCATCAAAGCCCGCTTCAATCGCGTTCAAAGCCGCTTGGCGGTATTGACCAACCACGTTTTTGATGTCTTGTTTCGTCATCTCACGAGGTTCAACCACATCCACAAAACCCGGTTCATCAGTACCATTATCGATGAATACTTTTACGTTCTCTGCTTTAAGTGCAGAAGACGAAATTGGTTGTTCACCACCAATGTTGTCTGGGTGTGTTACACGGCCTACATGCCAAAGTTGAGCGAAGATAACGCCCTCTTTTTCATGTACTGCATCGGTGACTTTTTTCCAACCCGCAATCTGCTCATCAGAGTAGATACCCGGAGTCCAAGCGTAACCTTGACCCATAGGTGAAATTTGTGTGCCTTCAGCGATAATCAAACCTGCAGAAGCGCGTTGAGCGTAGTAAGCCGCCATCATATCGTTTGCTGAATTGCCAGGTTGCGTTGCGCGAGAACGCGTCATCGGTGGCATAACAATACGGTTTTTAAGTTCGATATTACCAAGTTGAATTGGTTGAAATAGTGCGTTTGTCATTGTTATATCCTCGATTAACCCAGTTGAATCAGTTCGATTTGGTAGCCATCTGGGTCTGTGATAAATGCGATGTGCGTTGAGCCACCTTTTACTGGCCCCGCTTCGCGAGTGACGTTGCCACCCAGTGATTTGATCTTGTCGCATGCGGCGTAAATATCTTCCACACCCAATGCCAAATGACCAAACGCGCTGCCCATCTCGTACTCGTTAGTATCCCAGTTGTACGTTAGCTCGATAGTCGTGCCGCCTTGTTCGTATCCAACGAAAACCAATGTGTAGCGGTAGTCGTTGTTTTCGTGGCGTTCAAGTTCCTTCATTCCCAATACCTTGGTGTAGAACTCGATCGACTTGTCTAAATCAGCAACTCGGATCATTGTGTGTAGGAATTTCATATTTCACCCTTATTGGCACCACAAGCATGGCGCCGTTATGATTTTGAGTGGAGGTTATCCACTAATCTCTGAGTGAAATAATACGATTCACCGAGGAATTAAGGAAATTATCAAAAATTCTCAATGTGATAATTTTTTGTTATGAAATTTATGACTAGCACGAACTCAATGACACAAAAAAGGGAAGCCAATGCTTCCCTTCGAGTTAGACCCTCAATTAAAACTGCAAACGCCTATCTTTAAGCGCCTTCGACATTGCATCTGACGTACTGATGACTTGTTCTCTGAACCATTTATGAGCGGGGTCGCTGTTCTGCTTCTTCAACCAAATCAGGTAGTGAGACATCGGCTGATACTCAAAGGGTGGCTTGAACAGCTGTAAACTTAACTTTTCTTGGAACTGCACGGCCATAGATAAAGGTACCACAGTGATGTAATCGGATTGGCTACACAGCAAGATATTACTGAACAGCGAACGCCCATGAAATACGATTTTACGTTGGGACAGATCCAAAGAAGTGTAGTGATTCAAACTGCGAACTTTGCGTCGTGTTCTGTCTAATACGGCATGCTTTTCACTTAGGAACTGAGCTTCGCTGATTTCACCTTGGATTCGCGGGTGATCCTCTCTACACACAATAACAAACTCGCCTTCATATAGAGTTTCACTAACAATGCTTGGGTGTTCAGGCACCACAATATCGATCATCGCATCGAACTCTTGCGTCAAAAGATCTTCGTAAATGCGCTCATCACTGTCTGGTTGATCAAACACTTCTAACGACAAATTTTGATTGGGAAGCGCCGCGAAACTATTGAGTAATACCCACTGCAAATGTTCAGGCGCAGAAATCACAAACTTACGTTCAGAAGATTGCTCATCAAAATTAGCCATCGACTGAAACACACCATTGAGTTCATTGATCGGCGCTTTAATTTGTTCATACAAGCTTTGCGCATAAGACGTAGGCGCAACACCTCTTCCTTTACGAACAAAAAGCTCTTGGCCAATCTCTTTTTTTAGGCGGGCTAACGCGGTACTGATGGTCGATTGATTGGTACTGAGTTGATCCGCAGCCTTACTTAAACTGCCCTGCTCCATCACCGCAGAAAACACAGCAAGTAGGTTGAAGTTGGGGATTTCGTTGCTCATATATCATTACTCGTTAGGCGACCATAAACACCATGCTATCGTAAAAACGATTAAATATCGTCAATAAAAACATTTGTTAAAGGTATAACGCATCGATTATTTTGCTAATAAAAAGCATATTAACCAGACTTTACTCACACTCATCAACTCTCAATAAACCTTCATATATTGAGACAATAAAGCCCTCCCTTCTCCGTGAGCCCTGTAATAATGGGGTGCACTTCATGCAACGCGCTTTGAAACCACAACATTGTCTCAAATTACATGACACTGAGTTTCCGTTCGGTACATATACATTCCTTTTGTGAATACTACAATGGCACCAAAATAATGACCCTCGGTATCAATATGAAAAACACTAAAATAATTTCCCTACTCTTAAGCGGTGCGGCTATCGCTTACTCTGGTTCTGCGCTGGCTGAAAAGGAACAACTCTCAGTTCAGGAAGCCGCAAAAAAATCGGCTAACCCGGTATCTGACGTATGGATGCTAATCACTCAGAATGATTACACCTTTCTTGAGAAAGAAGATGGCCACCATGAAATGCAAAACCGTTTCAGCTTTCAACCAGTAATGCCTGTTCCTATCATGGATGGCGAATGGAACTTGGTGAACCGTCTGGTAGCCAACCACTACAGTTCACCAGGTGACCGTGAAGACGGTGATTTCTTTGAAGGTCGTACAAATGGCATGGGAGACACCGTCTTTCTATCAATGGCAGCGCCTAACCGTGATGACGGCTGGATTTGGGGTGTTGGTCCAACGGTGATCATGCCAACTGGTACTGATGGTTTAACCCAAGATAAATGGCAAGTAGGCCCTGCGGCAATGGTCGCTCGCCTTGGTAAAGAAACCGGTAACCCAGCAAGTATTGAAAGCTGGAACGTTGGTTTCTTAGCTCAGCAATGGTGGGATGTAGGCGGTAGCGACAGCGTTACTGAATCAACCAATCAAGCGGACATCCAGTACTTCTTAAACTATCGTGTCAGCAACACCGCGTTAATTGGTATGACGCCTAATATTCAAATTGATTGGACAAAAGATGGTTCCGACCAATTTACTGTACCTGTCGGGTTAGGCTATATCGATATGTTTAAGATTGGACCGATGCCTGTTCGTTGGGGTGTAGAACTTCAATATTACGTAATGAAACCAGACGCAAATGTTAATACGACCAATCCAGCTGAGTATGTGCCATATGCACCAGATTGGAACCTAAAATTCTTTATTGCTCCTGTTACATTAAACCCGTTCAAATAATCGATTAAAATCCTCCCTAGAGCTGGTCTAATTTATTCAATATTTTAGGCCAGTCTTTTTAGTACTTTTCATCGACTTCTATGATCCAAACCAAGTTAATGAACAATGTTTTCTATCTGTATATGAGCCTTTTCAAATAAATCACTTTACCGATTTAGAGTTATAACTACTAATCGTAATTACGATATTATCAAATCGTAATTCTGGGTAGATACTGGTCAAAACTCTTCCTATTATCCTGCTAACAAATCAATCACCAGCCCAAATAGAAAACTGACCAATGTTTTACTTTGGTATGTCAATTGTCATGGAAGAGCCCCTCGATTGTCGAGGTAATACACGTAATAAAAACAGTCGCTAGAAAGCCGCGCGAATATTAATTCGAACGCTTCATAGCCATTTCATTTACGTCTGCTGACAAATAATAAAGATTGATTTGTAGAGAAGCATATTCGCTTCTTGATACCGAGAATCGGTTGTCTGGACTGTGCAATATCACTTTAAATATCATCTATTACTTTTGTTTATTATGGGCACTAATCTACCCACATAATAGACATCTACTTTTTAAGATGTCATTAAAGGTGACTTCTAGGCTGCAAATTCTCTCTTCTTATTGATGTAGGTTGAGATATGAACTTTATAAAAATCATTTTCCAGAAAATCTGGGCCGTTGTGATGGTCTTGATTAAATTCTGCCTGTTTATGGCGGTAATGTTTGCTGGTGCATGGGCTCTTGCACCGTTAGGCACTATCCATTCTAAAGACATCGACATGTCTCAATTCAACAATCATCCCAATGAAATGATGATGAACTTCTTCCAGATGGAGTACTTCTCTGGTTACTTGTTCTCGGTGACCATTGCTGTGGTATTAGCCGGTGTTTACGGCATGTGGCAGTTGCATGAACTGGGTGTGCATAAAGCAAAAGAACACAAAAGCGCTCACGTACAGATCGTTTTTGCACTGTCACTTTGCGGGCTCTTCATCAGCAAAACATTCTGGGTTATCGCCTTGGTTATCGCGCTAGCGAACTGGAAACATATTGGTCAATCACTGAGTGATGTCATTCGCCGTGGTGTGCAGCCTAAACAAGACGCGACCAATTCAGAGGCAGCCGCAGTCCACGTATCACCTGAAAAATCGGCAACAGAGCCGTCTCAAACACAACAGTCTCCAGTAGAACCGTCTTCAGAAGCTCAGCCTTCAAAAGAACAGGCTTCAGAAGAAAAGACTCCAACAAAACCATCCCCTACAGAAAAAGAGGTCGCATAATGAAAGAGATGATGATTCCATACATCCTAATTGTATGGTCACTGTTTGCGACAGGCGCACTGAAGAAGAACTTCAAAAACTACACGTGGGCTGCCATTGGCGGCGTAACGATTCTTGCGGTATTGGCGGTTATTTCTCGCTTGTGGGCGCCGGTTGATTTAACGAACTCAACCACAGTAAAAGCACCACACGCGGTAATGTCGCCTGTATTTGGCCAACAAATTGATGAAATCCATGTTGACCACAACCAACGAGTAAAAGAAAACGATGTACTTTACACACTCGTCGACATTAACTCTGCAGCTGACAAAGCAAAGATCGAATCTGCCATTGTTAAGAAGGAAGAACAGATCAAGCAGATGACACGAGATCTTGAGCGTGCTGAAACATCACCGCAAATCTTTAATGCGCGTGATGTTGAGAAATACGATTCTGACCTACGTGTAATGAACGCTGAACTTAATTCATTGGTTGCCGATCTTCAAAAAGTGAACTGGGCGCAAGAGAAAAAGACGATTCGTGCTGAGTTTGATGGACAAGTCGCGATTGTCAACATTGCCGAAGGTTCAGTCATGGGCAACATGCACCTTTACAACACCAACAAGAAATTTTTAGAAATGCGAGTTTCTGACCAAACTTACGGATATGTTCAAAAAGGCGATTTCGCAGAGTTTTTCGTTGATGCATACCCAGGTCACGTGTTCAGAGCAAAAGTACACAGCTTCACAACCGGTACTGGCGAAGCGGCTATTTCTCCATTTCAAGGCCCACAGAGTGTTGGTCAACACGTTGTAAGAAATAGTAACGGATTAGGCCGTACCATCGTTCTTGAGATCATCGAACCAGAAGGTTTCGATATCCCAATCGGTGCGGCTGGTGCGGCTTGGATTTCTGCTGAGAAACCGCATCCGTTCTGGGGCTTTATTGATGTTATCGGTGCAGCAACAGTTCGCCTGCAATCTTATAAGTCTTACTTAGGAGCTTGGTAAGCACTTAGATAATCGAAAATATTACTTTTAGTTCTTTAAGAAATGCCCTGGTTTTCAGGGCATTTTTGTATCTATCACAAACCAATCTTCCTAATTTAACCTTCGATACAAATCGAAAAATCAATATAAATAACAACACAATCATCGTAAAAGCGATATATCGAAATACTATTAGCGTGTAGATAGCGACCTCTACCCTCTCTATTATTTGAGTCAAGAAATCCAATTCCTGTATCCAAATATAAGGTCACTATCATGACTAATACATTCAAAAAAATGGCTCTTCCTGTTGCTATCGCAAGCGCTCTATTTGCTTCTGGTTTTGCATCAGCAACACCCACTGTTGAAGCAGTATCGAAAGTAGGCCAAGAACTTCAAACGGCAAACGCAGCTCAATACCAAAACATCGATCTTGATGCACGCTACAAAAGCGAGGTTCTATTCGAACACAAGTCAAACATGTTCTGGGGTAAAGGCGAACGTATCCAGGTTGTTTCTAAAACGGGCGATTCTCTAGCTTACACTGCAGAATCTGACCACGTTCATCCAATCCTAACCAAGCATGGTCGTAAAATGGACCAAGCTATCATCCAAGTAGATGACAATATTTACCTTGGTTACGGCTTCGGTCTAGACACACCAGTCATGATTGAAGGTACTGACGGCATCATCATTGTTGATCCAGGCGAGTCAGTAGAAATGGCTCAATCGGTTAAAGAGCAGTTCCGTCAAATCACAGACAAACCGGTTAAAGCAATCATCTACTCTCACAACCACATCGACCACATCTCTGGCGTGCGTGCATGGGTTACTGACGAAGAAGTAGCATCAGGTGAAGTAAAAATCATCGCTGAAGAAGGCCTAACAGCTGCAGTGGCTAACTGGTCTTCAAACCTAGGTACTCTATTTGGTCACCGCACTTCTTACACAGGTGCTAAGCACGTAGAAGAAGGTGAGCACGGTACAGTAAATGACGGCCTTGGCCCACGCTTCATGCAAGGTGCTATTTCGTTCATCGAACCAAACCTGCTTGTACCAAGCCAAAGCCACATCGAAATCGAAATCGCTGGCGTGAAAATGCACATTGAGAACGTGCCATCTGAAACGAAAGATGAGTTAGTGGTTTACTTCCCAGAGCAAAAAATCCTGCACGCGGCTGAAGTACTTCAAGGCGAAAACTTCCCTAACCTTCACACCATCCGTGGTACTAAATTCCGTGACCCATCAATGTGGTTCAAGGGCATCGACGTAATGCGTAAGTTCGACACTGAGATCATGATTAACTCTCACGGTCGTCCAGTTGAAGGTAAAGAAGCGGTAGCTGACGTACTAACGGCTTACCGTGATGCGATTCAATACACGCATGACCAAACTATCCGTTACATGAACAAAGGTATGACGCCGGACGAGCTAGTTGAAGTCGTTAAACTTCCTAAGCACCTTGCTGAGCACCCTTGGTTAGGAGAGCACTACGGTACCGTTGCACATGCTGTTCGTCAGATCTACGTTGGTTACAACGGTTTCTTCGAAGCAGATCCATGGCAATTAGAGCCAATGGCTTACGAGCAACGTGCTAAAGCGTTCGTAGAGATCATGGGCGGCCGTGAGAACATCCTTACGACTGCACAAGCAGCAATTAAGGCTGAAAACTACACATTTGCAGCAGAAATTCTTTCTTACCCAATCACGGTAAACAAGCAAGATATGGAAGCTCGCGAGATGAAAGCACAAGCTTACAAAGCATGGGCTGCAGACCAAGTGAACATCAACTGGCGTAACTGGGCGCTTAACGCGGCGGCTGAACTAGAGAACAAACGTGACTTCTCTAACATGATCAGCTTCGCTTCTGTTGACGTGCTTACTGCGCTACCAAGCAAGCAGATCTTCGACATGATGACTTCAACGCTTATCGCAGAAAACTCGTTAGACGTGAACATGATGCTAACGTACAACTTCTCTGATACGAACGAAGCATTCACTATCGAAATCCGTAACGGTATTGCTCAGTTACACGAGGAAGCAGTAAAAGGCGCAGACGTTCAAATCGACACCACTCGTGCAGTACTGAACCAAATCTTGATTGCGGGTCCAAACGCTCAACAAGTGATTGGTAGCAACCTACAGTCTGGTGCATTCAAGTTCTCGAATGGCGACATCAAGGGCTTCGGTCAATTCATGAGCTACTTCGATAAGCCAATGACTCCAGAAGAGATCATGCTCATCGTTCGTTAATTAGATATACACCAAGCAAAGGCATGCTAAGGATGGCGAGCCGATAACTTAGGGACCTATTGTGGTCCCTTTATCGTTTATTTATTGGTACAGTTCGCAACCTTCACTCAACAATCTCGATCTATTGTTGAAGTAAGAAAACTGCCCTAGTTCGTTTAAGGTTCACACATGCTAAAACGATTTGCTCTCATTCTTTCACTCACATCTTCCCTAACTTTCGCTTGTGGTCTTCACCAAGATACAGGATTTAGTTTAGTGACAGAGCCCGGTTCACTAGAAGTCTTTGGCAACGTCATCACAGCCAGACAAGACGATGAATTCAACAACCTCAATAAACCGGATCATTTTCGACTCTTTGCCATCAAGGCTGCGCTTGCGAAACCCCACCCAAGCAAAATTGAGTTCAACTTATTCGAAGCAATTAAAGGTCATTACAGCCAAGTTAAACTTGAGAAAGGTGTCGATGTGTCAGGTCGAGATACTTTGCCTACAGAGGAAGATCTATTACTGATTACGGAACTCGATGTGTTCGATGCGCTAGCTACTGGCACCATATCTTGGGATCACGCGACACTAAACGGTTTGGTGATCATCAATGGCCCACAAGATAAACGAGAGCAACTTGAAGATTGGCTTAGTGATATTTTTGAAGGGTAGTTGGAATGAATTTAGTGAGAGAACAACGCCATAATCGAACCAGATACGGCTCGATTATGGGTAATTGAAGAGCAGTTAAATTGAAAAACAGTTACGCAGCTTGAGTCGCGATGTTTTTCCGCTGATTTCGAGTCATCAAATGATAAACCACAGGCACAAAGTAGAACGAGATAAGCGTGGTTAACACAGTACCGCCCACAATCGCGACCGCAAACGGAGGCCAGAAACCACCGCCAGCAATGATCAATGGCATAAAGCCGCCCACGGTTGTGATCGTGGTTGAACTGATATGTCGAGTACATGACATCACAGCTTCAACGACTGCATCTACATTGCCGGAGGAAGCCTCTTTATCGAGTTTCAATTCGGTCAGAATCACAATGGCCGCGTTAATCGCTAAGCCCGCAATCCCAAGCATCGCGATGATCACCGTAAAACCAAATGGATAACCGAAGATCCACACCGACAACAACCCTAGCCCACCAGCCAATCCTGCGACCATGAAGATGATGCTGCTCATTCGGAACGAGTTAAACGACATCACCACCACCAACACCATCAATACCACCACGACAGCGACATTCGAGATGAGGCTGTTGACTGAATTATCTCGTTCAGCGGATTCACCACCAAAACCAATCGTATAGCCCGATGGCATCTGATAGCTTTCTAGGCGTTTTTGGAATTCATTGAGCACGGTTTGAGGTAAGACACCCGCTTCAATATAACCCTCAATGGTATTGACACGTTGCCCATTACGGCGGGTGATCGCACCTCGACTTGTGGTCAATTCAAGCTCAGCCAAAGTAGACACATTGATACCCGTAGAATAGACATCTGAGCTTATCGGCAAGCGAATATTACTCAGGTGAGCCAAGTTTTCACGCGCATCATCCGCCACACGAACACGGATTGGTACCGATTCACTGCCCTCAATCACCGAGCCACTTTCACGACCTGTCAGCGTAGTTTGAAGCATGCCAGCAAACTGATTGAGTGAGATACCGTTAAGTTTCGCTGTGTCTTCATCAACCTTCAACCATACCTTCGGCGTGCCTGGTTGCAGCGTTTCCCTTGTGTGCGTGACATGAGGAACACCTGCAAGAATCAATCGCACATCTTCACCAATCACTTTTAGGGTATCGAGATTTTCACCATACACTCGCAGTTCAACGGGCGCGGTAAATGGAGGCCCTTGGTTAAGCTTACGTACCAAGATTTGTGCTTCCGGCACCTCTTCATCCAACACCTTTTGCAACTGTGGAATTAGCGCATTGGCTTGGTCAAAGTTCTCTGTTTTCACCATGGCTTGCGAGAAGTACGGCGCGTTATTTTGCCTCGCTTGCAGGTTGTAATAGAAGGATGGGAAGTTTGCACCCACGAGCCAATCGATACGCTCCACTTCAGGGTAACGATGAATGATATCGTCGATTTTTTCAGAGGTGTTTTTAGTGGCATAAATGCTCGCTTGCGGCGGCATATAAACCTGAATCTCAAACATGTCTCGGTCTGATGGTGGGAAGAATTGCTCAGTCAGCTGAGACATACTCCAGTAACCGGTAAACGGAACCAACAACACCAAAGCAATCGTGATGATTGGATGCGTGACACCAAAGCGGACAGAAGATGAGAACCAGCGCGTCAAAGCCGGGATTCTCAAACCCGTCATGTACCAATGGTGCTGTCCTTTCTTGTCGACATCACTGAGTTGCTTGGGCAGTAGCTTGGTCGCTAAGCCTGCGATTAAGGTGTGCGAGATGATGTAAGAGCCGATCAATGAGAAAGAAACGGTAATCGCAATACCACCGACAAATTCACCCGATGCACCCGGCATCAAGATAATCGGAGCAAACGCCAACACGGTAGTTAAGGTTGAGCCTAATAACGGCACCCATAAATGCTTCAATGCATTCATGGTCGCTTCAGCGCGCTGTTGCCCTTTCAAACGATAAGCTTGAATTGTATCGACCATCACCACCGCGTTATCAACCATGATCCCGAGCGCCACAATTAGGCCTGTCACCGACATTTGGTTAATCGGCACACCGGTCATTTTCATGATCGACAAGGTCAATAATGAGGTTAACGGCAGAGAAATGGCGACTAAGATCGCGGCACGCACGCCTAAAGTCACAAACAACACAATCAAGATCAGACCGAAACCGATCATCAAGCTTTTGCCTAAATCGTCTAAGCGAGTTTCGGTATAACCTTGCTGATTAAAGAGCACCGTCACCTTAACGTTACTTGGTAACTCTTGCTCAAATTTACCAATCAGAGCATTAGCTCGCGACGTCCAGTTGTCGACTCGCAGATCAGGATGCATTCTTGCCGCGACAATCACACCCGGCTCACCATCAATAATGGCAATCTGGTCTTGTGGGGTTTTCTCACCACGTTTCACAGAAGCAATGTCTTCCATACGGATGATGTGACCTTTGCTATCAGTGGCTATTGGCACTTGCTTAATGCGTTCAATAGAATCGAGTTCAGATTTAATTTCTAAGCCAAAGCGAGAATAAGCACTCACTAACTCGCCGGCGGAGTTCTTGGCGTCTGCCCCTTCGAGCGACTCAGCAATATTGGCACTTGAACGCCCCAACGCGGCGGCATCGGCCGTACGTAAACTGATTTGAATCTCTTCTTGTGGCATCCCGTATTCATCAACGAATTCAGTACCCGACAAAGTTCTTAGTCGCTTAGCGAGTTCTTTGGCATAGCGCCCGAGTGTTAATCGGTCAGGTTCACCTGCACCAGACCAGGTTAGAGATGCGATAGTTGTGAAAGCATAGGTATGATCACTGTCGAGATCGGGAGAATGAGAGCCCGCAGGCAAAATGGATTCGATGTCAGATAGCTTGTCGCGAGCTTGAGACCAAACTGGCTCAGGCTCGGTGATGGTGTCATTCAATTCTAAGGTGACAATAGACACGCCCGGCCTTGAGGTTGAGCTCACGAGTTTAACTTCACTCAGCTCACGCAGCTTGTTCTCGATAACTTCTGTTACCAAGGTTTCAACACGCTCGGCACTGGCTCCGGGGAAACTGGTTGTGATGTTCGCGTAACGGTTGATGATTACTGGGTCTTCTGCACGTGGCAACGTCATGAACGCAGAAATACCACTCACCATCAGCAGTGCTGTCATTAAGATAAGCAGTCGAGTGTTGGAAATAGTCTCTATGATTTTCATGCTATTTCCTATTCAGCAGTAACGCTTGCTGGCTTCACGGTTTGTCCAGGAACTAAACGATGTAAGCCACTGGCAATCACTTGTTCACCGTCTTCAATCGCCCCACTCACGTACGCTTGTTGATTGTTGGCAAACAACACCTGAACACTTCGGCGCTCAACTTTGTTGTCTTCACCAATCACAAAGATGTTCCACACACCGCGCAATCCATCAATCAAACCCGTTAATGGCACCCAGTAGCCTTGGTCATCAATCTGCTCATCAAATTTCAAATAGGCAAGTTGCCCTTCTAACACCGACGATTGTTCAGGAAACAAGTAACGCAAACCGACACTGCGAGACTGTGTGTCGACCATTGCGCCCGGATTCAACAGGCTCACAGCGAATTCATCTCGCCCGACGCGAATACTTGGGGCGGAAAGTGAAGTAACCTTTTTCATTTGATGGGCAGGAATACCGATCAAGGCTTCTTTCCCTTCAGAGGCAAGCAGTGTAAGAGTTGGATTCCCTACATTCACTACATCTCCAAGCGAGACAAAGCGTGTTGCGATGGTCCCTGAATATGGCGCACGAACTGTCGATTTCACCAGCTTCAATTGATTGCCTTTTACCGAGGCATCAATACGCAGCAAGTTCGCCTGCAATACGCGTTGCTCACTGGTTAACGAATCAATCTCAGCTTCGGCACTGAAGCCTTTCGCTTTCAATGAACGTTGACGTTTAAGGTTCGCTGCCACCAAACTCAATTGAGCTTTGACTTCTTCAGCCTGCGCTTTCAGTTGGCTAGACTCGGTTTCCAAAAGTTGGGTATCCAGTCTGATCAACGGCTGACCCGTTGTGACTGTGTCACCGACATCCACCAGAATCTCGTTTACTTTGCCCGCCAGTTCGAAACCTAAATTAGCCTGTTGACCCGCCTTAACCACACCGACATATTCACGTTGTACTGCATAAGAAGGAGACAGCGCCAAGGCCATCGTTTCCACGGTTAAAATAGTTTGGACGCTCGATGCCGTTTCAGCGGTTGAATCAACCGACTCTTGGGCTTGTTCCTTTTCGCCACATCCAACAAGAAAAGCCGACAACGCCACTGCCACTGCGCTTCCCTTCATCAATTTATACATACGTACTGTTCCTATGCGGTACTCAATTATGTTCTTTTTTTAGACTAACCAAATCAAACTAGACTGTCTAGTTTGATTGTGTTAAAAATAAGTTTCATCGTTAATGATTGATAAAACCATCACAAAAAGCATAATGCTTAGCGCAGAACGAAATGCATTGAACTGAGCAACACCAAGCAACGAGAAACAGCACGTGACTAAAATCATCAAGAGTGAACAGAAGAGATCGCAGATCTTAACCGCAGCCAGCCAACTTTTCTCTGAATATGGCTTCAAGATCAATATGGATCAGATAGCCAAAGCAGCGAACGTTTCTAAGCAAACGGTCTACTCTCACTTTAAAAACAAAGACGAACTTTTCGAAACCTGCATGCAAACCAAGTGTGCGGAGCGAGAACTCAGTCCTGCAGCCTTTGATATGGATGCTGCGGTGGGTGATGAGTTGGTGAAGTTTGGTGTGAAGTTTCAGGATTTATTACTTGATGAACAATCTAGACAAACCTTTCAAAATGCCATTAGCCAAGCGAATACGCATCCAGAGATCGCCTCTATCTATTTAGAAACTGGCCCTCAGAAAACCACAAAATTACTCGCTGATTATTTGCAGTCGAAAATAGACTCTGGTGATCTCACACTGTCGACATCAAGCTCACCAGTTATTGCAGCACGCCAACTGTTGCTGATGCTTCACGGCAAATCGGCATATTGGGGATTCTTCGGACACGATAGCGGAGAATCTGAAGAAGAAAGACTTCACTACACTCGCGAATGTGTCGCGCTGTTCTTAAACGGCAATCAGCCTCACTAGTTTGAGCCCGACTGAATGAGGGTTAGTTAGCAGGAGCAGCTGACTCAAAAAGTAACTCATAGAAACGTTGAGCAGCGGGGCCTGTCTTGGCTCCTTTTGGTAAAGTCAGGTGCAGCGGAACGTGATACCCACTGCCATTTTCGACATTCAACACAGTGAGCTTGTCACTTCCTCGGCTTTCAACAATGTGCTTTGGTAGTCGACAATACCCGACTCCCTGCTCTACCGCGCCAAACGCATGGTCGAAATTATCCACAGTAATACGCTGACTCGACTTCAACCAACCCACATCCTGTTTGTTCCCTTGGCTTTTAGTGCCTTGATTAGATCGTGTACCTAAATCTCGCACCACAATTTGTGGCAAAGACGACAGTTGATTCAACGACACTGAAACGGCACTTGCTAACGGATGTGAGCTAGCAACTACTGGCTCCATCATCGTAAAACCAAAGGCTTCGGCTGAGTAATTAGTAATAGGCAAGTTGATGATAGCCACATCAGCCAGTTCTTGAGTCACCATTTCGGTTGTTTTAGACAGAGACGTTTCAATCACTTGTATCGATGTGGTGTTGTTCTCCGTCAAAAATGTAGCCATCGGTTGATAAAGGCGTTCAAGGCAGCACAAGTGATCAACAGCAACCACAATTTCAGACTCAACACCTTTCGCTAGCTGTTCACTGATCAACTCTAGCTCGCGAGCTTGTTCCAACATACTGCTTGCACGGCGCAACAGTGATTTCCCATCCTCCGACAATACCGCCCTACGACCTTCAACCTGTACTAAAGTCACGCCTAATTGGTCCTCCAATTTTCTCAGCGCATAAATCAGCGTGGTATGGCTCTTGTTCAATTGCAGTGCCGCTGCCTGAATACTGCCTGCGCGGTCAATCTCGTAAAGGGTTTGCCATTGGTCGAGGGTGGTTTTCAATCTCATCGGTCTAAAATCCTGACAGTTAATAACTATATTATGAACTTTTCTGTCTGTTTTTTACAGGTAATATCTATTTCAACAGGCAATCAAGCCTCCTATGTTTTGCGAAATGACCATGAGTCTCAGCGCAATACCAAGTAACTGTTTGGAGAAATAACCATGAAATTATTACAAGTTGATTTTGAATTTAGCGGCCCATTTGGTGAAGAGATGTCAAACGCACTCGTTGACCTAGCAAAGTCTATTAACAACGAACCGGGTATGATCTGGAAAATCTGGACAGAAAACGAAGCTGAAAGACTGGGCGGTGGTGTCTATCTTTTTGAAGACCAACTCAGTGCAGAGGCTTACCTAGCGATGCATAGCGCTCGCTTAAAAGAGATGGGTGTTGAAGAAGTGCGTGGTGTGATTTTTGACGTCAATCAGCCATTAACTACCATTAATAAAGGCCCAATCAACGGTTAATCAAACTTGTTCATTCGCTGAATGACAACAAAGATACTGAATAGCTAAGTAATAAATAGAGAGATACGTAATGAACAACAAAACTTTTCTTAGCCTACACGGCATTATTTACGCAGGGTTTGCCATCGCACTTTTTTTTATCCCAACGGTAATGTGGCCCATGTACGGCGTAGAGATCAATGATAAGTACGCGTACTTTCTCTCTCAACACACCAGTATATTTTTGGGTGGTATCGCTGCAATAAGCTGGCTGCTTAGAGACATTGAACCTGGCTTGTCCGCTAAAAAGCTCATCCAAGGCTTGGTGGTTACAAATATGCTCGGCGCCATCATCACATTGTATGCGGCATTTACAGGAATATTTGTTGGCTTCGGCTGGAGTGATCCGGCGTTCTTCCTTTCACTATCGGTGCTCAGCGTGTTGCAGGTTCGTCGACAAGGCTAGTTCATACAAAACCAAACCAATAAAAAAGGAACAGATGCACTCATCATCTGTTCCTTTTTCTCAATCAACTGTCGTTAACCTAGCGCGCTCAGCTTATTTACCGTGCTCAACGTAAATCAATTCATCAGTATTGAAGCCACGCTCTTTAGACATCGCTTTGAACTTCTCCATCACTCCTGGTGCAACCTCTGGTGTTCTTGAAAGTAACCACAAGTAGTCGGTATCTGGGCCCGAAACAAACGCGTATTGGTAATTCTCTTTGTCCAACTCAAACACCACATAAGCTCCGTAGAAGGGGCCAAAGAACGACACTTTTAGATAACCCTGATCGCTGCCTTCGACAAAGTACGCCTTACCTTCCGCTTCGTTCCATTCGCCATCTTCCGCCGAATAGCCGCGGTTAATCACCTTAACGCCACCATCATCACGCAAGCTGTATTCCGCGCTGATGTTATCTAAGCCACGCTCAAACGAGTGGTCTAAACGAGCCACTTCGTACCATTTGCCCAAGTATCTATCCAATTCAAACTGTTGAACGGGCTTTACTGTTTCAGGCATGCCCACGCAACCACCCAATAGAATCACACTAAGCAGCAATAATATTTTTTTCATCCTAACCTCGGCTTGTTTTTATTAGTAATGCGAGTAAGCCTTGTGAAAACATAAACTTACATCCTTGGTAATACGTTAAATCCATTTTTAAAGTTCACCTAACTGTAATTTATTCAGAATCTTATGTGAATTGTTTAGTCTGCGAATGAATCAATGGTGTTTCATTGATGTTCGATATTGAGTCGGAGTCACCACAAAATATACGGCAAGTTAACTTAATCAGGAGAGCAACTATGGACACTTTATTATTAAAAATCCGCGATATGATTCTTACCACTCGCTTTCTATACTTACTAAACAGTGGAACATGGAATAAATAACAATGAACAATAAGCTCACTTTGCCACGCACTGCATGGATTGCATTATTCGCTAGCCTAGTCTCTGTGCCATCGGCTTTTTCTCAAAGCCTAACCGCAGACCAGATCTTTACCAATGCCGACATATATGGGCATCGCGAGTCAGACTCGATCGTTACCCATAAAGGCAAGATCATCTTCATCGGTGACCACACTCAGGCGCAATCTTTTCAAGGTCAGAGTACCGATGTCATCGACTTGGAGAATGCCTTTGTTTTGCCGGGGTTCATTGATAATCATAACCATGTGTTTGAAGCCGCCTCAGAGCTGGGTGGCAATTGCGAACTGGATTCTGAAGCCACATTAGAAGAGCAAATCCCTTACTTAGAGGCGTGTAAAATCAATGCCGAAACCAATGGTCGAGGCTGGTTGATGGGTTATGGCTTTTCTTTGGAATCGACACTCGACAGCGACTCTGAATACACACCACTTGAGATCATCGACAGCATCTTCCCTGATCGCCCCGTGGTGTTTATGGAGCAAACTTCTCACTCGATGTGGGTCAACTCGAAAGCCTTAAAAATAGCCAGAATCAGCCAACAATCTCCTGACCCACAAGGTGGCGCTTATTTAAAAGACCAAGACAGCGGCAAGCTCAATGGCATCTTATTAGATAACGCTGGCGACCAAATTATGGAGATGGCGTGGAACAGCCAAAGCGAGCTCTTTGAACAAAGCTACCAAGGGTTAATGTTCGGTCTTGAAGAAGCCGCTGCGCACGGCATCACCACCATTGGCGACGGTCGCATGTATTGGAAACGAGGTTGGTATGACGTTTGGCTAGAGGCCGAGCAAAATCAAGACTTAACGGCGCGCGTGTCGCTGCGCCCTTGGGTATACCCATCGATGGCAATACCTTCTCAATTAGAAGTCTTTGAGAAGATGTATTCCGACGATAAAAGCCGTCTGTTACTTGTCGATCAGGTGAAAATGTACAGCGATGGCATCTTCATCAATGGCACCGCCAAAACGCTCGCACCCTACTTAGATACTTATCTGCCCCAGTCTCCTAATGGCTTGAACTATATTCCACCAGAACAAATGAAAGAGTGGCTAACTGCGCTCGAAAAAATAGGTTTTAGCGCCCACATTCATGCCATTGGTGATGGTGCCGTTCGTGAATCGCTTGATGCGATAGAAAGCATTCGCAAACAAGGTTCAACCAAGCCCTACACCCTAACCCATGTCGAATTAATCAATGATGAAGATGTGCCACGTTTTCGCCAATTAGACGTGACCGCAGATTTCCAAGTCGGCTCTGATTACGTTGCAAGGCATCAACACCAATGGGCCGAAGCTTTCCTTGGTGCTCGCCGTGCCAAAGCCATGATGAACTTAGACGCGATACTTAAGACTGATGCCAACATCACATTAAGCAGTGATTGGAACGTACACGACATCAACCCATTGGTCGGCATCGCGAACAGTTTAATCATGGGTAAAACGGGCCTAACTGATATCTACACGGCTATCGACGCTTACACGATTAATGCCGCTTCTAACTTGGGCATCGACGACGTCACTGGATCTATTGAGGTAGGAAAATCAGCGGACTTCGCGATTCTCAACAAAGACATCACTACAGTATCGGCAAGACAAATAGCCAAGACTCAGGTGTTGATGACAGTGTTAAGAGGGGATGTGGTTTTCGAAGACGCTGCTTTCAAAGACATAAATTAGCAAACCAACGTTCGACACAAAGCCGTTTGCTACTAGTTAATATGCTATCCGTTAGCTCACTTCCAATTGGCTCGCTAAAAAGTATCAGGGAAATACAAGGTTAAGCTTGCTCAGCGACCTTGATATTTCCCTCTCTTTTAACAATGTAGCTCGTTACAAAGATCAGTGCTGAACACAGTACACATAAGTAGATGGGATACATAGGGTTCAAGGTTGAAGTAAATGCAAGCAATGAAGCAACGCCATAGCCTAGAGTATGAGACATGGCGATGTACCCTGCGGCTGCACCCGGTGTACCACTTTGCTTTTCAGTGGCAAACAACGTGTAAGCAGGAACAAGCAACGCTGCGCCAATCGCTGTCAGTACCATCGCCACAGCTAACGCCCACATACTGGGAATCAAGAACACTCCAAAGCCGACAAGCAAACCCAATGCCCCCCAACGGTACATAACAAACGGTGTCAGCTTTTCTTTTTTGATAACCAAGAGTTGAGTAGCAAAAGTACAGGCAGCACTGATAGTCAAAAGAATCCCGATCGTGTCACTTATTTGATCGGTAGGCCAACGGGTGATCGAATAGATAAGTGGAGAAAAACTGTATTGCAACAACGCGACTGCGGCACACAACAACAACCCGCAAGATAAAAAAGGCAGTAATGTTTTATTCGGTAACCAAGGTGCTTGCCCTATTCCTTCAGCCTTCCGAGTTTCTTCTTTAGGGGTTGGTAACAACATCGTGACAAGTAAAGCAACACACGGCAAAAAGATCATCACGATCAGGGGAGCAAAAGGCGATAACTTTAACGCTAAAATGGAGACCAAAGGCCCAATTAATCGACCAACACTTAGGCCAAGACTCACTGATGTAATAGCCTGTAAACGGTTCTTCTCACCACACAATAATATCGCCCAATGCTGACTCGCAGGCACCATTCCAGACACCGTACAACCATAAATAATTCGCGCGACCACCAGCCCAATCAAACAAAACACGAATGCCTGCCCCTGTTTGCTAAACATGGCGAAAAAACACAACAAAGCAAAGCTGATAGCCATGCCTATCAGTGCTTGAATGACTACTTTTTTAGGGCCATATTTGTCGCTCTGCCTTCCCCAAAACGGCGCAGATGGCAGAAATAATATGCTTCCTATTGCGATAAGAATCGACCACGTAGGCAAGCTAAATGAAGACTGTTCCACAAGAAAAGGCAGGGAAACGAGTAAGCCGTTTTGCCCAATTCCCATAAGAGCCGAAGCAAGACCAATAGCCAATAGTTGAAATTTTTTATTTTGTATCACAGACATAAACTCGAAGGCGCTAGATAAGGTTGGTAGGTTCGTAGTGGGCACGAGCACATTACAATGATAAATAGATTGATTTAGCGAATAATTATCATTTTGATTTCACTGTGTTACATTAGCGGCTAGCAGCCCATAACTCAACTTCATATTGCATTATGTACACACTTACCAATGCCTCGTTCGAAATCGACAGTAAGAAAATCCTTTCGCCAACGACTTTGACCTTTGAACCAAAGAAGATCACCACCTTGCTTGGCCATAATGGATGTGGCAAATCGACACTCATTAAACTGTTAAGTCGACAAAACACGCCAACAGAAGGTGACGTTTTCTTCAATGAGCAACCACTCACCTCATACAGTAACCTTGAATTTGCACACCAAGTCGCCTACTTGCCGCAGCACCCACCGATTACTGATGGCGTGACCGTTCGTGAACTGGTTTGCTTTGGCCGTTATCCATGGAAAGGCGCATTTGGACGTTACAGCAAAGATGATTATGCCATCGTAGACGAAGCGATTGAGAAAGTTGGCCTTAATGCCTTTTCTGACCGATTTGTCGCAACACTTTCCGGCGGAGAAAGACAAAGAGCTTGGGTCGCCATGCTGCTTGCTCAGCAAAGCCAATGTATTTTGCTTGATGAACCAACCTCAGCACTCGATGTCGCGCACCAGCATGAATTGCTCGCTTTAATCAGAGAGCTTAATCAGTCACTCGGCTTAACCGTGATCATGGTGCTTCATGATGTGAACATGGCCGCCAAATTCAGTGATCATTTGATTGCGCTTCATTCTGGGAAAGTGATCGCTTCCGGTTCGCCTAAAGATTTGATGACGCCAGAAACACTAATGCAAATCTACGGAATGGAGCTTGCGCTCTTTAAACACCCTGAGACAGGGCAACCTATCAGCTACATCCCTTAAATCAAAAGGAACCTGTTGTGAAAAAGTTCATCACCATGCTGTTCACAGTATTAGCTTTCAACGCCCTTGCTCTAGAGAGCGTTCACGCACTAGAAATCAAACATGAAATGGGCAGTGTCTCTTTCGATGCTACACCTAAAAAAGTGGTGGCTTTAGATTGGGCACTCACCGAAACCGTATTAAGCCTAGGCGTTGAGTTGCAAGGTGTGGCAGACGCACAAGGTTATCAGCAATGGGTGGTAAAACCTGCGTTAAATGCAGACGTGACAGATGTGGGATCTCGAAGAGAACCAAACCTAGAGCTACTAACAGAACTCAAACCTGACGTCATTTTAATCAGTGAGCATATGGCGGCGGCCTACCACCAGCTCAATAAAATCGCACCTGTCTTGGTTTACAGTGTCTACAGCAAAAAGAAACAACCACTTGAATCCGCAACTTCGGTTACCCTCTCTTTAGGCAAGCTATTTAACAAAGCACAACGCGCCCAACAAGTGATTGATGAGACAAATAAGAGACTAAGCGATAACGGTGAAAAAATACGTGCCGCAGGCAACTCAGACAAACCACTGATTTTTGCACGCTTTATCAACGACAAAACCTTACGCATTCATAGCCAAGGTTCATTAGCGCAAGCCACCATAAGCAGCATGGGTCTTAAAAACGACTGGCAAGAGCAGACAAACCTCTGGGGTTTTACCACTACAGGTACTGAAAGGCTCGCTGAACACCAACAGACGAATGTGATGATCTTTGGCCCGCTAACGGAAGAAGAGCATAAGAAACTGACTCAATCCCCTCTTTGGCAAGCGATGGCGTTTACGCGTACAGACTCCGTTTACGAACTTCCTACCATCTGGACCTTCGGTGGGCTAATCGCCGCTCAAAGGTTTAGTGACCACATTACCGAACTGCTTATCCAAAAATAATGGCTACCGCAAAGATCGAAAAAACCGTCACCGGGCGATTCAATATCAAGGCAGCGGCACTACCTGTCGCTGCTGTTTTGTTGATCAGCTCGCTACTGCAAATTACCGCTCCTTACTCGCAAGGGGTTGGCTTGATTTGGGATACGCTGTTTCACTTTGATTCTTCAAATTATCAGCATCTGATTACTCACCTCACCTATTTACCTAGGCTTGCCGTCGCTCTCATTTGTGGTTTTGCACTGGCAGTCTCTGGGTGCGTGATGCAATTTGTACTGCGTAACCCCATTGCCTCACCTACCACATTGGGTGTTGCTGCGGGCGCAGAACTCGGCATGGTATTAGGGATCCTTTTAATTCCTGCTAACCTAGCTATCCCAGGGTTTATTCCCGCTTTCATTGGGGGCTGCCTTGCAACAGGCTTAGTTTTTACCTTAAGTTCTGCACGAGGCTTTTCACCATTACACATGGTGTTAGCCGGTATGGTGGTCAGCCTATTTTTAGGCTCACTCAACACCATGTTGCTCATGCTGCATGAACAACGGCTTACCAGTATTTTTGTTTGGGGTGCAGGTGTACTGAATCAGAATGATTGGTCGAGCGTGCAGGTTCTCATACCTTTAGTCTCGATCCCGACGCTGTTATTACTGGTTTTACAGCGTCCATTATCAGCGCTGCAATTTGGCGATAATGTCGCCACTTCGCTTGGTGTAAACATCAAACAAATCAAATTGCTTTGCTTATCGTTGGCGATCTTTATTACTGCAGCCGTAGTCAGTGAAGTAGGCTTAATCGGATTCGTTGGCATTGTGGCTCCTGCTATCGCTAGGCTTATCGGTGTAAGAGCACTCGCGAAACAGATTCTGGTCAGCGGGTTGGTAGGCAGCTTCATTCTATTGATTGTGGATTTAGTGATTCAGCCCTTCTCTGGCTTCGGTGGCGAACTGCTCCCTACCGGCGCAATGACGGCGCTACTGGGTGCTCCTTTCTTATTGTGGTTACTGCAACGTACCAAGCTGCAGTCCGATCTCAAAAACCGCAGTGAAACCATTGAGCACTACAAATTCGTCAGTACGCGTAAAGTACTTGCCGCGATGTCAGTACTATTGATGGCAATGTGTGTTCTTGCCCTTACAGTAGGTAAAAACCAGTTCGGCTGGAATCTTGAACTCAACCCATCGCTATTCGATCTACGTCTACCGCGTGTATTAGTCGCGCTATTGGCAGGGATCGGGCTTGCGTTTGCAGGCACGATTATTCAACGCATCTCAAACAACCCAATGGCGAGCCCCGAAGTATTGGGGATCAGCTCAGGGGCTGCTCTGGCGTTAGTGCTCGGCACACTATTTGGCACTGCAGTCGGCCGAGAAGAGCAAATGCTGCTTGGTACACTCGGTGCAACTTCAGTGACTGCCGTGGTTTGGTTAATGGGAAGAAAACACAATTTCGCCCCAACGCAAACCTTGTTAACAGGCATCGCGCTAAGTGCAGGGCTCGACGCTCTATTGCGCATCACAATGAGCTCGGGTAATGAGAATGCAACCGCGCTCCTCACTTGGCTTTCAGGCTCGACTTATTTAGTCGCTAATCAAGATGTCATTTTGCTCGCCGTTGGGGTTGCCATCATAAGTGCAGTGGCGCTGTCTTTGAATCGCTGGATAGAGCTGATTAACTTAGGCGACGTCACCACAAGCAGCCTAGGTATGAACACAACCGCTGTTCGATTGGCTTTGCTTTTGCTAGTCGCGGCACTAACAACTCTGTGCACCATCGTCATTGGGCCATTAAGTTTCATTGGATTATTGGCGCCACACATGGCGCGTTCGCTTCACCAATATCGCGCGATTCCTCAAATGCTCACAGCAGCATTATTAGGCGCTATCATCATGGTGGCTGCAGACTGGATTGGTCGTACGCTATGGTTCCCTTGGCAGTTCCCGGCAGGTCTATTAGCCTCTCTGATTGGTGGCGGCTACTTCCTCTATCTAATGAGAAAATAAGCACACACGAGAAGTCACTTTCTCCGCTTAAAGCCCCCGTTTGAAGCCTCCATTTGCAGTCGAGGCTTTAAGCGGGCTCTCTTCTTACTCATTGACACACTTGCCAACAAAGCTATCAATAACCGATCAATTCCCAATCAACCGCTAAATTACCAACCAATCTATCCATTGCAACAGGTCGATTAACATTGTCTTTTGGTTACAAAAACACAATTTATGGTATTTAAGCCTTTTTGTGTTTACCATGGAATCAAGATTAAACACATACTCTGAGCGTCATGGACATAACGACAATTACAAAGCTCCAACAAAATTTGTTATTCAAGGTCATCGCGAGGCTAAAAGCCGACAACGCGAAAGCGGGAAGCAGCCTAAATGAATCATCTTTGGCGCAGCAATTCGAAGTATCAAGAAGCCCTATTCGAGCGGTGCTAAAACACTTGTCAGCGCAAGGCATCACTAAAGTCGTCCCTTATAAAGGGTCTGTATTACAAACCGATGCGGCAGATATCGAAATTTCAGGCCAAGACAACGACCAACAACCTCGCCAAGAACAATTATACCTGCGCGTACTCATGGATTTATTTTTTAGTGAGTTAGGTCAGTCGTTTTCCGAGAAAGACCTGCAACAACGTTATGATGCCAACCGTGGTGAGATGCAAAGCGTACTGCGCCTGTTAGAAAGCGATGGTATTTTTCGTCGCAGTCCAGGATACAAATGGCAGCTTGATGGTGTGTTGAACACCTTAGAAAGACACACCGAAAGTTATCGCTGTCGACTCATTTTCGAGCCTGCAGGCCTACTCGAACCAACATGGACACTTGATAACAGTGCAATTGAAAGCTGCCGAGATCGCCATGCTCAAGCGATTAACGCCCCAGAATCAGTCAACGCCAGTCAACTCTTTAGCCTCAGTGCCGAGTTTCACGAGCAACTTGCCGCATGTTCAGGAAATCGCTTCTTATTGAGCACCATGCAACAACATAATCGCCTACGTAAAGCGACCGATCTCGTCTCGATGCACATTCAATCTTCGGTCACTAAATCGTGCCAGCGTCGCCTAGAGATCATCGAATTGGTGCTAGAAGGTGACAACCAAACGGCCTCGACAAAATTAGCTCAGCTACTGGAAAATGACATTCGAGTCATGAAACGCACCTACAACGACGTAATGACGGTCTCTATGGAGCAGCGAGAAAGTTTAATCAACAGCATCATTGCAAAAAACAGTTAACTACGTGAGCAGTCAAATCATGGCTGCCCTTATCGTGTCCTTCTACCATCGAAAATGCCATTCTGACTTCATGAACACACGAGGCCTGTTTACCTTTCGTTGTTAAATTTTGTTCAAAAGATCAACAGGCCCTAATACCTGCACTTTCACACCTTCTGAATTATACGTATCACACCCGCTTAAACACTTGCGGAACAAGGCACTGGCTCTGTTCCGCCCGAGTGACTAACCCTCCCGGCAAACAAGTGTTTCCAAATCTATAAAATAAAATTGCATTTTCATATTGTATTTTCGCAACAAAAACACAATAATAATGATTCTTATTTAGAATTGATAAGCTTAACGATAATACTTCGTACTTTAACTATTGAAGTAGTAACCGCTTAGGTGGCGTGAATGCGAACGTATACAAGCTTGAAAGATATCGAGATGAGTATGTTTGGGGCCATAAGTAAGTGACCACTGTTAACCTCTTTTCTAATTTAGGAGGCTTCATTTATTACTAACCAGTAAAGATGAACGCTTGTTTACTTATAAAAAACAAAGTCATCGCACAAATATGAGTCTTTGTGCAGCCTTTTATTGATCAAGATTGAGAACAAAATGAAAACCGAAAAAGGAAGTTTCAAGCTTTCCACCGTTACGCTAGCGATTGTCGCAGCAAGCACAGTGTTTACAGCCCAAGCACAAGAATACACAACCGAAGAAAACATGGTGGTTGTCGCTAGCCGAACACCAAAAGCGATCAGCGATATTCCGGGAACAGTTTGGTACATCGACGCAGATAAAATCGAACAGGAATACCGTGGTGGTAAATCATTAGGTGAAATTCTATCGGCGAGCATTCCCTCTTTAGATGTAAGCAGCGGCGCTCGTACTAACTATGGTCAGAATCTACGTGGCCGTAAGATGCTCGTTATGATCGATGGCGTATCACTGCAATCCTCTCGCCAAATCAGCCGCCACTTAGATTCAATCGACCCATTTAACATTGATCGCATCGAAGTGTTATCGGGTGCAACATCTATCTACGGTGCCGGTGCTTCTGGTGGTGTCATCAACATCATCACCAAAAAAGCACAAGGTGAAGAGTTAGAATTCGAATCTTATGTCGGTGGCTCATCGGGCTTTAATTCAGGTGAAGATTTCGATTACAAAGTCGGTCAATCTATCTCTGGCGGTAACGACAAAGTTCAAGCTCGCTCTTCTGTGGTTTACACCGAGACACAAGGTGTATTCGATGCAGATGGCGATATTGTTACTCCTGACATTTCACAAGGCTCACTGCAGTTCAACAAGACGTTAGATTTTCTGACAACTGTCGGCGTGAACCTGTCTGAGACCAAAAAGCTCAACTTCCTAGCACAATATTACGATAGCCAGCAAAACTCTCCTTACGGTCTATACATCACCGGGCGCGATTTTGTTGACGTACGTAAAGGGTTTTACTCGGATCGCGAACACGGAACTGAGCGCATCATGCTGAGTGCCTCTTACGTCGATGATCAATTCCTTGGGCATCAGTTTATTGCTGAAGCTTCATACCGTAAAGAAGACCAAACTTACACGCCTTACTTCCAATCTTCTGGTCAACAAATTACCGATGTTATTTCATTAAAAACAGCACTGGCTAAGAGCTTCAATAAGTTCAATATTGTTTATGGTATCGATGCGTATCAAGATCAGCTTGATAGCAATCAAGCGCTTTACGATCGCACCATTGCGAACAATTCAGGCAACTTAGTCAACAAGACCTATGCACAAGTGGGTCGCTATGCAGGTGTTAAAGTCAGCTCTATCGCAGGCTTTATACAATCTGACTATGCGATCACCGATGATTGGACGGTGGAAGGTGGATTCCGCTACCAATACATCTCTAACAAGATTGATGATTTTGTCGGCTACAGCCAGCAGAAGAAAATTGCTGCTGGTAAAGGCAAAACAGCAGACGCAGTACCAGGTGGTGAAACTGATTACGGTGTTGGCTTATTTAACCTAGGTACGATCTACCACCTTAATAACGAGTCTCAAGTTTGGGCAAACTTCTCGCAAGGTTTCGACCTTGCAGACCCAGCTAAATACTACGGACAAGGCAGCTACAAGCTCGTTGGTGATCACTGGAAACTCAACGACAGCATCAACGTTAATGACTCAAAAATGTCTGGTATCAAAACCAACAGTTTCGAGTTAGGTTACCGCCTTGATACTGGCGAGCTAAGCTTGCAAACCGCGGCTTATTACTCACAATCTGACAAATCAGTGAAGTACAACAGAAAGACATTGCTGATTGAAAACATCAATGACAAAAAGCGAGTGTACGGGCTAGAGGCGATGGCTTCTTACTGGGTACATGACAACATTCAACTGGGCGCTTCTGGTCACTACGTCACCTCTGAAGTGAAAGGTAACGACGGTTGGAAAGATGTATCTGCAGGAAGTGCAAGTACTTCTAAAGCAAGTGCTTGGGCAGGTTGGTATGACACAGACCTATCTGTAAAAGTACAAAGCCAAACTATGTTTGATTACGAAGACGACAAAAACAAACTTGATGGCTACACCGTGTTTGATCTAGTGAGTACCTATCAGCTTCCTGTCGGTAGTCTAGGTTTTGGTATTCAAAACTTACTGAACAAAGACTACACCACTGTTTGGGGTCAACGTGCTCAAATCCTTTACTCGTCTCATTACGACTCAGCAGCGTATGACTACAAAGGCCGCGGCCGTACTTACACTCTGAACTACCAAGTTAAGTACTAATTAATCGGTCTGCATAAGCTGAATTAGTCGCTTACTCTAAAGTGTGGGATAGCTAAAAGACAAAAAGGGTTGGCAAACATGCCAACCCTTTTCAATTGAGGGTTCATTCCGAACTCCCCTATGTTTAACTCTACTTATGCTTAAGCTGTCTTTTCTTTCAAGTTTGATTCTTGTTTATCATCAAGCGCAAAGTAGATCTTCGATACAATTACTTCAGCAATGAGAATCGTAAATACCACGGCGAAGAACGCCACTACACCATTCCAAGGGCCTGTAAAGCTCACCTTCTCGCCGAACAATAAGTTAATCGCTTCTAGCATCACGAACTTTGAACCCACCAAGATGATGTAAGTAGTGATGGCGCGATAAACCTTAGGCGCGGTACCCGGTTTACTTTTGAAGTGCTCAGCAATCTTGTGCTCTAAGCCAATAGAGAGCTTCAACAATAACTGCAGTAATAACGCTGCTATCAAAGAAATAGTGAAAGACTCAATGTTGACGAAGTCCCAGTACTCATCGAAAAAGTTAAGTACCACTAAGTCCACCAGCACAGCTAACGTGTAACCTACAAATAGACGTTGTGGTGTGTTGAACCCGTAAACTTTGTCTGATTTAGTCATTCTGTCTCTCTCTAATTTGATAAGTCGCCTTGATTTGAAATACATCTTAGCGCTCGAAAAGGAGCAAAACTTACCATTTTGTGACACCACCAATAATCATTATTCAAATTAATGATTCGACAGAAATCCCCCTTCCTTCTCTTATAGCAATAGCAAAAACACACCCAATTCATCACTGTCACCAAATGGCCATTCTTCAAATGCTGCCCCCATATGATGACTCCATCAGCGACACACACTCATTTCCAAAAGGTGCAGACTATGAAAAAGCTAATCACTAACGTGAACGTATTTAACGGTGTTGATAACAACTTAATCGAGGATAACTTGATCACCCAGATTAGAGAAATTAACTTCCATTCTACGAGTTAGTTTCCGTTTTTCGAGTTAAGTCCAACTCTATGAATCAATTTACATTCACGTATTACCCACCCAAATAACAACCACACAAGAAACAAAATGGAATATCAACCTGTAAAAATTAAAAATAAACAACCTCTAATTACTTCGTAAAAAACACAGAGTAAAGGGAATTATTTCAGCATGGGGAACTCTAACTAAATGTTAAGTGATAATTTATCTGGAGGTGCTATTTTAATATAACCTTGTCAACCCCACGCCCTTAAATTTCACATAAGGCAATTTATAAAAGTAAATACTATTAATAATTTTTTGTAATCAGGAATTAACAATGAGACTGTTGTTGTACTCGACATGTGGTGTTCTGAGTTTTCTAGGCATATTTGGACTAGCTGCGTTGTATATTGTTTATTAATTTGTAATCCACTTTTACAATTAATATTTAAATGATAGAAAGCCCTAATCAATAGGGCTTTTTATCCATCAAAGATAATAATTAAGTTATCGTAAATTTATTCTATTTACTTTTCTCTTCTAGCTTAGCCTTTACTATTGGATATAGTTTTTCGTATGGCAAGTAGCCGGGGAGCAATGTTCCATCAATTAGCATCGCTGGTGTACCCCGAACACCCAGCCTCGTAAATAAGTTATAGTTTTCAGCAACTTCAATCGCTATTTCACTGTCTGAAGAAACATAATCGGTGGCTTTGTTCTTCTTCGCTACTTTCATTATCGAACGAACGTTGTGAATACCAGGCTTACTGATCAACATCTCTTCAACTGCTTTGTATTTTTCTTTGTCATTGTTCCAGACATTGAGTCCAAAAGTTGCTGAGTTCAATGGCGAATCTCTCTCCTTTAGAGGGATATAAATATTTATCACCTTGATGTCATTAGGGAACTCATCCGCTATTTTTCGAAGAACCGGGTCTAATTTTTTACACCACGGGCAACTAAAATCAGTCATATTTACGATCGTCAGTTTTGGATGTTCGGAACCATACCAAGGGTGATGTGGGTTGTTATAAATAAAGTCATGACTCTCAACTAACGTTTTATCAAAGCTACTTTGTTGATCTATGTAAGCAGCTAGACTGTCGTGAACTGAATCGATAATACCTTCGTTCGTTTCTAGCATTTGCGTTATCTCGGCAATTTTTTCTTGTTTTGTCATTGCGAAAGTGACGGGAGAGAAAGCCAGAGTAACCAATAGTGTGATGATGCTTTTTGTAATGAATTTCATATTTTTCCCATTAATACTTAGCTAACCAAAGTCGGGCTGCGATACCTATTGGCGTAGTAATTCCTGAAGTAACACTTGTTACTTTTCCATCATTAATAACAATGAGTGTTGGCGTTAAGGAGATTCCCCAATCGCGTGTAATTTTACCTTGAGTGTCATTAATGTTGTCGTAGCTATACCCTTTAGCATTCATATAGCGTTGAACTCTTTCATCTTTACCCGAAGTCAGTGATACACCAACGACGGGATAGCTCGATGAAAACCAATCAACCACTGGCGTCACAAATTTGCAGGCGACGCACCATGTCGTCCAAAAATAAACTAATACCGGCTCTTTCTTACTCATCTCTATTACATCTATCGGTTTACCGGATAACGACATCCCAACCATTGGCGGAACGTTCTGCATTGGAACGTCTTTTGTACGCCAATAATCAACACCAAAGACCACGACCAATGCGAACAAGGTATACAGTAATGCCGATCTCAACTTCTGCTTTTTGGACTGAGGTTTTGCCTTAGCTTTTTTTCTCATCATTCGTCACCACCTTTTGCTTTCTCAATGGCTTCCATCACCGCATCACTGGTTAAGATGACAGGAAGCTCAATACCTTCCGGAGCGTTAGGGCCATAAACCATGTTGAACGGAACACCGAAACGGTTGTGATCTTGTAGGTATGACGTGACACTATCACTTGGGACTGTCCAATCGCCCTCCATCGGCACTACATCACCTTCAGTCAATACGCTGTAAACAGGATCTTGTAAGAGAACCCCGATCTTGTTTGCTTTACAAGTCACGCACCAATCAGCGGTAACATCAACGAAAACTACTTTGTCGTTAGCAACATGATCATCAATGGCTACGGTCGACAAAGCTTCCCACTCAGGTTCTGGTGGCAGAATTTTGGATGTTGCCTTCTCGACAAATAACGAGGCAGAGATAACACTCAACAGCAGCAAGGCAACAGCACCCGCAGTCTTGATTCCATGCACTTGAACCAACCTGACAAGCAATAGGCAAACACTGACCGCCAGTATTGCGTATAGCCACAATTGAGGGACATGAGGTCGAAGCAAGCTAAAGAGCCAAACGCTAGTGATTAGCATCATTCCGCCGAACAGGTATTTAACACGGTTCATCCATGCTCCTGGTTTAGGCAGCGCCAAAGCTATCGATGGGAATGCAGCAACGATGATCCATGGAAGTGCCATACCAACGGCAAGTGCGGTGAAAATACCAAACATCGTCGGGATAGTCGTGGCAAGAGCAAATGCAACGGCTGTCCCAAGAAATGGAGCAGAACATGGCGTAGCCAATAGCGTTGCGAACATGCCTTGAGTAAAGTGTCCGACGTAACTACTGTCTCCCTTGGTTGCCATCCACGTACTTGTATTCGATGAAAGACGGATCTCGAAAAGCCCTAACATGTTGGCGCTGAAAAGGGCTGTGACGATAAACATCCCACCGATAAACCAACCATTTTGGAACTGAATTCCCCAACCGATAACGCTGCCTGATATTTTTAACACAGCCAAGAAAGTGGCGATTAACCAGAAGGATGCGAGGATGCCACTCGCAGATGCAAGGAATTGGAACCTAACCTGTTTTCTTGCCATGCCTTGAGCAGAAATAACCCCACTCAGTTTCATTCCAAGTACAGGGAATACACAGGGCATGATATTGAGAATCAACCCTCCTAATAGCGCCAAAAGCACCATACTTATCATAGAGCTATTACCCACTATGCCGTTGGTAACGGTGGCTGGGTATTCTGTGATGAAGTCTTTGTCTTTGATGCTTACACGAATGTGTTGGTTGTTGAGATCGGGTGTGCCCATCCAGCTGCTTACGTCATAAGTCGCAATGGCTTGGTTACCTTCAATTTCAATGTGAGGAATACCAAATTCAGCATCTTGCATTTCATCTGAATCACCATCCACGATTATATCGGGTGCAGTCCAACCAATTTGATGTGTAGCAATAACTTGAAGTTGCGACTTGTGAGCATCCCAAATCGTAGATGTGCCCTCTACAAGCGGTGAGTCTTTCGGCACTTCGCTCATTGCTTTTGCGTAGACAAGCATCGCGTCGTTATTCACGGTCATCTCACTTGGGTTAAACACCAAGTTGATGTCAAAATCCGTGAGAATACATATGGTGGTGCATGAAGACATCGTCAGCACTGCATGGAGCTCAACAGGTTTGTTCATATCATCAATATGAAGATTCATCGGAAAGATGATGTTGTGCTTGTAGCCCAGCGTATCTATGCCGAGCAAGTTGAAGCGTTGAGGAAACTTCCAAAACCATTGCAGTTGCGAAACGTTCTTAGAGTCGGCCCATTTAATTTTGGGCGCAATGCCTCCTTCGCCAGGACTTCTCCAGTAAGTTTTCCATTCATCAGAAAGGTTCACTTCCAGATAACCCGCCGCGGTTTTATCTTCTTTATTAATTTGTCCTGTCATGACAAAACGCGTTTCTACATACGGATGTAACTTGTCTTGCATCCAACCCGTTGTAACAGGAGTCATCGATTCGCTCGCACTTGCGTTCACAGTGAATGTTGAACACAGCGCAACGAATAGCCAAAGCACAACAAAGCGCAATGACATTTTGCTTTTAGGCATGTCTAATTTTTCCTTAAAAAATGAATAATATGAGTGTTAGTTAAACGCTCTTATTCTTATTCTTTAAAGACACAGACCTTGAGATGGATGCGCCTACCTTTGTGGAGGATTGGCTCAGTGAAGGGAGGGAAATACGGGACAGTACTTAGCAGCCACAATACGACGACAACGAGTATGAAGTACGTGAATATTGCTTGATCATTGACTTGGTGGTGATCAAAATTTATCAGATGTTCTGATAACTCACATTTTTGGACGGATTGGCCGTCTTGGGATTGAGATGCCCCATCAATAAAAACGCCACCATCGCTAATCTTGTTTGCCTGCACGGCAGTAGAAATAGCAGAATCACTGTTGTCATAATTTACTTTGCAGCCTTGGATAAAACTCATATTACTGGCGAGACAGAAACAGATAACCCAACCCACTAATAATAGTGCGCTACGAGTTAGCTGATGTGTGTTTCGACTTGAGATCATATCTAAACTGCAGATGTCTTGTTATGGTAAACGTAGCAATACGACTTAACTAAAATAATAAAGTTCAATTTTTTTCTTAATGTCGATAATTTTCATGAATCAAAGCGATTGAGAATCGTAAAAATCATATACCAACAATCAGGGTCGGAAAGACAATCAGTATCGAAAAGACAATCGACATCAGCCATACCGCGGTCGAGCAGCGTGAACTAAGTAAACTCGGACCAAGACAATACATGCTCAAGAACAACGTATGACCTAACTCTCTGTTTTCTTGCTAGTATTAAACTCATGCTGTTTGTTTATGTATAAAAATTATTGATTGAATGACGAAGCTTGTTGATATGGGGATTAAATTAGAATGAGGCGATTACTTACTGCAATATTTTTCAGTTCAGCATTGTTACTCAGTTCAGTGCTATCAGGGTGCAGTAATTTTAGAAATCTATCTCATGAGATAGACGCAATTGATGCCTATACCGACCAGTACCAAATCATTTTGACCGAACCAGCGTCGGGCTCAGCCGTCGTTATTCAACAGATAAAAGATATCAATAAAAGCGAAGTTGATGGCTACGACGGCATAATAGATAGCGACAGTATTCAATTGCAGCTATCTAGAAAAATACACTACCTACTTGTCTTTGATGATAAAAACCAAGATTTAACCCTACAAGCTGACGAACCATTCAGTGTCGTTAATCTGCACGATCACCAAGACAATTCTACAGTAAGAATTTCACTCGCCATTGACGAAAACAAAGCGCCCAGAGCCTTTGTTAATCACTCACTGTCCTCTTTACTGAAAGTGGAATTGGATCTTGTCGATATAGGCACTGTTGTGAGTTTAACGGATCCGCCCTTTAAGCGAGAAAACGCTAAGCTCGGCATGTGGCAGCCAGTAACATTCTTTTTTGAAGGCAATGCTGGACTCTACTTTTTGTCGGAATACGACCCAACTAAAATCCCTATCCTATTTGTACATGGTATCAATGCGACCGCTTTAGATTTTGCTCCATTAATCGAAAAAATCGATCAATCTAAATACCAAATATGGGTATTCAACTACCCTTCTGGCTTATCTCTGGTTTTAAGCTCGAAAGGCTTAAATAACCTGCTGCATACCATAGTGACGGAATACAAGATCCAACAATTACACGTGGTGGCACACAGCATGGGCGGGCTGATCGTGGCAAACAGTGTTCGTCAGTGCCAAATCGGGCAGTTGTGCAATTTTGTCAGCAGCATCACCACCATATCTTCCCCGTTTGGGGGTGTGGCATCCGCCAAGCAAGGAGTTGAATACTCCCCTATCGTGATGCCAGCCTGGGTAGATTTAAATCCAGACGGAAAATTTATCGCCGAGTTATTTGGTAGTAAGACTAAAAACCATACCCCGCACTTTTTAGCGTTTGGATACAATTCAGGGGAGTTATTTAATACCAACAGTAATGATGGCGTAATTGACCTATCAAGCCAGCTTTCGCGTCCAGCTCAATTAAACGCCGACCAAATTCTTGGTTACGATGAAAACCATTTAAGCATCTTAGACAACGACGACTTGTTTGAAGATCTTTCTGAGTTTTGGTTGAGAGCCGAACAAGGCTATAATTCTAATGGAAATAATTTTTAAGATTAATTGACTATTGGTTGTCCACTATTGATATTGTTTATTTAGACACCACTACCACAGTAAATACTAACTCCTGTAGGAATGCAGACAGCACCGTTGGTTGCACAGCCAGATATATAAAGACAAAGAGCAGTTATTATTAGTTTTCTCATACAGAATAAAATCCTTTAGGTAGAAACATTGTGTGTTTTGGACAACAGAAAATGCATTTCTACTCAAATAAAAAGAAATTTTTATTTATACACTTCATATAAACAACCAAACTCTACTTTTTACCATATTTATACAATGCGGGTATTAGTATTTTGCCAACGAAAACACTGGTGAATTTAGTCCTTAAGTCCAAGTTAATTAGTTTATCAAAAAAAGGGGGGGTTCTCTACCAATCCCTTTCCCAAACTCTCTTTCTGCTTACAAGCTCTCAATTGCCTTTTGAACCGCAGGGCCAATCTGGCGCTTACGAGAAGTGACACCCTCCAAAGTCAGCATGTCGCTTGTTGGTTCAGCATTGAAAGCCGATTTTTTAATCTCCTTAATTCACCTAAGTTCACTTATTTTTAGTCCTAATCATCCTCATCCTATATGTAGATTTTCGACGGGGAAATATAGACATAGCGAATCAACTCATGCCTCCAACGCACTTGTCAATTGCATTGAAACCGAACATATATGAACACTGAGTGATATTGCTGGGTAATACTTGGTGATGATATTGCAAACAAATAATAATAGCTATTTTTCAGACAGTTATTCGATTCGCAAATTCAATTATTTATAATGAATCGCGCAGGAGTATTAAAGTGATACTAAATCATAATTTAGACTGGAGTATTGTTGGCTCTATACCAACTGGCCCTGGAACATTTGTAAGAGATGCCTTTCAATTACAATATGGCCAACCCACTAGAGAACTCCTTCCAGCTGGGACATCGATATATAAATTTAATGGTTATCCAACTTTAGGGCGAGGTGAAATTACAGACGAGACCACACTCTCACCATGGTGGTCACCAACCGACCCTTTCCAACATGATGCAGGACTAGAACAAAAGAAAAAAATTGCGCAGCGTAATGGCGTATCTCTTAGAGAATGGGGACGTTTGACCTCAGTTATCAAAGAGAACTGGAGTTCATTGGATTACTTATTGGAGATGAGACTAAAATCTCCGGTTTATGCTTGGTTTGGCGGTTTTAAAGGGATGGACCGGATTGATACAGGCTCACAATCCAAAAGAAATACAGCTCTTGAAATGAGAGGTAATTCGCAAGGCTTACCTGGCGGAGCGACTCAATTCTATATTCCCAACTTAACCGTAGGCCATTTTATGTCTCACAAGTTTAGTAAGATGTGAGCCTGTTTAACGAATACAACTTCACTTTTGATTACTAACCAGTACCGGCCTAGCTCTTAGTACCGTTTATAGTAGTGGTTGACAATTCAAAGGAATACTTGAAGTTGGTTAGTGCTTATACCTAAAGGTATTGCTGTCATCAACAATCTCAATTTTGACAGGCACAGTGCCTTGCTTAACGTTACCTATTTGTGCAAATGCCTTGTGAGAAAGGTCGATCACTCGGCCTTTTACGTAAGGGCCTCGATCGTTAATTTTCACATCGACCGACTTGCCATTGTCTGTATTGGTCACTCTCACGATCGTCCCAAAGGGCAAGGTTTTATGAGCCGCTGTGTAGGCATTCATGTTGTATGTCTCACCACTTGCTGTGAGTTTTCCATGGAATTTATCGCCATACCAAGAAGCTTTACCCACAAGAGCATGTGACTTGGCATAGTCCTTTGTTTTAGAACTGCCGACAGCCGACGTTGAGGTGCATCCAGCTAATATCATAAGAATAAGAGCGGTAAAGATGATATGTAGTTTTTTCATGTGATTTGGGAACGCTAATCTCTGCATGTTTCTCTATTTTCGTTGTTGTTGGTTAGCAATATTGAGCTGAGTATAGTCTCAGCTCAATCAAGGCTACCATTCGGTATGAGCCCGCAATATTTCCATAAACTACGTTTTCTTCCGTCATATTCATGAAAGGTTTTATCTTCAAAACGTCAACTTTAGCAACGCCTTAAATCTGTACCTTTCTTAATCACTTCATATAGATAAGTCACTCAACCAAACATCCAAAAACAAAAAAGGATTGGTATCTCTACCAATCCTCTTTAGGGGGTGTTTCGGTTTTCTACCTTATGACAGGCAGGTAACGCGATTACTCGTAATCAGTCGCGTACGTGTCTTCGTATGTGTGCGAGTAGAATTCGAATAGGTTGCCAAACGGGTCTTCTAGATAAACCATTTGCGCTTGTTTTAGTTCGTCTTCTGGGTGGTAACGCATGATGTCCATACGAACCTTACCGCCATACTCTTCAACACGCTTAATAGCTGAATGAAACTGCTCTTTTGGAAGTTGCAGACAGAAGTGGAAGATACCTAGGCGAGAGAAATCAACTTCGTGACGCTCTTGGCGATCTTTCATTTCGAACAGCTCAACACCAATACCATCAGAAGTTACTAGGTGTGCAATGTTGAAGCCTTTAAAGCCTTCACCGAACACAGCGATACACATACGGCCGATTGCTGATTCGCGCTCTTCCATCACTTTAGTGTTGTTCATTACGATTCTTAGACCCAGCGCTTTCGTGTAAAACTCGACTGCTTGATCCATGTCACCCACCATGATGCCTACGTGATTCATTTTCATAACTTACTCCAAATTCGTTTTTAATTCTGTGCGTTTCGAAGACTGGCTTCGATGTTTCGTTTCGATGGAGAGAGTATATGGAGATGTAACGATTAACTGAAATTATCATTAATTATATTAATGACAATTTTTTGTTATTTACAGATTTAGCATCAAATCCCAGCTCGCTTAAAGAAGCCACGCCTGCCCTTGCCTACTTGCCTACTTAGATACATAGATACATAGATACATAGAGGCTTACGTGAATAGAGATAAGCCGAAATAGAGAACAGCCTAAAGAGCATAGCTACCCAAATAGAACGTAGCCCTAGTTTGATAACTTTTATCGATAGTTTTTGTCGATAGCGATCTTCTTACGAAGATAGGATTTGCCTATTGAATCTATAGAAATGTCCGATTTCACTAATTTTCGGTGCGAATGCAATATAGCTCCATCGACGCGGGATAGCGTTAAACACTACAAATTAGAAAGAGAGTCGAATCATGATCAACACAGAAATCAAACCATTCAACGCAACAGCATTCAAAAACGGCGAATTCGTAGAAATCACTGAGCAAGACGTTAAAGGCAAGTGGGCTGTATTCTTCTTCTACCCAGCAGACTTCACGTTTGTATGTCCAACTGAGCTAGTTGACCTACAAGACAAATACGCAGAGCTTCAATCTCGCGGCGTAGAAGTTTTCTCAGTATCAACTGACACGCACTTCTCTCACAAAGCATGGCACGATACTTCTGACAAAATCGGCACTATCGAATACTTCATGGTCGGCGACCAAACAGGCAACATCACAAACAACTTCAACGTTATGCGTGAAGGTCAAGGCCTTGCAGACCGTGCAACGTTCCTAATCGACCCTGAAGGCGTTATCCAAGCAATGGAAATCACAGCTGAAGGCATCGGCCGTGACGCTGAAGACCTACTACGCAAGGTTAAAGCAGCACAATACGTAGCCGCTCACCCAGGTGAAGTTTGCCCAGCTAAATGGAAAGAAGGCGAAGAGACTCTAGCGCCATCTCTAGACCTAGTAGGCAAGATTTAATCTAAGCCTAGCTAAACAAGAATAGCCAAGAAAGAACGAGTAAAACAGAACAGTTAAACGGTTCTACAGGCGCGCTTCGGCCCCCCTCCTAAAGGGCAGTCGCGCGCCACCCTTTCAAAACATCAACACCACAGTATTTGCCGACTTGCGCCCCCTTTTTATTTCCCTTTTTCAGCAAGAAGGTATTGGTCAATACCAAGACACAGAATTTAAGAGCAGGCACGATTATGTTAGATCAAGCAATGAAGCAGCAGCTAAAAGCATACCTAGAAAACCTAAAAACCAATGTTCAGTTAGTACTGAGCCTTGATAGCAGCGATACCGCGAACAAACTTCAAGATCTGGCGAATGATATCGCCTCTCTCACCGACAAAATTGAAGTAATTCGTGATGATAACGCAAGCACTCGCCGCCCTATCATGCAGGTCGTAAACCAAGAGAAAGGCACTGCGATCGGTTTCGCCGGTTTACCAATGGGTCACGAATTCACATCACTGGTACTTGCACTGCTTCATAGTGGTGGTCACCCTATCAAGCTTGAAGCGGACGTAATCGAGCAAATTAAAGAACTCGATCAAGAGCTTAATGTAGAGATTTTTATCTCGCTCTCATGCCAAAACTGTCCAGAAGTGGTTCAAGCCTTCAACATGATGTCGGCGATTAACCCTCTAGTTAAGACAACAATGATTGATGGCGCAGCATTCCAAGACGAAGTGAAGTCTCGCGACATCATGGCAGTACCAAGCGTGTTTATTAACGGTGAGCTATTTGGTCAAGGCCGTATGTCACTGGCTGAAATCCTTAACAAAGTCGATTCAGGCGCAGCAGAAAAGAAAGCAGCAAACCTAAACCAACAAGCACCGTTTGATGTATTGGTTGTCGGCGGTGGCCCTGCAGGTTCTTCAGCCGCTATCTATGCTGCACGTAAAGGCATTCGCACTGGTGTGGTTGCTGACCGATTCGGTGGCCAAGTGATGGATACGATGGCGATTGAGAACTTTATCTCAGTGAAAGCGACAACTGGCCCTAAATTAGTGGCAAGCCTTGAAGAGCACGTAAAAGAGTACGGTGTTGAAGTGATGACTGAGCAGCGCGCTGCAAACATCATTGCGGCAGAAAACACTGAAGACGGTTACATCCACGTAGAGCTAGAGAGCGGCGCAACACTACGAGCTCGCACGGTTATCACAAGTACCGGTGCTCGCTGGCGTGAAATGAACGTTCCGGGAGAGCAAGAGTACCGCAATAAAGGTGTAGCTTACTGCCCACACTGTGACGGTCCTTTATTCAAAGGTAAGAAAACAGCGGTTATCGGTGGTGGTAACTCAGGCATCGAAGCGGCAATTGATTTAGCGGGTATCGTTGAACACGTAACCGTACTTGAATTTGCAGACACACTGCGTGCCGACCAAGTGCTTATCGACAAAGCGAACGCAACACCAAACATCGAAATCATCAAGATGGCGCAAACAACGCAAGTGATTGGTGATGGCAACCGCGTAACCGGTCTGGAATACAAAGACCGCAACACCGATGAACTTAAACAGATTGAACTAGCAGGTATCTTTGTTCAAATCGGCCTGATGCCAAACAGCGAATGGTTGAAGGGTTCGAAGGTAGAGCTTTCACCACGCGGTGAAATTGAAATTAACGCTCATGGCGCAACATCAATGAAAGGTGTATTCGCAGCGGGTGACGTAACAACCGTACCTTACAAACAGATCATCATTGCAATGGGTGAAGGTGCAAAAGCAAGCTTAGGTGCATTTGACCACCTAATCCGTAACTCAGCTCCAGTTAAAGAGGCTGAAACGGCTTAAGCTTCAAACTTAAAAGCTTTTAGCTCAAGTTCCTTAAATATTTGTTAACTTATTTCTTTACTGTTAACGACTTAGTCGACATTTAGACACCACTCCTATGGATTTAGGAGTGGTTTTTTCTTTGTGATTTATGCCGGTTGATAAAGCATAAAGGCAACCACCATCGCTAAGCTTCCACCCAAGCAACGGTTCACAAACATCATCTGTTTTGGTGATTGCAGTAATTTTTTCAGCATGGTGCCGCAATACGCCCACACCAACATGCACGGCACACCGGTAATAACCATACCCGCGATAATGGTCACGACTTGAATCAAGTAATCTGCATTCGGAGTAATGAATTGCGAAAACACGGTTAATGAAGCAATCCAACCTTTAGGGTTCAACACCTGCACTAACACGCCTGACATAAAGCCCGAGCGATTATCAGTCGTGCTTTCTTCGATTTGCATGTTCGCAATCGACCACGCCATAAACAGCAAGTAAGCCGCACCCGCGTATTTCAAAATGTTATAAAGATCTGGGTAAAGGGTAAATAGACTCACCAATCCGACACTGGATCCTGCCAGTACGATGATGATGCCAACAGCGTTCCCAGAGATAAAAGGTAAAGTCGCAGCAAATCCATAACGACTTGAAATCCCAAGTAATGCGATATTGCCTGCCCCAGGTGTAATTGCAATTGATGTTGAAAATAGCAAGAACGCCAGCATTAATTGAGAGCTCATTTCCTCTCACTCCTAATAAGTAAAGTATTTATAGGGAGAGAGTTTACAGATTCGACTAGGAATTAAATTGCTATATAGGCTAATATTAATCTAAATTTGAGCAAGACTTTTCTAAAATAGCCATGAAACAGAAAGAATCCACCAAAGAAGTGTTAGATGACACAGATATCGCCATCTTAGAACATATCCAACAAGACGGACGCATGAGCAACAGTAAGCTCGCAGAGAAAGTGAACCTCAGCGAAACCCCGTGCTGGCGCCGTTGGAAACGCATGGAAGAGACGGGTTACATCGATGGTTACGCCGCGAAGCTAAACCGCAAAAAGCTTGGTTTTCATGTGGCTGGTTTTACTCTTGTGACCTTAGGTAACCATGAAGTAGAAAACACAGAACCGTTTGAAGAGTTTGTCGAAGTAACCGATTGGATTCCTATGTGTCACTGTATTGCAGGCGGCGCCGACTATATGATTCAAGTGCTAGCGAAAGATTTAGAAGAGTACTTTGAGCGTATTAGCTCGATCAGACGAGTAAAAGGCGTGAGTGCGATTAAGTCTAATATCTCGGTTAAGGAGTTGAAAAACAGCTATAAGTTGCCTCTTGGGGATTAGCTTGGGCTACCATCTACTCAAAACTCTATTAACTCGGGCTTATTTTTACTCAAAGAAAAGATTGATAGACCAAACAAAAAATGCCCAGTCAACGGTTTGTTAACCGGGCACTTAGTTTTTACAAGTGCGTATTAATTACCTACACCACCTGTTTTCTCAGCTGGTAAATCTGGTGTCACTGGGGGCCACTCTTGGAAGGTTGCTAGATGTTGTTGAACAGCAGCTTGAGCAGGACCAAATGCCCACATTTTCTGCCCCATCCATTTCAAGTACATGCCCGACTCTTCTGCCGCTCGCTCGTATGGGTCACGACGTAAGTTAAACAGCAATGGTGCGTTTAGCTCTTCTTTCGGACCACTCCAGCCATGGTTTTGGACCACAAAGTGCGCCTTCCAATCACCAACACGAACCGCTTGCAGCTTGTCTCGTTCGTAGTAGTAGATCTCTTTACGGTTTGACTCACCTTTCTCAGTCAGCATATCCACTTGGTTGTAACCATCAAGGTGCGCTTTAAAGCCATCGTGACCTTTCAGCAGTTTTTCTTTTAGATCCGTTGGACCACCAGCCGCAGCGACAAGAGTGGGTAACCAATCCATACCATCAAAGATGCCATTGCCTACAGTACCCGCTGGGATTTTACCCGGCCAGCTAACCAGTGCAGGGGCTCTTACGCCACCTTCCCAAGTTGTGCCTTTCTCACCGTGATAAGGTGTCATACCGCCATCTGGCCAAGTCATGATCTCAGGGCCGTTATCGGCAGTGAATATGATGATGGTGTTGTCGGCAATACCGAGTTCTTCCATTTTCGCCATCATCTCGCCGACGTGATCATCAAGATCTTTCATGACCACTTCTTGAAGTCCCCAACCGTTTTGGCCGAGCATCGCTTCGTATTCAGGTGACAGGTGCGTCTAAACGTGACCACGTGATGGACAGTACCAAGTGAAGAAGGGCTTATCCGCTTCAACCGCCCTTTCAATGAAGTTGATCGCGTGTTTATTCACTTCGTCATCGAGTGTACGCATACGCTCGATCGACAATGCACCATCGTCTTCGATCGTTTGACCACCTTTACCGTCTGATCTTGCGTAAATAACATTACGAGGTGCAAAGGCATCCAAAGAGCCATCTTTTGGCCAATCTGGATCTTCTGTGTATTCCATTGCATTCAAGTGATACAACCAACCCCAATACTCATCAAAACCGTGCATTGTCGGTAGGAATTCATCTCGGTCACCAAGGTGGTTTTTACCAAACTGTCCAGTCACATAACCCATGGTTTTAAGGATTTCAGGAAGCGTTGGTGTGTCGGCACTTAAACCAACAGGGCCACCTGGCAACCCGACTGAGTGCATGCCTGTTCGCACAGGAAGTTGACCCGTTAAGAATGCAGAACGACCCGCCGTACAAGAAGGCTGAGCGTAATAATCCGTCAGTAGCATGCCCTTTTCAGCAATACTGTCGATGTTCGGTGTTTCACTACTCATCACACCATTGTGATAAGCACTCAGATTTGAGATCCCAATATCATCCGTGAAGATAACAAAAATATTCGGTTGCTCTTGTGCTGACCATGCCGATAGCGAAAAGCTACTCAACACACTCATCACAACAAGGTGGAAAATCCTTTTCATAGAATGTCCTTATACTGTTTCAGATTGCTCTTTGTGAACCATTTTTATTCCTACCAAACCAAAGCCAAGCTCCAATAGTAGATAAACGACAAGTAGCCAGTAAGGCATGCCATCTATCAACAAGCTAATGACTCGGCCGGCAGCCAAACCCAACATGAAGACCACCAAACTGTAGAGTGCTGCCAGTCGGTATTTCTTTAGTAACGCCCCTGCTATCCAAAACAGAGCCAACGCTAAGTACAACCCCATCACGGCACGAAAGATATGAGTGACATTGATAGGGCTAGCATCAATTCCGAAAAGATAATCAAGGGAGACAACCGGGGCATAACCATACGACAAAGCTATCGGTGTTAAACCCATAACTGCGACGAACAAAAAAACGCTTTGTTGCTTCATATCCTTACTCTTTTAATTTGGCTCTTTTCAAAAAACATAGTCTACAATCAGAGTTATACAAGTTGCATATGTAAAAACCAAGTGGTTAAAGCAAACATTCACAACCTTGCTATTTCACACCGAAGATAGGGATATCAATATGGCTAAAGGGCGTTACGTTCTCACATTTGCATTGGTCGCTAGCTCAACCGTAAATGCGCAACAGGCCGACTCACAAACAGACACCAAAAAATGGCAACACAGCATTGAAATTTACGCACTGACGCTGAATATTCGTGGCGATACCACCATTGGTAATTTGTCCAGCGATGTTGATGTTGACCCAGCGTTCATCATGGATCATTTGGATATGGGGGCGATGCTTCGACTAGAGGGGGTCTATAACAATCAGTGGGGTTATTACGTTGACTACAGCTACATGAAACTGAGCGGACAGTCAGATTCAATCATTGGCAACACAGGCATTCTTAATGGCAAGCTTGAGATCAGACAAGGCGTTTTAGAAGCAAAAGGCTTTAAACGCTACCAATACGACATTGGTGCCATTGATTATATGGTTGGATTACGCTGGTGGGATAACGATATTGATTCCAAACTCTACACAAACAGCGGGACAACCCTGAATTCAAGATCTTTAGAAGAAGATTGGATTGATTATCTGATAGGCGTTCGTTGGACCAAGGAACTCAACAAAAATTGGACTGTGCACACGAGCTTAGATATGGGCCTTGGAAGCGATACCGACTTTACCTCATCTCTGTTAACCGGCGCTCGCTATCAAATTAACGACTGGTCGGATTTAAATCTGGCGTATAAATCCACTTGGGTTGATTACGAAAATAAAGGTACCTTTGAATACGATACCGCATCGCAAGGGTTCCTGATTGGTTGGGCTGCTCACTTTTAATCCGATTATCGTAACGTGTTAGAACCTCGGCCAATCCAATGCCAACCCAACATTGGTCATTTGGATTTAATTTCAATTAAAACGTAAGCCTCGAATGATTCTTATCTCTGGTGATGACCTCCGTCGCCAGAGGTTTTTCTGCGTGAAACATGCACCGCCCTCCCTCATAGAAAACCCATTAAATCATAGACTAACTCTCGCACACCGCGCATTTGATCCATCTAAAAAATTGTAATTTTAGATCATGGAAATACAGGCTTATGTTTTGAGATATTTAATCTTCATTTAATCTTACCATCGCCCATTCGAACAGTGTTTTTTATTTTGAAAATGCCGCTAAAATCCTCTCCCGAAATTTACAAACCAGAGTAAAAACAATGAAAAAATTAGTCTTAGCGGCTCTTACGATTGCCTCAGTTACGGGGATCGCATCAACTTCAGCTTTCGCATCAAACGAAATGTACACATTAGGTGGTGTAGGTATGGATAGCGGTGACGTTGGCGCTCAATTCACGTTAGGTAGCCAGATCGTTCAAAGCAATTGGTATATTGAATCGACGTTACTTGTTATCAGCACTGACGATAAGTCTACTAGCTATAATGGTGACAAGGTGCTTCAAACAGAGCAAGAGTTCGATTCTTTAATGCTTTCATTAACACCTATGTATAAGCACAGCTTCAGCGAAAACTTCGCTGTTTATGGTAAGGCGGGCGCGTTTTACGCACACTCAGATACCAAATTGGTGTTCCGATCTAGCGATAATAATGAAGTCCACAAAGGGTCCCATGGTGATTTTGGCTTAACTTACGGCATCGGCGCAGAATACAAGTCACTAAAACCAGTTTTCGGCCACTCCAAGTTTGTGACTCGAGCTGGATTTGATTGGTATGAGTTCGGCGGAAGTACTGGTTGGTATACCGCTGAGTCGGTACTGAGTATCCAAGCAGGCTTTACCTTTTAATTGAGTCGATAAAAAAGTAAGCCTCTTGTTGTGTGGGGCTTACTTTGTACATTTTTTGATTCAGACTACACACTCTTTCTTCATGATAGCAAGTCCTGTTTCCAAGGTATGTGCCCAAGCTTGTTCGATATTTTCATCATAAAGTGGATCGTATTTTTTAACCGTATTGAGCAAGGAATTAAACCACTCGTTGAGCTCTTGCTCAGAAATATCCATGCCTAAATCTTTATGTCGCTTCCCAAGCTTTCTCACCGAGTTTCGTACGCTCGGCAGACCTGCAGAGTTATAGATAAGGATGATTGAAGCTTTAAGCATCTTGGTTTGTTGCTCTAACCCTATGTTTTCAAATCGCTCTGAAAACCTAGGGTTGTGTTCGCAGAAGTCCGCCAAAAATGTTTCTAGAAATTCTTCATCGATCCTGCAACGCTCAAAGCTTTCATAAAACAGTTCATTAGGTGTCATTTTGTTGGTTCTTCGCATTCGCCAGCGATCCTTAACAGTCCATGTCATCTAAGTATAAGCCATTATGGCATAAAGTGAGTTGCACAGATCTTGTTTCCATCAGGATCTCGCAAATAAGCCATGTACAAGCGACGCTCGTCAGAACCTCTCGCTCCGGGGCCATTTTCAATACTGGTACCGCCATTTTCGACGCCAACACGATGCCACTCATCTACAACTTCTGGGGAGGATGCAAGAAAACCCACCGTCATACCGTTGCCGTGAGTCGCAGGCTGACCATCAATCGGCTTCGTTAAACCCAACACACCCGTTTGGCTAACGTAAACACAGCGCCCTTTGGGATCAACAGAACCTTCGCTATAACCAAGCACTTTCATGATTGGGTCATAAAAAGCCTTCGCGCGTTCAATATCTTTGGTACCGAGAAAAACATGGCTGAACATAACTAACCTCTTCTTTTATTGAAAGAACCACCTAAACTAGACCTATAATTCGTGTTTGTCTAGGCACGCTATTCGGTCACAACTGTTGCTTAACCCATTGAGCAAACACCTGAAACTTAGTTCGTTGCTCCATGCCTTTCGGACACACTAAATCATACCCTTTGCCCGATTCAATGCTCATAAGAGGCGCGACCAATAAGCCTTGTTCAATCTGCGGTGTCATAAACTCTAACCGCCCTAGTGCCAGCCCCATCGATAATATCGCCGCATCCATCGCCAAGCGATTATCACTGTAATAGTCACACTGAAGTGCGCAGTTGGTATCACTTTGAGCTTCATACAACCAACGCTGCCACGCAGTGATATCGCCACTGTGAATGAAGCGAACATCGTCTAAGTGTTGAATGCCTTGGTCTAGTTTGAAGTGTTTCGCGTATTCAGGGCTGCACACAGGAGTTCTTACTCCACTGAATAATCGCTCGCTGTAATGGTTTGGGTAATGGCCTTCGCTATAGAAAATTGCCACGTCATAAGGTTCAAACTGGAAGTCTGACTGGCTCTGTTTGGTTTGCAGTTTGATGCTTAGATTCGGATACAAGCGTCTGAACTCTGGCAAGCGCGGCATCAACCACGAGGAAGCGAAATAAGGCGATGTCGCGATATATAACTCCCCGCTTAGCTCACCCGTTTGAATATCCATGAGTTCGGAAAAGATAGACTCAAACGAGACGTTCAACATGGATAACACGCGCTGACCTTCTGGCGTCAGTTCGAGCTTTCTTGTCTTGCGCACAAACAGGTTGAACTTCAATTGTTGTTCGAGTTTTTTAATGCGATGGCTGACCCCTCCCTGCGTTAAGAAGAGCTCATCGGCGGCAAGCGTAAAGCTTAAATGTTTAGCCGCAACACTGAAGGTGTGCAGCAGTGACAGCGTTTGTTGGCGATTTTCGAACAGCCCCATGCATTAACCCCACTAATTCATAAGTCGTCGTAACTGGTTTGTCGGCGTATGTAACCATCATATAAATTAAACCAAGTAATCTACAACATAAAATGGTGAACAGCATGCAACAGAATCAAAAACTCAAAGTAACTGTGATTGGTGGTGGATCAAGTTACACCCCAGAGCTCGTTGAAGGACTGCTCAAGCGCCATCACGAATTACCTATCTCTGATCTGTGGTTGGTCGATATCGAACAAGGCATGGAAAAAGCAGAGATAATCGCGGCGCTCACCAAGCGAATGATAAACAAAGCAGGCTGTGAGATTAATGTTCACCTCACCACAGATCGAAAATCAGCCCTGAAAGACGCCAATTTTGTCTGCTCACAATTTCGCGCAGGAAGAATGGAAGCAAGATTACGTGACGAGAGGATTGCTCTGAAGTATCGCATGATCGGCCAAGAGACCAATGGCTTGGGTGGCTTCTCTAATGCGTGCCGAACCATTCCGATTGCACTCGATATAGCGAAAGAGATGGAACAACTGTGTCCGAATGCGTGGTTACTCAACTTCACCAACCCATCAGGCATGGTAACGGAAGCACTGATTAAGCACTCAACCATTAAAACCGTTGGTCTATGTAACGTTCCCGTCAACATGGAGCTAGGCGCGGCGAAAATGCTCGACGCAGAACGTAAAGATATCACGATGCAAATTGCCGGATTAAATCACCTAGTGTGGGCTCGTAAGGTGCTTCATAAAGGTGAAGACAAGTTGGGAGAACTCATCGAACAACTCCTTGGTGGTAACGATCAAATGATGCCAAAGAACATCCCTCCTTTTGAGTGGGACTCTGAATTGATTCGTTCTCTGAACATCGTTCCTTGTGCTTACCTACGTTACTACTACCAATCCAGAGATATCTTAGACAAAGAGTTTGCTGCGTCCGAAAGCAACACCAATCGCGCAGACCTAGTTGCCAAGGTTGAGCAACAGTTGTTAGAGATCTACAAAGATCCCATGCTCGATACCAAGCCTAAATTGTTAGAAGAACGAGGCGGTGCTTACTACTCTGAAGCGGCCTGTGAGCTGATGAGCAGTATTCACAACAACAAACGTTCTATCATGCACGTCAACACTCGCAACAATGGTGCGATTCAAGGATTACCCGATGATTGTGCGGTAGAAGTAAGTTCGGTAATCACCAGCAGTGCGATCCTGCCACTCAACGTTGAACCTTTTGATAGCGACACGCTGCGCTTGATTCAGCAGATGAAAGAGTTTGAAACCTTGACCGTTAAAGCGGCGATGACGGGTGACATCGCAACAGCAAAACGTGCCCTGATCTTAAACCCTATCGTCGATAGTGGTTCGCACATCGACGAGGCTTTGCAAGAAACCATTCGCGAGAACTTAGACTTCATGCCTGCGTTCGCTCATCGACTCGCTTAATGTGGCATTTTGTTAGCCACTAATAAGCTCGGTGATAACAGCTAATGAGCTCAGTGATAACAGTTAATAAGCTCGGTGATAACAAGCTAATGAGCTCAATGACAGCAGAGCTAATTCAAGATATTGAATCCAAATCTTTTAATAAGAGGTCATGATGAAATTGATACTCAACGCCGATGATTTCGGCCTCACTGAAAGCGTGAACCATGGCATCGTTGACTGCTTCAAGGCGGGGTTGGTTAAGTCGACCACCATCATGATGAATCAACCGGGTACACAGCACGCGATTGAGCTCTATCATCAAGGTTTAGTCCCTGAAGTTGGCTTGCACTTTACGGTCACCGCAGGCAAACCACTGACTTCACCAGAGTTAGTTCCGAGCTTAGTCGAAGAACACGGCCACTTCTTTAGCAACGTCACCCTGTTCGATAAATCAGACGTGAATGAAGATGAGGTGATGCTCGAACTCAACGCGCAATATCAAGCCGCTGTCGATGCCGGTTTAAAGATTAACCATATCGACAGCCATCACTTTGGTGGTGTATTTAAATCTCTAAAAGCAGCGTTTACCCACACAGTGAATCGCATTGGTCTTCCAGTTAGACGAATTGATAACATCCTAAGTGGCCAAGATGCACTGCGAGTGCCAACGCCAGATGCTTTCGATATGCGTTTCTTTGACGAAGGCGTATCGCTTAATGGCCTGCAAGATTTATTGCTGAGCTACCAAACTATGATGCCTGATGGTGTGCTTGAGTTAATGTGCCACCCTTCATCAGTGGCAAGTGAACAGCTTAAGTCCCTATCAAGCTATAGTGATAAACGCGTCGAAGAGCATCAACTTCTCACTAGCCCTGCGCTAAAACAGTGGTTGGCTGACCATCAGATTGAGTGCATTGGATTCGACGATCTCAGATAAGATACATTAATTCAGGGCTACTCAACGATCCGTTGTGCGCCCTGCCCTTGATCATGCAAAATATCTTCAGGGTTCAACAAGTGGCATTTCTGCATACTCAAACACCCACAGCCGATACAACCTGTTAAGTTCTCTTGTAGCGATTTAATCTGCGCCATTTTACTGTCGAGTTGCCCCTGCCACTTCTTAGCAACGCGCTCCCAATCTCGCTTAGTCGCGGTATGGTTCATCGGCAGTGTCGATAACTCTTCGGTGATCTCTTCCAGCGTGAAGCCTATTGACTGCGCGACTTGTATCAGCGCGATTCGACGCAACATCGCCGACTGATACCTGCGTTGATTTCCGTTAGTACGAATTGAAGCAATCAACCCCTTGGTTTCGTAAAAACGTAACGCCGAAGGAGCCACGCCACTGCGCTCTGCCAACTGGCCGATGCTGAGGTATACGATGTTTCTCATTGTTACACTATCCCTGAGATCATAAATATTTAAAGCTTACTTTAACTTTAGAATAGCGACCTATTGTTACCTTAACCAGTTAATGTCCTTAAACTTTGATAACGGGCGCAATGAAAAGAAACCACGCAAATAGCTGCTTTGTTTTATTGTGGTGTTCTCGCTCTCTAAATCTGACTCATGATCGATTTCAAGTTCTCTGCTATTTCGGCATTGATGATCTCACCCGTTTCTACATTAAAGTTGTCGTAGAAACTCGGCACCGACATCGAGCCCTTCACATCTGCGTCAAAGTAAGGTGCCGAGTTTACCGCAGACGACAACACAGAGCTTGCGCCACCTGGGCCTGGTGATGTGGAGAGCATAACAACAGGTTTGCCTTGATACACTTTCATGTCGATTCGAGATGTCCAATCAAACACATTCTTAAAGGCTGCGGTGTATGAACCGTTGTACTCTGCAAAAGAGATGACCACAGCATCTGCTTCGCCAATCTTGCTAAAAAAGCGCTGCGCATGTTGATGGACACCGGACTCTTTTTCTCTGTCTTCACTGTAAATGGGCATCTCGAAATCATTAAGATCGAGCACCTCTACTTGCGCGCCCTCAACTAAGCTTGCGGTGTACGCTGCCAATTGTTGGTTAATCGATGCTTTACTGTTGGTCGCGCCAATCGCTAATACTTTCATTGTTGATCCTTGTTCATTTTTCTCACCTTTTTGCACTCATGACTTCAATTACGGAGCTCAAAGTTCATAACTGAAGATTCGTAACGTCTGTTTGATAACATCAAAACCTGCACTAGGCGACAAGGTGATAGATTGTGTTTTTAGATTGGGGATGATGATAAAACCTCAAGTTAACTTGAGGTAAAGCGATATTTTCAAAAAATAGGAAATAACTTAAAAATACTTATAAAGCAGTTAATTACGAAAGGTTAAACATAGGTTGGCATTACACAGGAAAAAGTCAGCACACCCAAAATACAGTGAGTGTGCTTTATCGAAATACTATTTACTTAAGTTGATTTGATGAACTGACACCAGAGTAAGCGACTCCAGATAGCTCGGCCATTTCGCGATTCCATGTTGCCAAATCGTGAGGATTAAATTGATTCAAATGGTCGTGACCACATGCTCTCGCCATCACTTGCATCAATTCAGTCGAGGCTTCGAAGAAGTTCTTCAATTGATTCGAGGCCTTCTCGACATTTAACCGTTGGCGTAAATCGGCTTTTTGAGTCGCGATGCCCGCCGGGCAATTATTGGTATTACACATTCGGGCAGCAACACACCCTATCGACTGCATGGCACTGTTCGAGATAGCGACACCATCTGCACCAAGCGCCATCGCTTTTACAAAGTCCATCGGAACACGAAGCCCACCAGTAATGATTAAGGTGACTCTGTCACTGACGCCTTGCTTGTCTAGATAAGCTCTGGCACGAGCAAGCGCAGGAATAGTTGGCACACTAATATGGTCACGGAACATTTCTGGCGCCGCCCCAGTACCACCGCCTCGACCATCCAAGATGATGTAATCGGCACTAGCATCCAATGCGAACTGAATATCCTCTTCAATATGATTGGCACTCAACTTGAAGCCAATTGGGATCCCGCCAGTCACTTCTCGAACTCGGTCGGCGAACTTTTTGAAATCCTCGACGGTTTTTAGATCAACAAAGGTGGGTGGAGAAATCGCGGCTGTACCTGCTTCAATACCACGCACCTCAGCTATCTTGCCAATGTTCTTCGCCCCAGGTAGGTGACCGCCTGTTCCGGTTTTAGCACCCTGCCCACCCTTAAAATGGAAGGCTTGGACATTTTTGAGCTTAGATTCATCGTAGCCAAATTGTGCGCTGGCTAATTCATAAAAGTAACGTGAGTTCGCCGCTTGCTCTTCAGGTAGCATTCCGCCCTCACCCGAGCAAATTCCCGTTCCCGCAAGCTCCGCGCCTGTCGCTAAAGAAATTTTCGCTTCTTCAGATAACGAACCAAAACTCATATCAGACACAAATAAAGAGATGTTCAATTTAAGCGGCTTTTTCGCTTTTGGCCCAATAATAAGCTCAGTACCGACGGGCACATGTTCCAATAACGGTTTGGTCGCCATTTGTGCAACCATCACTTGAATATCATCCCAGTGAGGCAGTAGATATCTTGGAACACCCATTGAGGTCATCGGCCCATGGTGACCCACTTTGGATAAGCCATCTCGTGCTAATTGATGAATGAACTCAACCGTGGGCTCCTCTTTGGTTGCAGAAGCCGCAGGTGAGAGATCGGGCGTTGCCGCTTGGATATGAACATCAGGGCCTTCTTGGCCCACTTGCTCAGCCGTAAACTGTTTATGGGTACCGTCACAAAATGGGAGATTGTTTGAATACTTACAGCGGCACAGGTAAGCGTCACCGGTTTCCTCGGCCACGAAACTCTTCGGTTTGAAGCCCGTTCCTGCATGAGAACCATCACAAAACGGTTGGTTTTTCGATTTCCCACAGGTACAGAAGTAATACTCCTCCCCTTCTGTTAGCTCGACCTTAACGGGTTTGTTATCCGCTATTACTGGATTCTTCATAGTTCGCTCACCTTTTCTTTCTTATGATTTGATGACTGAAGCGATGACTTGCTCACAAGAGTAAAGTAAAGGTGAGATACGCGGCTAATTCAATGAATGAGCCAGAGAAAACAAGCTGGATAGACAGCCTAAAAACAGAAATCTTGCTGATTCAACACAAACAAAAATGGCCACCAAATCGGCAGCCATTGTGTTTTAAATCTGAGTCTAAGCTAAACGTGAAAGGTTAATCGAATAACTCGATGACCAGCTTGTTGTCTTTAATCACTAGATTAGGTTCCGATGACTTGATCAATGACTCTTGAACCTTGTTGCTATCCAATTTGTAAACCGGTGACTGGGACAAAGCAAAGCCAATCATAGAAACGGCAGGCTTTAGTAACTTCTCTATTTCAGGAGAAAGCTGCTTTCCCTTCTCCTCAAAGCGCTCAAGACGCAGAGATTTTAAGTAGACCTCGCCACTCTCTTTGTCGTATTCAGGAATCGCACTGAACTCGATATCAAGATCCAACCTCATGTTCGGCACGTTAAACACCTGAACTTGTGCATTGGTATTCGCCAGAACAGAAACGCGCTCGGCATCAGCTCGGCCAATTTGCACCGCTAAGTCATCGACAGCGACTTGCGCATACATAACGTTTTGTACACCCACTTCTTGCTCTAACATCACCGAATCTTGAAGGTAGTTCGTCATTTCTTGCTCAGTCACGCTGTAGCTAACACAACCACCTAATATCAGTGCAGACGCTGCCAAAATGAACTTTTTTGCTACGTTAATTATCATCAATATCAGCTCTTTATTGTTAGTGATTACCGCGGAGTTTACCTTGTGATCATCAATACACAAAACAGCAAAAACACAATATCCGTGAATACGTGTATTAATAAGTATAACTATCAGTAAGTAAAGCACCAGATTGGCTTTCTCGCTTGAAGCACTGCCACTTACTTGCTCAACGTTCTTAGGTTTGTGTACTCGAATTAATTGAATTTTGCTTCTAAGCTTATGGGATATTTAGGGGGCTTACTGAAGGTTTCATCATGGATATCGAAACATGAAGAGTGAGCACAATGCCATCAAAAAGAGTATCACCTGAGCCAATAACTCGTTCTGTGATTTTGTTATGCAACACCGCATGCCTGCACCATAGTCAGTGGGTCGGAGAACTGCGTCTCCATAACTGGGAAGCTCAAGTTGCAGAAACAACCGAACAGGCCATTCACTTACTCGATACACGCAGCGAAAGCTACGCACCAATTGTGGTTTCTTGTCTAACATCATCCTCAATCGACAAACAATGTGAGCAAATATCAGCGTTAAAGGTTCACTCTCCAAATTTAAAAGCAATCGCTATCTGCAACCAACCACCAAGACGCAACTTATCGCTCATTAAACAAACCTTTTGGGATTATTACCACCTCCCTATTGATACAGAATGGCTTTGTCGAAATTTAGGCCATGCGTATGGCATGGTCGACACCAAGCAAACTAAACCTAAGCCTGTCTCGTGCCATGAATGTCAATTGGTGGGGCAATCCAGAACCATCCAGCAACTTAAAAAGAAGATAGCCAAGATCGCTAACAACGATTTTCCAGTGCTGATTCAAGGGGAAACCGGAACAGGAAAAAGCCTATGTGCTCGTTTAATACATGAGGCCTCAGCCCGCAGTCAAAAACCTTTCATCGCTGTAAATTGTGGCGCAATTCCACAATCCCTGATTCACTCAGAGTTATTTGGCTTTGAAAAAGGCTCGTTCACGGGTGCAAACAAACGCTACGTCGGACACGTGGAAAGAGCGAATGGTGGCACACTATTTTTGGATGAGATCGGCGACCTTGAACTTTCGCTGCAAACTTACCTGCTCCACTTTCTTGAAAATAGTTCGATAGAACGACTCGGTAGTAATAACCAATTGCCCGTAGATTGCCGTGTAATTTTCGCCACCAACGTCAATATCGAACAAGCCGTTGCTGCGGGTAAATTTCGAAAGGATCTCTTTCATCGCATCAATGTACTTCCATTAGACCTAGTACCACTCAATGATCACAAAGAAGACATTGAAGATTTGGTTCGATTTGAACTGAAGCACAATTACGCATCCAAAACCAAACTGCCTAGTGACACCCTTGAGCAAATGAAACAGTACCATTGGCCGGGCAATGTTAGAGAGTTATTCAACTGCATAAAAAGGGCGATTGTTCTTTCTAATTCAAGCGCCCTCTCTACTCGTCATATGGGGATTCAATTGAAAGACGCGTCGCCCGACGTAGAAAATGATACTCGACTTTCGTCAAAAAATGTTCGTCGTGTGATTCAGCTACACCACTACAATATTTCCCAATCCGCTAAAGCGTTATCTATCTCTCGGACAACCTTATACAAGCTGATCAAAAAACATCAGATAGTAATTTAAGTAGCCTAACTAGCTAGCTAAATAACTAATAAAGCAGCCTAACGAACTAGGCTGCTTTGGAGTTTAGTTGTACTCAATTAATGAAAGTGCTTATGGCTCAGGAACAGTAAACGGACAAACATCACAGGTTGCAATGTTCGATGTTTCCATAAATGCTTGTTGCAAGAACAGCGAGTCAAACGTTGCTGTCACTTGATTAGATAGCATTCCTGCAGTTCCGGTTGGTAACACATTTGGCGCATAAGTTTTACTTACTTGTGTACACACTTGACCAATCGCATCACCAAAGTTCGGTATCCACTCTCCTTCACCCGTTTTACAAGCAAACAGCTCAGGGTCGGCACTTAATGCACTACACATATTACCAGCACCACATGTGGTCACATCCTCAAGATCATCACAAGGTAAAGCAAAGTCGAGGTAATAACTGCTGTTGACTACTTCAGTAGGTAAATCAGAACGGCTCAGAGAGTCATCCTTAGAATCCACCAGCGATTCAATGGCCAATGGGATATCACCGGTATTACATATTTCAACATCATAGGTTTTCTTAAGCACAACTTGACCGCCATCAACCTCTAAGAAGCTATTACACACCTTAGAAATCTCAACCATTGGACTCAAGTCTATTGGTGGACAATTGTAGGCCACTGGCGCTTGAGCATTCACGATAAGCCCATCAAGATCCACCGCACCATCTATCACGCCGACGGCACCGTTATTTACAGACAGATAATTCCCCATGATTGCGAATGACTCACCGACACTCCACACTTCATCGCCGTTACCAACCACTGGAAGCGCACCTAAGATTGGTGACTCAGATAAAAAGGCCACTTAGTAGTCACCATTGGTGCCTAACGAACCAGGGCCAGTGTTGGTAACCGTCACGGTGTAATCTATGTTGAACATACCATCAACCGTAAAGCTGGTTGTGTTACAAGTCGCCGCTATATTGATGCTACATAAACTGAATGAACCGACAACGAAGTCAGCCAAAGATGCATCAATCGAACGAGAAGCTCGTGACTCCACTAAGAAGCTACTGAAACAAGGAATATCCTCAATACCAAACTCATCATTCAACAGAGCTGACAAGTTTAATCGACCTTCCACAAAGCTTTCTGTCGGAATAGAGGTTGTTTCACCCGTTTTCGCGAGATACTCCCAACCTTGTACATTGGGTAGATCAATTGCCCCGATAGAATCATCATTTGAAATCGCACAGATCTTCTCGACACCGACAGCACCACTGCCACATCTTGCACCAACGAAGTCATTCGACTTAGGGTCACCATCAGTTTGGAAGATTCTCGTCATGTTGTCGGTGACATCGCCATTATTCAAATCCCACTGCAACACTTCTATATACGGATTACCGCCACTTGCTTGTGGGAATGAAATCAGCACAAGGATATCTCCATTGATATGCTGTCCAACAAAGTCGCCCTTAGTTTTCCCATCCGGCCACCCTACTTGGTCTTGTAAGAACCAGAAGCCAATGTACATATCACCATTGTTCGCATATCGGTCTGCACCAAAGTAAATCAGCAAGTCACCTTCGCTTTCAAAGGCAGCGGCATACGCATTGGTAAAGTCATCTTTTGGTTGTGGTGACGCGGTACGGAACGCCCAATCTGTAATGTCGGAATCATCTTTTGATCCACCCTTCCAAAAGATTTGGTCGATACCGTTACGGTCTTTTTCGAAAAATTCTGCAATCCCAACCATGCTGTTGGGATCATTTACGTCATCCCAATCAATACCACTATTATCACTGGTCGCGTTACCATCGAGTTCCATCACATCAACAGTAGCCCACACCAACTCGGGGCTACTAAACAACAAAAGCACACTAAGTAAATAATTTATAACCTTCATGTTCTCTCTCCATTTGTTCATACTTATGCTTTTAGGGTTTTCTGCCTTGCCCAAATTGGAGAAAATCCTTTAGCAATTCGTAGGTTCGATAGAGCATATTCCAAGCCAAGTTCAACTTGTTGAATTGATTGATGTTTATATATTGAAGGCAAACCTTTATTGACGCTTTGTTATCCTTTGTCCATAAACCCGAGATTTGACCAAACAATCAAGGACTTGAATAGATGAACAAAGTGTCTACGTCAGACATTTTTTTAGCTTTGATACGAGGAGAGTGATCTTTAAAAGGTACAATCACGTAGCCATTGCTAGATTATTGAATAACAAGCGATTGAATTGACGGGTGCCGACTTAACGGGTAACTGAAGGTTCAGGTCGTGAAATGATAGGCGAACAGACGATGACACAACTTACGATATTCTACGATGGGACATGTCCATTGTGCGCAAAGGAGATGGCGGCACTTGCAAAGCATGATGTCGAGAATAAGATTCAAACCATCGATATCTACAGTGAAGCCTTTTCAGACTACCCTCAGATTGATGCCGACGCAGCCAACACCGTTTTGCATGCACTGGATGAGAATGGAAAACTGCTGCTAGGTTTAGACGTGACCTACCAAGCGTGGCGCTTAGTAGGAAAAGGTTGGCTATACGCCCCTTTACGTTGGGCGATATTCAAGCCAGTGGCCGACTGGTGTTATCTTCGGTTTGCCAAGAACCGATACAAAGTCTCTTTCTGGCTAACTGGAAAGTCACGCTGCGATGGTAACAGCTGCACAAAATAGTACTTGGTTAAGACATACCACTTGCGACTTTGTAATACACCACACCAAACAGCGCAGCAAAAACTAAAACGGTAACCGCGACTTTTAACCAAATAAACTTCATGTTTTGTCCTTTAAATTCTGTTTACTGTTTCGCGAGACAAGTTACCACAACAAAACATTCGGTTGGGTAATGATTTATAGAACTTTGTAGTCATACCAATCACAGTAAGTAAGTGGTCAAAAATAGCGCAGGGAAAAAGCTGGAGAACAAGGCGGATTTTTTCGATAAGTAGTTATTCTACAATCAAAAAATCTAACGACGTTATCGAGATTTTTAACAAGCTAGGGTGAACAGTTATTTACTACGATTGGTATCAATCTTGATAACTAAGTGAGAACCTTTATGTCTGCAAAAGAGAGAAATCTACCTACCCATCGAATTTCTAGATTCAGTAAGTTCGCCTCGCTGGCAACAAGGGTCGCGGGTAATGTGCTAACGGAAGGCACCAAGCAAATAGCACAAGGCAACAGGCCCAAAGCAAAAGACCTACTGCTAACACCTCAAAACATTGCTCGGCTCACCGATCAACTGGCCCATTTACGCGGGGCGGCGATGAAGTTCGGTCAAATGCTGTCGATGGATGCGGGTGATATTCTTGAACCCGAGTTAGCCAACATTCTCGCTCGCCTGCGTTCAGACGCTGACCCACTGCCAGCCAAACAGCTCAGCCAAGTGTTAGAAAATTCACTCGGAATGAACTGGAAGGCGGAGTTTATCTCCTTCAACTTTAAGCCCATCGCCAGTGCGTCCATCGGTCAGGTTCACCAAGCGTATAGCGACTCTGGAGACAAACTTGCCATAAAAGTCCAATACCCAGGCATTCGAAAAAGCATCGACAGTGATGTAGACAACGTAGGTACATTGCTGAACATCGTTGGTTTGATTCCCAAGTCTGTCGATTACAAAGGCTTATTAGAAGAGGCAAAAAAACAACTACATGATGAAGCCGACTATGCTCGCGAGGCTGACTATGCGACTCGTTATCACCATGCATTAAAAGAACACTCTCACTTCGTTGTACCTAAAATTCACCCTCAAATGTCTTCAGAATCAGTGCTCGCAATGGACTTCATTGAAGGCGTCTCGATAGAGCAAATAGAAGGTTACGATCAAAGCACCCGTGATTTTGTGATGCACAGCTTGCTCGAGCTTCTGTTCAGAGAGTTATTCGACTTCAAGATGGTGCAAACCGATCCCAACTTCGCCAACTATCTTTACGTTGAAAACACGCGACAGATTGGGCTTTTAGACTTTGGAGCAACCCGAGAATACAGCGGCCGCTTCAGTGATGGCTATCGTTTGGCTTTTACCTCTGTGATTACTCGCGATGAACAAGGACTCAACAAGGCGTTAGAGCAGATTGGATTTTTTAGCGAGACCATCCTCCCAGACCAGCGCCAAGCGATTCTCAACTTAGTGAAAATGGCCTGTGAACCCATGCTTGTCGATGAAGATTACGACTTCAAAGCCAGTGGTTTAGCCCAAAGGCTTCGTGAAGCAGGAACCATACTCAGCATGGAACAAGAGTATTGGCACACGCCACCAGCCGATGCCCTATTCCTCCACCGAAAAATTGGAGGCATGTACCTGCTGGCATCTCGCCTTGGAGCAAAGGTGAATATCAGGCGCTTAGTAGAGCCCCATTTACTAAGCGACAATTGACACTTTAGCGATAGCTGATACTTAAGCGATTTTGGTCTTTAGAGTGATCATTTTAAGTCGTTGAACAGTAATAACAGTTACGCCAACTAAAATGAGTCAGACTTATGAAACATTTACTGCTGTGCTCCACCGCCCTAATAGCGAGCCTAACAAGTCCATTCGCTTTTTCAGCAAGCTGCCCTGAGATACTCAACGGCAAACAAAGGCTGTTAAATTCAAACGACGAAATTGAGCTGTGTGAAGAGTTCCAAGGTAAGACTTTATTAATCGTGAATACGGCAAGCCAATGCGGTTTCACGCCTCAATTCGAACAACTTGAGCAGCTTCACCAAACGTATAAAGATGAAGGCTTCACGGTTGTTGGTTTCCCAAGTAATGATTTTCGCCAAGACAGAGGAAGCGAGGAGCAATCCGCTAAAATCTGCTACCTAGATTATGGTGTGACTTTTCCGATGATGGCGCGCGCTTCACTCTCTGGGCCAGACGCAAACCCAGTCTTTGCCGAAATCCAACAACAAGCCGGTATCAAACCGAAATGGAATTTCTACAAGTTCTTGGTCAGCAAAGAAGGCAAAGTGATAGCAACCTTCCCGAGTTCTACCTCGCCAACCAGTAGTACCCTCAAAAATGCAATAGAGCAGCAGTTATGAGGTCAGATTACTTGGACACAACTCAAACACGCAACACCATGGCCAAGCTCGGTTATATGGGTTTAATCCCCTTTTTATTCGGCCTACTGTTATCACTCACCGACAGCCAATTCTTTAGCTTGAGCGGCGAAACACTCTTCATCACCTACAGCGTGGTTATCTTGAGCTTTTTGTCGGGCATCTTGTGGGGCAATGGGATAGAGAACTTCGAAAGCCAATCCAGCAACAAGGCTCTGATTCTTAGCAATGTTATTGTGTTGGCAGCGTGGCTAGCGGTGCTACTCGGTGAGCAGCAAGAGTTCCTCACCACTCTGATTCTGATCTTAGGCTTCATTGCGGTTTGGCGAGCGGAAAGGTCAATGAGAGAAGAGAATCAAAGTGAAGGCCCCGATGGCTATTTTGATATGCGAACCCGACTGACCTCTAGCGTGGTGTCGATGCACGGTATCGTGATGTTGACCTAGGTGTGTGTACGCCCATATTTAAATCGGCATCAAGAAGTGGGCTCTAGATAGGCACTCTCTTCTTTAATGGCACCAAAACCATCGACAAATACAACTCACAAACCAGTCAATTTCTACTGACGGCTCACCAACAAATTCGCACCAGATAAGGCAAGAAACACAGAACATGCTTTATTGAAGCGCTTGACCATCTGAGGTTTTGAAAACCAATTTCGTAGATATAAACCAAAGGCCGCATAGATAGAAATCGCGAGCATTTCTAACACAAGGAACGTGCTTCCTAAAACAAAGAATTGAGTATTTACGTTCGCTGAAACATCGACAAATTGAGGAAGGAATGCAGTAAAAATGAGTATCGCTTTTGGATTGCCCGCGGCGAGTGCGAACTCTTGTTTAACCAGACCAAACCAGTTCTTATTTCGTTCGATATCCGCGACCGGGCTAGCTTGTGAGCGCCATAGGTTGAACGCGATCCACAACAGATACATCGCGCCAAATAGTTTGATCAGGAAAAACAGCGTTTCAGAAGTATAAAGCACAACCGCTAAGCCAGATGCAGCCAAAGCAATCATGCCAGAAAAAGCGAGGATTCTTCCTAGGCCTGCGACAAAGGCAGCCTGAAATCCGTAACAACGGGCGTTGTTCATTGATAACAAATTGTTTGGGCCCGGAGTCATGTTGAGCACAAAACAAGCGGGGATGAATAGCATTAACTTCCAGATTTCCATTTTTCGTCCTTGTTAAAAACTTCGTAAATATTTAATCAATGAACGAATGCAGAAAGCTCTGTATTTACCGCTTCACATGCCGCCATTTTAATTAATCATTACTCGACAATATAATGCTCTTCGTCTGGTTCAATCAAATTCTCTGCAATACCAATTTCGCCCGCGATGAAAATCGCACTCGCTATCGTTTCTAATGTTTTATTCGGCTCTCTATCCGGTACCTCGCCCAATTCAGGAACTGGCTGCGATCGCGAGATTGAATTACAAACGACACTTTCACAAACGATATTGTATTGTTCCTGTTGAGAAACTTCAGGTGGCTTAAAATCCGGTGAATTGAAGTCGGTAGCAGTAATACCCTCACTTGAAAACTCAGAGGCGCTGTATGAGGCAGCTGAAAACAGAGAAAGGAGCAGCATCCACTTATTCATATATCTTTCCATCGTTAATATTCACTGAATTTATAAATACTATCTAATCAGAAGTATTATGAACAGCGTTTTATTATCAGGAATTATTATATTTAAGAATGCCGATTAGAAAGCCCAGAGCTTGGATGGCATGAATTCAACTAACATGTGAATGTTTGCCTAACGTAAACTTATCAAGCAGCGCCTGTGGAACTGGGATAACAGAGTATCGAATGAAGGCCACTAACGTCACTATCGCCACAAAACTGCCTAAAACAAAATCATGAACATCAACCAGCACCAAGCCAAGAATTCGATCACCAATGATGGCAAGTATGGCGATACTCAGCGCTACCATCCATTTACGATGATCATAAGGCAAGTACTCCATCTTTTGGCTCACGATGTAGAGCAGTGACAGTCTCACGGCATAAGTGCCACAAAGCACCACCACAACGCCCCACACTCCATAAATCGGTGTCACAACAAAATAACCAATCGCAGCTAAAATCGCACACCCGCCTTGTATCCACATTTGCGATTGGCTTGAGTGACCGCTGAAACAACCAAGGTTTAGGTAATCCCCAGCGTTCTTAATCACACCAATCGCCAAGAGTGCTACAACAATCGTGCCTGCATATTGATAACTGCTTGGCAGAATCAAAGTAATAAAACCAGGTACAGTGAGGATCATCAAACAACCCAATACAATGGCCAGATTAACGCCGACTAGCGCTCTGTCCGCACACTCTTTCTTACCATCAAGCTGTTGTAACATGGCCACTCGGTTTGGAAACCACCACAGAGCATAAGGCTGCAGTAGCAAGCCAAGCAGCAACGCAAACTTGCCACTGACCGCATAAATCGCAAGCTCTTCAACGCCGACAAAGCTTGCCATCACCCAGCGGTCTAGCCCTGTAATCATGTATATTGAAGCGCCACCAACTAACGTGGGCAATCCAAATTTTAGGATCTTAGCGGAGTATTTGAGGCTGCCAAATGAGCCCATCTCCTGCCATTGATAACGCAGCAAACACAGCATCAACAACACACTCGAAACAGCGGAAGATATGAGTACACCATCGATACCATAACCTGCTTCAAGCAATACAAACGTCATAACAGCTTGCACACTCGCCTTCATTACATTGAGCATGCAAAAGCGCTTAGCCATCGCATTCATTCGCATCAATGTGAGCGGGATAGAAATCGCACCATCTAACATGGTCGGTATTAACAGAAGTAGGATTTGATAGGGTTGGAACTCGACAGGAAGCATCAGTAACAACAGCGGCATGCTCAAAGCAATTAAGCTCCCACCAAGCACACACACTAAGACACTCAACGTGAAACAGTTTGAGACAAGCTTTCTTTTTTCTTCACCCTCAGCAACGCCAACATATCGATACATGGCTTCAACAATGCCAAAGCTAAATAAGATCGTCCCGATGTCAGCCAACAAGACAATGGCTTCTAAAGAACCGTATTCAGCCAACGTCATCTTATGAGTGATATAGGGGATCATCACGAGCGAGATCCCTTTCATCATCACAATGCCAATGGCGTAATAGGCAGACTGTTTTAGTGACCCCATAGCAGACACCTATTCCTTTACAATGCAGGCATTAGGAAACTCTTACAGTCTCCAAGAAGGTGTCGTAACGTTCGTTTTTGCGGAGCCAAAACTAACGAGCGGATACTGTATGAAATGGCCAATCGGTTTTGTTGTAAGCCTCGATAATAGTCAGCGTAGCCTTCCAGTATTCTCGCCTTTGCGATTTTGAAGCTAGAAGTGGGTAGATTCCATCGTTGACTGTCATTTTGGTAATGTTGAAGAATAGTCTCTATAGACTGCAAATTTCTCAATTTAAGACTTTCAGTTTGGGTTACTGAACTCGCTCTCATCAAGTAGCCAACCTGCACCGAATTCAACACACCGATCTGATGGTTTTCACTCATTCGAAGCCACAGTTCCCAATCTTCCCCGTACTTTATGTCAGCATTGAAACTGTCTGTTTGAGAAAACACATCCGCTTTTACCATGACCGTTGATGTTCCAATCACATTATTTTCAATGATGAACTCCAACGGGTTCTCGATATTGATGAACAGCTCATCTTGGTCTTGAAACTGCGACCAGTAACTAAAGCAATCCACGATCACTTGGTAATCTTCAGTAAGATGCTCATAGTTAGTAAAGCTCATAGCGAGATCTGGGTAACGTTGATGAAATTCGAGTTGGCGCTCAATTTTTTCTGGAAACCAGAAGTCGTCTGCGTCTAAAAAAGCGATGTATTCACCGGTCGCTTTTTCAATCCCTAGGTTTCTTGCTTGAGGCGCGCCAACACCCAACGTCGATATGATTATAATACGCTCGTCTTCTATCGAAGCGAGATACGTCGACGTTCCATCGTTACTGTTATCGTCAATGACAATGAGTTCAACATCTTGATGAGTCTGCTTTAGTACACTACCAATCGCTTTCGGCAGGTAATCCAAACAATTGTAGGTAGGAATAACAACACTTACTTTAGCCATAATGACGCCCTCAGATTTATACATTATATGGCTAACGTTGCACGTTCTATGCCGAGAGTGTCTTGCTACGAAATCAGCTCTATATCAGTCACCTACACGCCTATTCTCAAAATGACGACCAAACACAGATATTCAAAAAAACTGCAACTCCAATTTGATTATCAATTTGAGAAAACGAGCGACTTCTTTAGGGATAACCTTCAGAAAACCCTCTAAAGCTAAGATTCGATCTTGGTTCGTATCTTGCTTTATTGGTTATTAACTTGGCTTGATAGCTTTAGTCATATGGATTTGAGGAGTAAGGAATGAAGAAAGTAGCATTTGTGGCACCAACCTACCCTGTACTCAGTGAGACCTTCATTCAAACAGAAGTCGACTCTGTGAAAGCGTGTGGGCACGATGTTTGTGTAATGACGTTCAAAATTGAAAACAGTGAAAAACAGTTCGACTACGACATTGTCGAAATAGGTAAAAACGTTCGGAAGGGTAAAGTCGCTAGCATTAACTGGATAGGGTTCATCAAGGCTGTCTCATTTATTTCTAAGCAAACCAGCATGCCCAAAAAGTCACTGTTCGCTTATGGGTTTAAATTAGCGCTGCAACTCGCGGAAAACGACGTCGAACACGTTCACGCGCATTTCTGTCAGCACACTACAGCACACGCCATCGTCGCGGCAAAACTGCTGAATATCACCTGCTCGTTCGTTGCTCATGGTCATGATGTTTACGAATTCGCTTATGACATTGAACATAAAATTTCATCGAGTGATTTTGTAGTTGCAGTGTGTAAAGACATGCTTGCTGACTTCAATACCATGGCGAAAGGAAACATTAAGCTCCTGCACTGCGGAGTTAATACTAAACAATTCCAACTCAGCCCAAAAACCGAAACGAAGCAACTTCGCTTAGTTTTCCTTGGCCGATTAGTGGAGCAAAAAGGCATCCACCATCTTATTGATGCATTGGCGCCGATTGCCGAACCTCTCGACATTCATCTCGATATCATCGGTACTGGCGATTTAGAGCAACAGTTAAAATTGCAGGTCAAAGAAAATGGGCTCACTCGAAACGTGACCTTTCTTGGCGCGAAACCTCACGAGTGGGTCAAAGAAAAACTATCGAACTATGATAGCCTAATCGCGCCCTTCTGTTTTTCCGAAACCGGATGTGTGGATACAGGGCCTCTGGTTTTAAAAGAAGCGATGGCTGTGGGAACGCCAGTTATTACCACCAACATCATGGGATGCAAAGAGATCGTCTCACAAGAGACAGGTTTTGTGGTTAGCGAAAAAAACGTGGAAGAATTAAGAGAAGCGATTGAGCGTTTCGCGCAGCTGAGCAGTAACGATAAAACATCGATGGGTTTAAAGGCACGTGAGAGAGTGAAAGACAGTTTTAATTCGATCAAACAAGCTCAGCAATTATCTCGTTGGATAGAGAACCCAGCTCAATAAGGATTAACTCAGGCAGAGGCAGTAAGCATCGCAAGGACTGCTACGCCTCACAAGAACGACTAAGCTCCATAAAAAACGGAGCACCACAAAACAAAAGAGCGCTACATCCATTTGAAATGTAACGCTCGTCTAGCACTGCCCAATGATCGCGACTAATGGTTTCAGTAACTTTCATTAGCTCTTTATTAAGAAGCCTAGCAAACCTGCTCGCAGTGCCAAAATAGACTCAATATCTTCGATGTCACGATATTGAGCGAGTTGTTGCTCTTTCGATGAAATAGCCACAATCGACATTCTATCGGCCAATTCGTTACCTTCAATACCAACGTGTCCGTTCACATGGTAGATGGTAATTTTTGAAGCCAGTTCTTGGTAGAGCGCATACGCAGGCTTAATAATATCGAGGTTTTTGATCTCGCCGCCCGACTTAGTCCAGCCCTTTTTCTCCCAACCCGTTGCCCACTTAGTAATACAATCAATTGAGTACTTAGAATCACAATAAATCGCAACAGAGAGGCCTGCGTTTAACTTCTCTTTCGCGAGAATAAACGCTTGCTTAAGCCCATGTAGCTCGGCGGTATTGTTGGTACCAACAGGTTGATATAGGCCATACCACAATTCTGTTAATTGGTTGTTTTGGTAGACCGCTAATCCCGTCCCCGCTTCACCAGGGTTTGGCTCACATGCTCCATCAGTAAAGATCTTGATATCAAAAGGCATATCAGTGATTTGTTGTTCTGAAAGAGGTGGCACCTTCGCTTTCGTCGCCTTACCCGCAGAGCTTGGCTTTGTCGCAGTAGAACCTGACGCAGACGACGTTTTACCACCGAAAGCAGACTCAGCCTCGCCTAGTGTTGGAAACGATTTATATCTCGCACCAGCAAAGCCATCGACTTGAGACTTACACTCATTCCAAGTGGTAAAAATACCCGGTGTGCGACCTTTCCAAACCACATAATATTTCTTAGCCAAACTAACTCCTTACCAGAACCTAAATACACAATACCCACACCTAAAATGATTCAGCTATGGGGTAGTAATTATGCCTGATTACGCTTGAAACACATAAATCATTGCATGAAATACAGCGTGTGTTTCAAGAATATCTACGTTATCGACCAAGTATAGAGCGTTATTTCTAATCACAAACCTAATGGCTTCTGATCAAGAACCTCTATGTGCTTCAAGGTCTTGTTTTAGTTTGGTCGTTAACTTTTGAACTTTTGGGAGAACTTGTTGCATTAACGACTGAGTCATGATCATTGACTCTGTTGTCACGGTTGGCATTTTTTTCAGAATGCTTTTTCCATGTTCTGTTTTGTAGAAATCGATCATTGCACTGAGCTCTTCTTCAGTGAATTGATTGCTGTAAATCGCTACAATTCCTGGCTCTAGCTTTTGCCAGCTAACCTCCTCTTTCATTAAGTCATTCATGCCCTGATAGTAATCATCAAAAATAGCTTGTTCTGACTCTGAAATCCCTAGGTCTTTAGACATATTAGCCATCATGCTATCCATTTGAACGTATACCGCATCCAACGTGGAATCGACATCCATAATCTGAAGAAGCTCTTTTATCAGAGCTTGCCTATCATCTTGTGCCGCTGATAATTGCAGCGGTACGAGTAGAAATAAAATTGCGAAAAATCTATACATTTTGAGGTCCCTTTAGCTTTGTAAAACAGCTAAAATATCTTTCCAAACATCTCAACACATTGAATTACCTGCAAATTTACTCACTTTTTATCCATAAGTAAAACGAATTAAACAGTACAAAATAATATAAAATCAATTGCATTTAAATGTGAGAGATTTATTAGACAGATATCAGGAAGAGGAAGAGAGGAATAGACCGCTTTTGAATAAAGAACCACAAGAGAACTAGAGCCTAAAAGTACTCGTTTCAAGTAATGAGTCATACACTTGAAACGAGGATAACTAATGGCGTGACACGACGTATCAATGAAAAAGGTAATCAACCGCGACAAGGTTATAGAATAAAAACATCGCCATGCTGACGCCAATCGTTAGCAGCACATTGCCTGTTTTCCAAATCAACAGACCTGTGACCAGCGCGCCTATCAAGTATGGGTTTTCAAGGCTTGGCCAAAATGTCTGCTCTGGTGCAAATACAATCGGCCCCCAAATTGCGGTAAGCACAGCGGGACTTGAATAGCGTAACAGTCGACGCGTGGTTTGATTTAATCGAAGCGGGATTGCAGGCTCTAGAAACAGATACCGACTAAAGAAAACAATCACTGTCATAAGGAATATCGTTAACCAAATCATCTCTATTTCCCCTCCACAATTGTCTTGTTGCCGTTGTTTCGCTCTTGGAACGATTCGCTGATAAAGCCCGCTAACATACCGGCAATCGCTGCAATCATTAGCCCGCCCTCAATATTGTTAACCGACATGGCAACCGAAGTGACCAATGAAACCACCACACACACTACGACGGATAGAGTTCGGATTAATGGGAACACCAAAGCGATAAAGGTTGCTGCGACCGCGAAATCGAGACCAATTTCATTGAGTGAAGGAATTTGGCTTCCCGCGACAATGCCAACAAAGCTCGCAATATTCCAAACGAGATAAAAACCGCCGCCTACACCCGCAGCATACCAGCGATTAAATTCTTTCTGAGACTGCCCACTACAAATCGCGAACAGCTCATCGGTGAGCCAAAATCCGAGTAATAGACGCCAACGCGCAGGAAGATGGCTGATTTTGTCACGCATCGATACGCTATACAGAAAGTGCCTTGAGGTGATGAACAGTGTGGTCAACAACATGGTGCCTAGACCAATACCCGCTTTGAACATACCCGCGGCGACAAGTTGTGCTGAGCCAGCAAATAGAATAGCCGACATCGCTTGCGCTTGAAGCTGATTCAATCCTGCATCTATCGCATATGAACCCGCTAGAATTCCCCAAGGGATTACCGCAATGCTCAAAGGCATTCCCGCTAAAACGCCCTTCCATAACTGTGTTCGTCTATCCATTGTTTCACTATCCATATCATTCTTTTCTCTCTTTACATTCGCTATTCAATGTAAGAAGAGTTGAGTCGGTTCGATTGTACAAACTTGCTCGATTTCGCGAACGAATTAAGGTGTCCGATTTAGAGCATTTTGATGTATTGCCCCGGCGTGTAGCCATTGGCTTTTTTGAAGTGTCGATGAAAATGGCTTTGATCGTGGAAGCCACACTCTTGCGCGGTATCAGAAATAGTATGTCCTTGTTTCAATAACTTACGAGAAAGTCTTAGCCGAGATTGGATCTGATACGCATGTGGCGGAAGACCAAACTCTTTTTGAAAAGAACGTACCAAGTGAAACGGACTTAATGCCGCTAACTTAGATAGCTCTTCTAGGGACACATCGGCTTGTGGAAAGTCATCTAAGAACTCTTTAACCAGAACGAGCTGACGCTGAGTTTTCCCATCGAGTTGAGGGTTAAGCGGCGATTTTCCATGTCGGCTAATCAGCTTAACCAACATCCCGTACATCAAGGTCTCTCTTAACAGGCGATTGTCGGATTCATCAATCGTGTTGAAGACCAACCTCAATTGATTGGCGAGCTCAGGATCTTCAACAACCGCTCTTGGGAAGTAAGGCGCGCCGTAATTGGGTAGGTTAAGCTCTTGAGTGATCTTGGCAAGTTGCTCAGGGAGTGGATACATGGCTCGATATGCCCAACCACCTTCAGTGGCAGAGTGACCGCTATGAACTTCGTCGGCATTGACCAGAATAATCGCATCTTGTGGTGCTATATGATGCCCGCCCGTTCGATAGAAACGCTGAGCGCCCTGCTCAATAACCCCAAGCGTATAGCCCTCATGGCTGTGGCGCGAGAAGTTCTGCTTTTCGTATTCAGCATTAAGGGTTTCAAGGCCACCGAGCTCTTCTGTGATCTTATATTCGGCCTTTTCTTTAGAGCGTTTCTTGTTCTCCATAATAATTCCCAAGCCTGTTGATTATCGAGCGACTTATCAGTCTACTCTATAGTCTCTTTCAGCTTTTGTACAAAATTGCGCTTTTGTTTGTTAATACCGTTTTTGTCGTTGGCTTAATAACGCTATCTAATTGGGAGGAAAGTCTTGGTCTATAACTAGTTGGCAAAAAATTGACAATAATTTAATCATACACGCCAATACTGTCTTCAAATCATCGGCAACAGACCTGATACACCATGAAAAATACGCTAATCCTTTTCTTTTTCCTGAGCCTTACAGGGTGCACTCATAACCAATCAAAAGCACTGAGCATGAACTCCTCGTCGGTTAACACATACCCACAATCCATGTCGAACCTGCAACTATGCGACACCTTGTATTACGGGCGCTCAAGTAACCAGACACTCGCGGCAATTGGCAGTGAATTCAATCGAAGAGGGTTATCCAAGAGTTGGTGCGATACCGAAACCAACAAGCTTTATCTAACAAAGACGATTGACTGGGTTGCTGACCAAGTAGAAGACAAAGAAGATTCGGAGGAAGAAGCCTCTGCCGTTGTGTTGCCTGCGAATTAAATGAGGCAATGACAGCTAAACGCCTGTTCGCACTTAATGACCTCGCTTGCTTAGGTAACTGTGTGACCTATTTTTACTCAAAAAGTCCCAAGTTAACCTGGCTGCGTTCGAAGAAAAACAACCGCTTCTTTTCGCTACACAAATATTACGAGGGTACTCGGGCGCAAGAGGGATAACATTTACGCTGGGATGAGATTCTGGAACGGCAAGCTCTGCAACAATAGAAACACCTAAGCCCGCTCTAATCAAAGCAAGTATCGAGGTCAATTGAACAATGGTGTGTTTTTCTTTAAGGCGAGATTTTGATAGCTTAAACCATTCTCTAATGAGCGCCTCACTGCCCCCTTTACTCAGTATAAAATCTCGATCTTCGATATCCACAGCCGACAAAACTGACAACTGGGATAAAGGGTCATCTTCATGAACTAAAGCCACCATACGGTCAGTAAAAGCTGGGATGATATCTAGATCTAAATACTCTTTATCAACCGCGATTGCAAAATCTACGCGCCCCTCTCGCAATGCTAATAATGCTCCTTCGTCAGTAAACTCGCTTATTTCAATTTTAACTTGAGGTAAGTGTTGGCTGATCGCATGAATTAGGCTGGGTAAAATATGTGTGGAAGCGGATGCGCCAAAAGAAGCCACTTTCACCTGTCCAGCGCCATATTTTTGAATAAGTCGAAGCTGTCTCAATAACACCTCTCCCTGCAATTCCTGCTGTTTAGCGAACTCAGCAATCAACCTCCCTTCCTCTGTTAACAATAAGGGACGACTGTCTCTTCGAACTAAAGCGAAACCTAATACATCTTCAGCACGTCGAAGAGCTTTGCTCGCAGCGGGTTGGCTGACTCCTAATACCAGAGCGGCATCAGTGATACTTCCGAGCGCTAGTAGCTGCAGAAGTAATTTGGGAACTAATGATGGGATGCTTTCCAAGTCTTCAACCATTTATATAACCTCAGGTTATTTTGATATCTATCTCTATGCTAGCAGACTACTTTTTCCGAAAAATAGATACTAGTCACCCGGAGAAAACAAATGACTATAGAAACATGGCTAACCTTCTGCCTCGCTTCACTTATCTTAACCATGACGCCAGGTCCCAGCATTTTGTTGGGCGTCATTCATTCAATGAAATATGGCGTTAATAAAGCTATTTTTACGGCACTAGGCGATATCTCAGCAAACTTCATACAGATGATCATTGTTGCAGTTGGACTTGGCATCATAATGTCAACGTCTGAACTAGCGTTCGCCGTTATCAAGTGGCTTGGGGTCACAACATTGCTGTATATGGGGATCAAGATGTTGCGTGATAAACCTGAGTGTGATGCACAAATAACCACCAATTCACCCACCGCGATTTCAGGCCACAGACTCTATTTAAGTGGTTTCTTCGTTGCAGCGGGTAACCCCAAAGCGATTGTCTTTTTCACTGCATTCTTTCCCCAGTTCATAGACCCAACCAAGCCCCTGTTATCACAAATGTTGGTGATGTGCCCCACAATGGCAGTGTTGGATTTTACGTGGGTGATGATTTACGCCATCTCTGCCAAGAAGCTTCTTGGGTTTATGCAAGATCACCCAACGTACCTGAATAAAATCGGTGGCTCAGCGCTTTTAACTGCAGCCATCGTACTCGCAGTAACAAATCACAGCTCCAACCTATAGTCGAGCCAGTAAAGGAAAAACAATAAATTGAGTTTCATTCGGGAGGAAAATCGTCTGCTGTAACGCTACCTGCGGATTAATCGGATAAGTATTGTTAACGTCCTTAAATACGCTAACAGTACTTCTGGCAATAAAACTGGAGCAAACTAATTGATCTGCATGCCTTTGCTCACATCAATATGCATTTGCATTGATAAATGTTAACAATTGGTTAATTATCCATATCCATTATTACTATAAGGAAATAACCAATGAAATGGATACTTGTTGCATTCGTCAGTGTTTTCTCTGTGTTCACATACGCAAAAGATTGGAAACAAATTCGCTTTACTGTTGAAGGGGCCTACCCACCGTTCAGTTGGACAACGCAAGATGGTGAATTAGAGGGGTTTGAAGTCGATTTAGCCAACGCCTTGTGTATCGAATTAGAAGTAAAATGTATCATCTCAAAAACTGATTGGGACGGTATTATCCCATCACTTTTAAGCCGTAAAAACGATGCAATTATAGCGGCTATGACCATTACCGAAGAACGTGAAAAGAAAGTTAACTTCACGATGCCTTACGCTAAAGTTCCCACTCGTTTTGTCATGGAAAAAGGGCGTGAAATCAATATGGATGACGGCAGCTTAAATGAACTAACAATTGGGGTTCAGCGCGCTACCATTGGTGACAAATACCTTTCCGAGATCTACCCAAATGTAGATATCAAGCGTTATGGATCATTCGACGAAGCCTTTACCGATTTACTCAATGGGCGCCTAGATAGCGTGTTTGGTGGTTCAATGGGGCTCAACGCAGGCTTTCTTGAAACGGATCAGGGTAAGGACTATCACTTTACAGGCCCTAAATTTACAGAAGAGAAGTGGTTTGGTCGTGGTATTGGAGTCGCTGTTAGAAAACAAGATGACGAATTAAAAGATCTTATCGATAGTGGAATACAAAGACTGATCGACAATGGTCAACATCAAAAAATCGCAAGTAAATACTTTTCATACAGCATTTACGAATAGTTTGGTATGCAGTGTGGACTAAACTAATTGCGAACTGTTGTTCACTTTAAAAAGCTTCAGATAGCAAAAAGCCGCTCATAAAGAGCGGCTTTTTTAAGGTGATGCTTGCAGGATAAGTCAGCATAACTCGAACCAACCATCAAAGACTTACAATACTATTTGCAGTATAAGTTCGCATAACATTGCATCGAAAGTCTGCAAATTTGAACAACGACTAAGATTCAACGTAGTAAATTTACTACGCTCCAATTAATCCTCTAGCAGACATAATCGACATGTGTGTAACAAACTTTTGGACAGAAGTCATTTAGGAAATGATGAAATGTTAGCAAATAATGGATAACTCGAAGTATTGCAAACCGCGTTATTGAATGCTAGCGCACCGGTTTACATGCGCTAGCAGGTTGTTGTGCGCCAAGAAAGCGAACGACAATCTATTCACACAGACTAGAGTCTAAAACATACGTCCGACTTGAGGATTTCAAAGCCACTTCTCTCTTTGTTGGGCATTCGACATAGCTGTTATCTCTGATTTCTTGCCTTAGCATAGAGTCAAAGTAGTGACCTAACACAGCAAAAACCAACGCTCCAAATAACATTAATTTAAGTGTTAATTTTGGTAGTTGTACATTTAAAAATATATTGAGTAGTGCCATTGGGATACAAGGAAGAAAAAAGCCAAATAGTACAAATGAAGATGTATTGTTAAAGTATCCCGATACTTTAATGATGGGCTCAATATCTACGCTTTTTACTAAATTGCTCAAGTCATAAACACCAAAAGCGCACCATAGCGTTATGGCGATAAAGAATAGCAAAGCAGAAAGCTTCTTCAGTAAGTCTGTCATATTAATCAATTAACTCTTCTACTGCTTCTTTCATTGGTTCGGTAAACTTATATTCGTCGTCTAAGTCTGAAATGTAACCACCAATCTTGAAGGCGGAATAAGCAAACAAGCCCAGCCCAACGGCAACTGGTAAAGAAAAACCAAAGAGCAACCCTAGTGCCGCACGTGAGCCGAGTAAAATACCTTGAGCGACTACACCTGCAACAACCCCCTTGACCACGTCAGCAGAATATTGACCGACAACCTCACCCAAGTTTTTTTCATCATGCAGTATGTAATCTACGGCATTGACTGCGCCACTGAAAACAAGTTCTACATAGATGTTACCTTTCACGAAATTAACATTACCTTTAACAGTATTCAGTGCGTAGCCGATTTTAAGCATTTGAGGTGTCGCTTCCTGCCAACGAATACCGAGATCTAAATATCGAGGCTTGTAGTTCTCAACCACAATATTCGTCACTCCATTGATATCGACCGCCTTAGCGGTTGCTCCCAATCCACCAAGCTCTTTGGCTACCTCATAGGCACCTTTTAAGCCCATACTTACGCCTGTGTAGTCTTTACCTGTAGAAAGCTCACCGTGAGTGTCTTTCATGAGTAAATCTAAATACTCGTTCGCTTCCTCAACAGTCATCACAGCAATGCTGACATTGGTTTGTTGAGACGTATCCCACTTATATTCTTTCGCTTGCTCTTGTAATTCCTTATTCCACTCTCTTTCAGTAAGATCGTAGGCCTGTTGTGCAGCAGCACGCTCTGCAAGAACGCGTTCTCTATCTTCAGCCCAACGTTTATAATCTTTTGCAGTATAGGTTAATTCCGCTCGGCGCTCTTGCCGGTGACGCTCCGCTCTTTCTCTTGTGGTTTCTTGTCTTTCTTCTGGAGCTACAGGAGCTGATTCATATCTCATGGGAGTCGGCTTAACTGATAAATAAAAAGGATAATAACAATATTTTCAGTAACTTATCATCCTTAACAAGATAATCCGACGATTTAACCAACTAAATAGGCAATCTAACAGGCCAAACAAGCATAATGGAGACTCAATCGTGTTGAGTTGAAATCTATCGGATAACTTTTTGTAGGGTAAAATGAACGACACAGATCTTATAGATTATTTGTTCTAGCGAATTTTGGGGCACAAACGAGTCAGACAAGCTTGAAGCTACAGTTATCACGTAAAATAGAAAATTGAGAATAATGTTTGCTGTCGGAAAGCCGCTTAGTAAAGCTTCCAACCCTGTTGGTTATCTGTCAATTTCACCGTGAAATCCGACAATAAAAAGCAACCTAAGCGCATGTTTTGTAACAATTAATTGTAGGTGCAAAAGTTGTCGTTTTTTTTAGAAAACGAATTCCGAACTGAAGGCGGTCAATACCAGCTACTATTGACCGCTGGTCGCGCGTAATGTAGTTATGGTCGTGTCTGTGTTTTAGACAAGCTAAGCTAGATCCCTTTAGATTTACCACGTAAATGTATGGTTTATAAATACTTTAAGGGGAAGAGAAGTTCATTCCGCAGGTTGCGATTCGCACACTGCGAAATGAGCGTCTAACTAGAAAAGGGGCAGATATGAGTTGTTGCAGAATCTGCAATCACTGAGCTTTCTCGTTGCTCGGGCAATTATTGCAACAGTTCAACTACCGAGGAATCCTCGATAGTTGCTTGATAAGCAATGTGCATATTTTGCACATTAGTTAGTTCTATTGCCGAAGCGACGAGATCAGAACCGGGTTGGAGCAGAGGTGATTTACGAAACAACCTGTTGGACAATTGTGAAACAGCTTGTTTCACAAAGAAATCTCATGGTGGTTTCTTGCGCTCTAAACACATCTTGGGGCAGAAGCAAGCTTGCCACATACAGTTCTTAGCTTTAAACTAACGTTGAGAGCCTCGGGTATCTCTGCTTTTTCTTGGATGTACTACTTACTGTCTGGCCAGAAGTAATTGTATCGAATTGAACTTGGCTTAATTGCAAAGCAGACCACCGAGGACATATGATAAGTCTAGGTGCTTTCCCTTCCATATACTTTGGTGATAAAACACCCGACGCTGCACACAGAATGTATTCCCTCTTCGTTTTGAATGACAAACATTCTGTAGCTGTTTACAAAGCCATAGGTATTGCCTGTGGCTTTGTCGTATCTGGGACTAAAAAACTGGTGCAACAGGCTTACACACAAATTAATCTATTGATAGTTTCTTATGCTCTAAACACGTTTAGGGGCAGAAATAATTCACGAAACAGGTTGTACCGCAATTGTGCAACAGGCTGTTTCACAATTAGAAGATTGGAGTTGTTGCAGAATTTGCAACAACTGAGTTTTTCCTCGAAACCTTAGTAATTGATACTAGAAAAGGATGTATCCGAGTATTAAGCCCACAACCATTATGATGATACTGGTTAATGTCATATTGTTGTCGACCCATTCATCAAGCTTATTCATTCGAAGTTCCTCTTTCTTTGCTAATCATGTCAAAACCATGTTCAATACCATGAGTTACTTCACGTAAGAGTGTCTTATTTGGTGAATTCAAATTAGCTATAACCCGACCAATTTCATTGCCCAAATCACAAAGCTCAATATCACCATCAGGAAGGCGATCAAGTGCTAACTTGAGGTTTGAAAGAAAAATATCTGGGTTCACCAAACCTGAACTAAGCTCATCGAAAACCTCATTTCGGTTAGCCATTAAATCATCTGTAATCCGCTCTACCTCGTCGGCGAAAGGCACCCAATCAGGCTTTGTTTCAGTCCTGGTGAGTAAATCACTGTGGGCATTATAAGGAGTAATCCCTTCTAACAGCTCTTTTTCGGTCAGCTTTTTCTTACTCATCTCATACAACCTAGCAGGAATTTTAGATAAGTTGCAGTATAGCAAAATCAGCTAGACTACCGTTAGAGTGAATGCGCTTAAACAAACTTCGCGGCATTTCCATGTTAGAAAGTGGGACGAATAAAACCGATTGTAAACAAACAAAAACCATCAAGCCTAAACATGATGGTTTTGATTATTAACTGCTTGTTCAGCAGGAAGGTTGCTTTCTTCCTGGCCTATTCTTAGCTGCCTATGCGGCAGGACACAAGGTAAGCAAGGTATTTCAAGACTATTTAGCTTTCTTAGCTGCCTATGCGGCAGGACACTGTTAACTTGATCTGAACCAGTAGTTTTGGACACTGCGTTAAGTGAGTACAATCACTAACGAG
>NZ_JBGOOO010000008.1:0-184970 GCF_041439695.1 Vibrio sp. FF266
GGAGTCGTCCTTGAAATACCACCCTTGTAGTTTTGATGTTCTAACGTTGGTCCCTGAATCGGGATTACGGACAGTGCCTGGTGGGTAGTTTGACTGGGGCGGTCTCCTCCCAAAGAGTAACGGAGGAGCACGAAGGTGGGCTAAACACGGTTGGACATCGTGTGGTTAGTGCAATGGCATAAGCCCGCTTGACTGCGAGAATGACAATTCGAGCAGGTGCGAAAGCAGGTCATAGTGATCCGGTGGTTCTGAATGGAAGGGCCATCGCTCAACGGATAAAAGGTACTCCGGGGATAACAGGCTGATACCGCCCAAGAGTTCATATCGACGGCGGTGTTTGGCACCTCGATGTCGGCTCATCACATCCTGGGGCTGAAGTCGGTCCCAAGGGTATGGCTGTTCGCCATTTAAAGTGGTACGCGAGCTGGGTTTAGAACGTCGTGAGACAGTTCGGTCCCTATCTGCCGTGGGCGTTGGAAAATTGAAAGGGGCTGCTCCTAGTACGAGAGGACCGGAGTGGACGAACCTCTGGTGTTCGGGTTGTCATGCCAATGGCATTGCCCGGTAGCTAAGTTCGGAATCGATAACCGCTGAAAGCATCTAAGCGGGAAGCGAGCCTTGAGATGAGTTTTCCCTGGCACTATAAGTGTCCTAAAGGGTTGTCGTAGACTACGACGTTGATAGGCAGGGTGTGTAAGTGCTGCGAGGCATTGAGCTAACCTGTACTAATTGCCCGTGAGGCTTAACCATACAACACCCAAGGGGTTTTGTGGACTCAGATATACCAGACCTTGAATGCGTTTGAAGAGAAACTTTTATAGCTCTATTAAATAGAGAAGCAGTTTTCCAGATTATTTTGCCTTCAGTTTTTAAAACTGAAAGTAAAAGCAAAATTTGCTTGGCGACCATAGCATTGTGGACCCACCTGATTCCATGCCGAACTCAGAAGTGAAACACAATAGCGCCGATGGTAGTGTGGGGCTTCCCCATGTGAGAGTAGGACATCGCCAGGCTTTAAATTTGAACACTTGTCAGCGACGACAAGTATTCCACTGCGGAGTGGTAGTTCAGTTGGTTAGAATACCGGCCTGTCACGCCGGGGGTCGCGGGTTCGAGTCCCGTCCACTCCGCCACTTATAAGACAAAGCCCTAACAGAAATGTTAGGGCTTTTTCGTGTCTAGTGTTTTGGTCTGCGACCAACGAGTCCCGGTGCCTGCAACCCCAGCCGTTCCGCCATTTATTAGAAAGCCTAGTCTTATGACTAGGCTTTCGTCGTTTCAGGGCTGTGAGTTTTTGTCTTCGACTACGATAATATCGCTACAGATTGAGAAGATTCGCTAGGAATAGTGAAGCTTTTTCACTTAAATATCTAAAGTCAGTAGATAACTCTCAAGCTATCCCAAAAATATCACTCTCGACATACACCAATTCCCTAATGACGACTAGTATAAAAACAGTGATCGTTTATTTGGAATTGTTATGAGGTTATTTTGTACATTGGCTCTTATCTTTTGTTCGTTTGTTGTATCTGCAACCTCGTGGGAAAAAGAGAAAAGCCCAACAAGAAATTCAACCTCATCCATAGGTAGTTACGCTAATGGTTGTCTTGACGGGGCGCAAGCTTTGCCAATTAATGGGCAAGGTTATCAGGTGATCCGCCCTCAGAGAGAGCGCTATTATGGCCACACAGAGTCAATTCAGTTTATTGAAAGGCTAGGTTTAACTACAAGCAAACAACTCAACACAAATCTATTGGTGGGTGATATTTCTCTGCCTCGTGGAGGGCGTTTTTCTTCGGGTCATTCAAGTCACCAGACTGGTTTGGATATTGATATATGGTTAAGGCTCACTGATAAAAAACTTTCAGAGAATGAACTTGCCGTACCTAAGCCATTGAGCGTTGTCGATCTCACTAACTACAAATTGCGTGAATCGAATTGGACCGATGATCATTTTCAAGTGATTCGCTATGCAGCCAAAGATGAAAAAGTGGTGCGTATTTTTGTTCACCCAGTTATTAAGCACACCCTTTGTGAACAAGAAAACTCTGATGCCAATGGGAGAGCTTGGTTAGGTAAAATTAGGCCTTGGTGGGGACATCATTCTCATTTTCATGTTCGTTTAAAATGCCCTAAAGGCAGCTCAAACTGTATAGCTCAAGCAAGCCCTCCTAAAGGTGATGGTTGTGGAGATGAACTTGCAAGTTGGGCTCCAAAGACCATTCCCGTTCCTCCACCTAAAAAAGTCGCTAAAAGTAAGAAAAAAAAGAGAGTTAAAGTGATGCCAAGTCAATGTTTGGCCTTGATATCAAATAAGTAATCCTGTTCATCGAGAATTTTTGCAGTGGTAATGCCACTGGTTTTCTCGACTCTAAAACTGGAGAAATATCACACTTTTGTCTAGAGTTTATAAACACGAGATTAAGAACATCGTTTGATATCAATAAAACCAATAACGATATCAGCAAAGGCGACGATGACGAATTTGACAAGGTTTGGTCAGGGATTGAGTGTTTTTTGGGGTGAAAGATGCGGCTTATACGCAGTATGCGAAATCAGAGTCTGATGCCCGTCGATAGATAATTCAAGGATAAGACTATGACTATGATTTGTGCAAAGGAATTTTCCGAATGGTTAAGACATAGGTTCAACGCTGAAAGCTCGGGTATTTCTATTTCAAGAGCTGATATCAATCAGCTAACAGGCAGACAACGTTTAGACCCTAGCTTCGTAAATGATGTTCACTATGAATTAATGCAGTATGGAATGGCATTTGTGACTGATACCAGTAGAGAAAACTTCTATCTTGTTCCGATAGCTCAATCAATAAACTGGCGTGAACGACTCGAATATCAATTTGAGAAAGAGATGTTCTGCAACATATATCCCATTGAAAAATCGGGTTAAAAAAAAGGTTCAACTTGATGATTAAGTTGAACCTTTTACCTTTTAGGTCAAGCCTTGAATAATGACAAACTTTTCTAATAATTCGTCGTCAGTTTCAATATGGTTTGGGTCAGTGATTATGCATTTTGTAATGGGACACACTGACTGACATGTTGGCTTCTCATAGTGACCTTTACACTCAGTACATAAATCAGGATCGATTTCGAAGATACTGTCACCCATCGTGATTGCGCCATTTGGGCATTCTGGGTCACACATATCGCAGTTTATGCACTTGTCAGTTATTAGTAGAGCCATTTATCTTTCCAAAGTAACCGTTATTTACCTGAAGCGTTACGTGTATCTTGGCCTGCGCTCAAGTTACGCATTAACAAACCAAATTCTAGATCAAGATCAGCAGGTACAGGAATAAATACGAAGTGACCGTTACCTTTTGCGTCGTCTACCGCTTCAGATTTACGGTTTTCCATAACTTCTAGTTTGAAAACAATGTTACCTTTCGGTGTCATCATTTCTAGGCTGTCACCAACTAGGAATTTGTTTTTCACTTCTACTTCAGCTAGGTCGCCACGGCGTTTACCTGTGAATTCACCAACAAACTGTTGAGTATCAGAGATAGAATAACCGTATTCGTAGTTTTGGTATGAATCGTGAGTGTGACGACGTAGGAAGCCTTCAGTGTAACCTCGGTGAGCTAGGCTCTCTAGCGTACCCATTAGACTCTCATCAAATGGCTTACCTGCAACAGCATCGTCGATAGCTTTACGGTAAACCTGTGCTGTACGTGCACAGTAGTAGAAAGACTTAGTACGACCTTCGATTTTCAGAGAGTGAACGCCCATCTTAGTTAAACGCTCAACGTGTTGGATTGCGCGAAGATCTTTTGAGTTCATGATGTAAGTACCATGCTCATCTTCAAACGCTGCCATTTTCTCTTCTGGCTTGTGTGACTCAGAAAGCAACACGACTTCGTCTGTTGGCTTGCCAAGGCCTAGAGTGTTGTCTGGGCGTTCGTCTTGAACTTCAATACCTTGAGTTTCTACTTCTTGAATAGCAACACCTGTTGGGTTTGCTTCAACGATCTGACCATTTTCGTCTTCTTTCGCAGCTTCGGTCTTGTATTCCCAACGACAAGCGTTAGTACAAGTACCTTGGTTTGGATCGCGTTTGTTCATGTAGCCAGAAAGTAGGCAACGACCAGAGTAAGCCATGCATAGAGCACCGTGAACAAAGATTTCTAGCTCTGTTTCTGGGCAGTGTTCGCGAATCTCTTCGATTTCTTCAAGAGATAGCTCACGAGATAGGATCACACGCTCAACGCCTTGAGTTGACCAGAACTTAACGGTCGCCCAGTTTACTGCGTTTGCTTGAACTGAAAGGTGGATCGGCATTTCAGGGAATGATTCACGTACCATCATGATAAGACCTGGATCTGACATGATAAGTGCGTCTGGGCCCATCTCAACAACTGGCTTAAGGTCGCGGATAAATGTTTTTAATTTAGAGTTGTGTGGCTGAATGTTACATACAACATATAACTTTTTGCCTTGAGCATGAGCTTCATCGATACCGATTTGTAGGTTTTCGTGATTGAACTCGTTGTTACGAACACGAAGGCTGTAACGTGGCTGGCCTGCGTATACTGCATCTGCGCCATAGGCGAATGCGTAACGCATGTTTTTAAGGCTTCCTGCCGGTGATAATAGTTCAGGTACAAATGGTTTTTGTGTCGTCATTGCTTCGTTCTCTAATCTGATCTCAAGTCAGGTTGATACCACCAAGTGATATCAAAGGGGCGCAAATTTTACGCTAAAATGAGTTTGGTTGATAGCCCTAAAGATAACAATGGTATTGCGAAGAGTGTTGTTAGGTGTTGATAGGCGGGGTGGAGAAGAAAACAAGCTCAGATATCGTCGACACCTGAGCTCTAAATCGGAACAATTAAGCGTTAGGTTGAGTTAACCCGCCTAATGATTCAAATAGGTTTGGTAGGAAAACACTGAACTCACCACAAAGTAGAGAGAAGTCTGCATCAAAACGTGCAGCTTGATCTTCACGAGGAATATCGTCGTTCTCATCTTTTAATTCATCACTGAATTTCAGGCGCTTGATGCTGCCATCTTCAGCAAGAATGAACTCAATGCGATCTTGCCAGTTGATCAGAAGCTTAGTCACAACTTTGTTGGCTTCAATGTGGTTCTTAATCTCATCAGCTTCTAGTTCTTGTTTCTTAACTCGAACAATACCACCGTCTTCTTGGATTGATTTAAGCTCTGCTTCATCGAGCATAGTGATACCTTGAGGCGTATCACCTGATTTCACCCATTCAGTTAACGTTGTTTCAATCGCTTGTTCTGGAATAGCCGGCACTACAGGCAGGCTACCCATAGTTTTACGTAGTAATGCCAATACGTCTTCAGCTTTTTTGTAGCTGCTAGCATCAACCACAATAAAGCCTTCTTTCGGCATGATCAGCGCGTAAGTAAAGTTACTGCGGCTGAAAGCACGAGGAAGAAGATCGATGATGATGTCTTCTTTTAGGCTGTCTTTCTCTTTCTTTTTCAAAGGAGTACCAGACTCTGCCTCAAGCGTTTCTACTTTTGCATTCAATGAATCTTTGATCACTGAAGCTGGAAGCATTTTCTCTTCTTTCTTTGCACAGATGAGAATGCGGTTTTCTGATACGTGCGTCATCATATCGCCGTGTCTACCCATCGCGTTTACCCAACCAAACTTCTGTTTGTCTTGGCTGCCACAAGGGGTAAAACGGAACTCTTCAAGTTGTTTCTCTAGCTGATCTGCGTTGAAGTCTATATCACGATTAAAGCGATAGACGAGGCAATTCTTAAACCACATAAATATTTCTCATACCTTTATCTGAAGACGCTCATCATAGGAGATTTCGATCCATTTGTCTTATACCTGCAATAAAAATTAAAAGTGAAATGTTTGAGACAGTTATATGAAAATTTGTTTTCAAAGGTCACAAAAGTGTCATAATTAAACCAGATAATGCAATGCGTTGATTAAATACTAAGGCTATTCAATTATGTCGAGAAGGATTCTGGTCGTTGAAGATGAAGCACCTATTCGTGAGATGTTGTGTTTTGTACTTGAGCAAAAAGGCTACCAAGCAGTAGAGGCTGAAGATTACGATACAGCGGTAAACAAGCTATGTGAACCTTTCCCAGATCTAGTATTACTAGATTGGATGCTACCTGGTGGTAGCGGGATAAACTTTATCAAGCACATGAAGCGTGAAGAGTTAACTCGCAACATCCCAGTGGTGATGCTGACGGCTCGTGGCGAAGAAGAAGATAAGGTGCGTGGTTTAGAAGTGGGCGCTGATGATTACATCACCAAGCCATTTTCACCAAAAGAGCTCGTAGCTCGCCTGAAAGCGGTTATCCGCCGTGTAACGCCTACTGCACTAGAAGATGTGATTGATGTACAAGGCCTTAAGCTAGACCCTGTATCTCACCGCGTTACCGCAAGTGAAGGTCCAGTTGATATGGGTCCAACCGAGTTCAAAATGCTGCATTTCTTTATGACTCACCAAGAGCGAGTATACAGCCGAGAGCAACTGCTAAATAACGTTTGGGGTACTAACGTTTACGTTGAAGATCGTACGGTTGATGTTCATATTCGACGTTTACGCAAAGCACTTGAATCTGCTGGTCATGACAAATTAATTCAAACGGTTCGCGGTGCAGGCTACCGTTTTTCTACAAAGGCTTAATGTGGCTTCACTGCCCAGTTTATGGAGTCCTGAATGGTTGAGAAGTTAACCTGGAAAAAGCTAGCTTGGGAGCTGGCTTTTTTTTACGCACCTTGGATTATAGTCGGATGGATATTCGGTTATTTACCTTGGTTATTGCTGGCTGCAACAGTATTACAGTTAGCATGGCATCTACACTATCAAATGCGTTTGTCTGCTTGGTTGTGGGATGAAAAGCGGTTAACACCCCCTTCAGGTTCTGGAAACTGGGAGTCTCTGTTTAACGGTATCTATCGTATGCAGCAGAGACAGCGTCGTAAGCGCAAAGAATTGACCAACCTTATCCGCCGTTTCAGAAACGGTGCTGAATCCCTTCCCGATGCCGTTGTGGTGTTTCGCGGTGAAGGCAATATTGTTTGGTGCAACAAGCTTGCTCAGTATTTACTGGGTTTTCGCTGGCCAGACGATTCAGGTCAACCGATCTCTAACTTGATCCGCACGCCGGACTTCATCAAGTACCTTAATAAACAAGATTTCTCAGAGCCGTTAGAGATGCCTTCGCCACTTAATGTGGAGCGCATGCTTGAGCTTCGTATAGTACCGTATACCGAGGGCGAACACCTCATGGTAGTACGTGATGTTACTCAGCTAAAACAGCTAGAAGGCATGCGTCGTAACTTTTTCGCTAACGTTTCTCACGAGCTACGCACTCCAATGACCGTACTTCAGGGCTATCTTGAAATGACGGAAGATCCAGACATGGTCGTTGGACCTATGTGGCCTAAGGCTCATGGTGTGATGACTGAGCAGTTAAATCGTATGAACAGTTTGGTCAATCAGCTTCTTACTCTTTCTAAGATAGAAGCGGCGCCAATGCATGAATTGGATGAAGTGGTGAATGTTCCGGCGATGTTGGAAGTTCTTGAAAAAGAAGCCGCTAGTCTCAGTGGAGAGCGAGAACACAAGCTGAAATTTGATATCGATAAGAGTTTACGCGTATTAGCGGATGAAGATCAGCTGAGAAGTGCGATATCGAATCTGGTTTACAATGCAGTGAAATACACGCCGCCTGGTGCGACCGTAAAGGTTCGTTGGTATCAAACCAGTCAAGGTGCGTGTTTGGATGTGTCAGACACCGGAGACGGTATCGAACCACAACACTTGCATCGACTTACAGAGCGTTTCTATCGTGTTGATAAAGCACGCTCACGCGATACTGGGGGCAGTGGCCTAGGGTTAGCGATTGTGAAACATGCGCTTAGTCACCATGATTCACATTTAGAAATTCAAAGTGAAGTGGGTGTTGGTAGCCGATTCCATTTCACGCTACCTAGCCGATTGACAGTGTCATGAGTTCCTTAATACGCCGGATGCGTTTCCCCATCAGTTCATTATTAGCATTAGCTTTGGTTACCCCTGTTCATGCCGAGCAAAGTGTCGATTCTCTTCCTGATTATTCTAAGGTTCCGGGTATTTCTGGCAGCTTGTTGTCTGTCGGTTCCGATACCTTAGCGGGAATGACAACGTTATGGGTTGAAGAGTTTAAGTCTTACTACCCGAACGTGAATGCTCAAGTTCAGGCTTCTGGTTCATCCACTGCACCTCCTGCATTAACGGAAGGTACTGCTCACCTTGGGCCTATGAGTCGTCCAATGCGCCTACGAGAAGTGGAAGCGTTCGAAAGGGAGCATGGCTATAAGCCGACGGCGCTTCGAGTTGCTATCGATGCGATTGGTCTTTTTGTGCATCGTGATAATCCTATCGAGGGGCTTAATTTTCGCGAAATTGACAGCATATTTTCGGAGACATTGCGCTGTGGCGCGACTAAGCCGCTAAACAATTGGCAAGATTTAGGTATCAGCCAGCCGTGGGCAAAACATAGATTCCAACTGTTCGGTCGTAATTCCGTTTCGGGAACCTACGGCTACTTCAAACAAAACGCATTATGCAGTGGCGACTTCAAGAACCGAGTCAATGAACAGCCAGGCTCAGCGTCGGTTGTACAGTCGGTCGCTTCATCAATCAGCGGGATAGGGTACTCAGGTATTGGTTATCGAGTGGCTGGTGTAAAGTTAATTCCTATTGCGGAGCATGGTTCTGATTACGTAGAGCCTACTCGAGCGAATATTTTAAGCGGAGATTACCCTCTATCGCGCTTTCTCTATGTGTATGTGAATAAACACCCAGATAAACCGCTTTCTCCTGTAGAGAGAGAGTTCCTCACTTTTGTATTCTCGAAGCAAGGGCAAGAACTGGTAGAGAAAGATGGCTATTTAGCGATACCGCCTGAGTTCGCGGAGCAAGAGTTGGCAAAAGTCGGGCTCTGATTGAGGCTAATACAAACTTAGAAAACGAACGTATGAACAGCTTGCTAAGTCGCAGGCTGTTTTTATTTTGACTGGTCGTTATTCTACCTTTAACGACCATCCAGCATTTTGCCAACGTTGTTGTTCTTCTTTGAGTTCATATTCAAGCAGTTGGTTTTGGGCCAACCAATAGCTGTTAGATCCTTTCAATCCCCAGTTATCCTGTTGTTCAATCGTTAGAGTCGTGTCTGGGACTAGTGCTTGATTTCTCTGACGATTGAGTAAGATAGCGAGTCTTAATATGCGAATTAGTAGCGTTATTTGTTGTGGAGAAAATAGAGACAGTTCCGGCAAGTCTTGTCGCTTAATCGCTTTTCTTTGGTGGCGAACCAATGTCGAGATAAGACGTTGTTGCTCAGTATTGAAACCGGGCATTGTCGTGTGCTTAAGCAGATAAGCCGAATGGCGGTGATAGCCTTGGAATGCGATGCTTTGCCCTACCTCATGAAGTAGTGCAGCCCAACCAACTAGATCATACAGCTCATTAGTGACCATAGTCGTTACTTGAGGCTGCACTTGTTTCAGTAATGCAAGGGCGAGTTCTTTGACTCTCTGGCCATGAGCTACGTCAACATGGTATCGAGAGACCAGCGTTTCGGCAGTTCTTGTTCGAACATCAATATCTTTAAACCTATCCTCCATGTCATAAAGAACGCCTTCTCTCAGGGCGCCATCAGAAAAATGTAACTCCTTTATGTCTAGCGTATCCATGGCTGCTGAAAGAATGATGACGCCAGCAGCAAACACCGGCTTTCTCTCATCACTTAAACCTGAAAGGTCTAAGGTTTTGGATGATGAAAACTCACATAAGTGATTTTTCAAATAGGACAGACGTTGCGGCGTAATGAGACCATCGGTAAAGCCTAAACCAATGAGTACCTCTTTTATTGACTTAGTCGTTCCTGATGAGCCAAAGGCGATTTCCCAAGGCGCCTTTGTATATTCTTCAATCAATGGCATCAATAGACGAGTAGCCGCGGTATAAGCATCTGAGAAGTGTTGTGAGGTTAGCTCTCCGTCAGCAAAGAAGTGTTGAGTGAAGCTGACGCATCCCATAGGTAAACTGCGCATAATTAGGGGCGTAAAGCCTTTCCCTGCGACGAGTTCCGTACTCCCTCCACCGATATCAATAACCAATTTAGATTCAGAAGCGGTTTGAGTGTGTTCTACACCGTTATAGATTATTCGAGCTTCTTCTTGACCTGAAATGATCTCTATTGGAAAAGGAAACAGTGGTTTGGCTTGCTCTAAGAAGTCTTGAGCGTTTTTGGCTTTTCTTAGGGTATGAGTCGCAACAACTCTTACATCATCAAGTTCAAAATCCGCTAGTCGTTCTGCGAACACTTTGAGGCACTCCAAGCCTCGCTCGATAACACTTTCGGATAAGAAGTTAAACTCATCCAACCCATCACCTAATCTCACTTTCTGTTTGTGTCTGCTGACTAATTGCAGGTGTTGTTCGAATACTCGGGCAACCACCATATGAAAACTGTTCGAACCCAAGTCGATAGCGGCAATACATCGAGAATGTTTGTTATCAATTAGCGGCATGATTTCTTCTCTTGTTTGTACTTCTTGCGAGCAAGTTTTTCCATACGTTTAATATAGTGGTAAGTGGAGAGTTGTGACGTCGGGTAATCGAGTGGGTTTGTTGGAGCTTGTATGTAAGGATTGCTCATCGATTGGTCTAGCACTCGAGCTTTGTTGCTGTCATCGAAATGAAACTCGGTGATATCGATAATGGTTTGCTTGATCTTTGGATCTAAAATTGGAGTGGCGACTTCGATGCGGTGATCGAAGTTTCGTGTCATCCAGTCGGCAGAGGAGATATAGACTTTTGGATTACCAGCGTTACCAAAGATCATCACTCTTGGGTGTTCGAGAAAACGATCGACCACACTAACAATCTCAATCTGCTCACTGATGTTGGAGACTCCCGGTACGAGAGAGCACATACCACGAATGACCATTCTCACTTTTACATTGGCTTGGCTGGCCTGATAGAGCTTCTCAATGATCTCTCGGTCGACCAAATTGTTGAGTTTTAGAGTGATGCTTGCAGGCTTGCTCTCTATCGCGTTTTGTATTTCATTATCTATCAACTGATACAGGCGTTTTCTTGTATTCTTTGGTGACACAATCAGTTGTTTGAACTGTGATTTTTGATAAGGGTTTTCAATATACTTAAAGACTTGTCTCACCTCTTGGGTCAAATCTTCATTCGCAGTGAGCAGAGAAAAATCGGTATACACGCGCGCTGTTACTTCATGAAAGTTACCGGTGCCAATATGAGCGTAATGCGCCGTATGCTTGCCTTCTTTCCGTTTAATGAGCAGAAGCTTAGAGTGAATTTTCAAACTTGGGATGCCATGGATGACTTTTATACCGGCTTCTTGAAGTTTCTTGGTCCACTGAATATTGACTTGTTCATCAAAGCGGGCTTGTAGCTCAACGACGACAGTTACTTTCTTACCATTGTGTGCAGCATCGATGATCGAGCTAAGGAGCTTTGAGCCTTCTGCAACACGGTAAACGTTTATTTTTATGGAGGTTACCTTCGGGTCAAAGGAGGCTTGCCTCACGAGTTCAGTGATGTGATTAAAGGTGTGATAAGGGTAATGCAACAAGATGTCACGAGCTTTGATCGCTTCGAAATAGTTTGGGTAGTGGCTGAAATGCGCACACTTAATCGCGGGAAGTGGGCGATTAACTAAATCACGCCTATTAAGGCTTGGAAATTCGCAGAAATGCTTGAAGTTATGATAGCGACCACCCGCAATGACACTGTCATAGTCAGACAGCTTAAGTCTGACTTGCAAGAAATTGAGCATTTCAGCTGGCATTTCTGACTCATAGATAAGGCGTATCGGTAGTGCCGTTAAGCGCTGTTCTAAACCTAAAGACATCGATTTTAATAGGTTACTTTCATTGTTCTCTTGAAGATCATAATCGGCATCACGCGTCATTTTTATCGCAAAACAACGTAATGAGTCATACTCAAAGAATCCTTTAAGCAAGTCATCTAAACAAAATCGAACTATATTATCTAACAAGATCAAAGTTGTACGCTGTGAACCAGAAGTGTCTGGTAACTTAACAAACCGAGGGAGGGCTTCTGATGGGATTTCGAGTAAGACATATTGAGAAGATGTCTCTCGCTCAATGTCGATGGCTAAGTAACTTTGCTCGTCTTTGATAATATTGAGCAACTGGCTATCTTCGTTCAAGAGAAACGGAGTTAAATGTGGCAGCACTTTTTTCTTAAAATACTTTTTGATCCACTCACTCTGTTCTTCGCTGATTTGTTGTTCGTTGACCAGAAAAATACGATTGCGTGCCAGTTCCAATAGTAAGTCGCTATACAGCTCATGGAATTGAGCGTCGAGCTTACTTGCTTGGCTCTGCATTTGAGTTAGCAGGGTTTTCTGCGAGTTGGCAGGTAATTGAGGATCTTGAAGTAAGATCTTTCGTTTCACATCAGCAAATCGGACTTTGTAAAACTCATCGAGGTTTTTCGAGTAAATACCTAAAAAACGAACTCTTTCGATTAAGGGTACTGATTTGTCGGCTGCTTCTTGGAGCACTCTTTCGTTGAAGGATAACCAGCTAAGTTCTTTTGTGACATAGTCTTTTTCCATCGAGATGATAATCCTTGAGTACTGGCTATAGAGCTGGTTACTTTAATTTAGAATGACAAGATTCACAAAATCTATGATCTTACTTTAAGAAATATGGTCAACAAACTTGTTATTAGTTTCAGTTGTTTAACGTAACTTGTAATATAATTGTCATCTAACGTACATATTATGTCAGTAGCTAAAAAAAGGTAGATAAACAGATGGCTTCAGCCCAATTTTCATTGAAAGAGCGCGACAAAAAAAGATGGTTGAAAGATCGTCTCGTCCGTTTTTCGGTGACATGTGGCGCGGTCAGTGTTCTAGCTGCTCTGGTGCTGATCTTTGTTTACTTGGCGATGGTCATTTTACCGGTATTTTCTGATACTGGTTTAGAGACAGACCAAGCCGTGAAGACCGTAGCCATAGAAAAGCCTATCGCCTTATCCGTGGATGAATACGGTCAGCATGCGTTTACTATCGAAAAATCCGGTTTGGTGCAGTTTTGGGATTTAGAGTCTCAAAATACACATTCTTACTTTGAGCGTAATGTTTTAGCTAACCCCATCGCTTTTTCTCGAAATACCCCATCTGAAAACTGGTTTGCCTTTGCTGATAGCGCAAGTAACCTTACTTTTTTCTACCCTGAGTATAGTGCGCCTGTGCTGCAAAAGGGCAGTGAAGCCGAACCTAAAATTGAGCAAATCGATCTCCCGGAACCGTTTTTAAATGATGAATCATCAAACGGAACAACAATCGAAAAATTTGCGTTCTCTAAGAATGGACGTGGTATCACGGTTGCCGCTCAGCTAAGCGATCAACGAGTTTTGGTTAAGTGGTACCAGAGTGATCTTACTGGTCAGTATGTTTTTCAGAAGAGCCAATGGCTTTCGGATAAGTTGGGTTTACAGCAACAGCTGTTAGTCACGCCTGATGGCCAAACCTTATATCTTCGAGCACAATCTGATTTAGTGGTATTGAAGCTATCCGATAGCGGCTTCAATGTTCGTGAAGTGATTGATCTTAGCTTAAATGATGCGAAGCACTCGGTGAAAAGTATCGATTTACTGTCTGGAGCTTATTCACTGTTGGTTACGCATGAGGACGGACAGGTTTCTCAGTGGTTCGATGTACTCAAAGATGAAAAGCGTAGCCTGACCCATATTCGCGACTTCCAACTCGCCGAAGAGGTTCAGTTTATTCTGCCAGATACTTATAGAAAGGGTTTTTATAGTTTCTATCAGAATGGCACATTACAAAGCCACTATACGACCAGTGAAAAGCTGTCGCTGTTTGAGCGCGCATTTGATAAGTCACCACAATTAGCGGCTATGTCTGCTAACGAACTGCATTTGGCGACGCTGATTGATGGCACCATCAGCGTGGCTAAAGTTGATAACGAATATCCGCAAATATCATTCTCATCGCTTTGGCAAAAAGTCTGGTACGAAAGCTATCCTGAGCCACAATACGTTTGGCAATCAACGTCGGCGAACGATGACTTTGAAGAAAAATTCAGTTTAGTCCCTATCACATTCGGTACTATCAAAGCCGCTTTGTTTGCGATGATGTTTGCCGTGCCGGTTGCTGTGCTCGGAGCCATTTACACCGCATACTTCATGTCTCCACGAATGCGAAGAGTCGTGAAGCCGTCGATAGAACTGATGGAAGCTCTTCCGACCGTTATCATCGGATTCTTGGCTGGGCTTTGGTTTGCTCCCATTGTTGAAACGCATTTAACGGCCGTCTTCTCGTTAATGGTGCTATTACCACTGAGCACGCTACTGACTGGGCTTGTTTGGTTCTGTTTGCCAAAAATGGTGACGAGCCGTTTTACTAATGGTTGGCATGCTCTGATATTGATCCCGGTATTGGTGATTACTGTGATGGCAGTCTTTGCTGGTGAAAATGGTATGGAAGCCTTGTTGTTTGGTGGTGATATTCGTACCTTCTTGGCTAACTATGGCATCGACTTTGACCAACGTAATGCGCTGGTGGTTGGCTTCGCTATGGGCTTTGCTGTCATCCCGACAATTTTCACGATTGCAGAAGACGCTATTTTCTCTGTGCCAAAACATTTATCCGATGGCTCACTGGCGCTGGGCGCAACAGCGTGGCAGACCCTTATTTATGTGGTGTTATTGACGGCTAGCCCAGGTATCTTTTCTGCAATCATGATGGGGTTAGGACGAGCGGTTGGCGAGACTATGATTGTCTTGATGGCGACAGGTAACACCCCAATTCTTGACTGGAATATTTTGGAAGGGATGAGGACATTATCGGCAACAATTGCTGTCGAGTTACCAGAGTCCGAGGTGGGTGGTTCTCACTTCCGATTGTTGTTCTTAGCAGCACTCTTACTGTTTATTTTTACGTTCGCGGTGAACTCTGTCGCAGAGTGGGTTAGACAAAGACTGAGAGATAAATATCGTGCGCTGTAGTTTTAAAACTCTACCTCAATCTCTATCAATGGCTGTTCGCTGTTTGATTAGCGTATCTCACGAACTTGGTTCTTTCTTGGGTTCAGCACGTCAGAGCAAGGTCGTTCATGATGAATAAACTGAAGTCATTATTGTCTTGGATTAAATCAGGCTCTCCGTGGATCTGGCTTACGGGCGGGGCGGTGAGCATCAGTATGCTTTCGGTTCTTGGCCTAATGCTGTTGATTGGCTGGAAGGGCTTGACTTATTTTTGGCCTGCTCCTTTGTACCAATGGCAAGTGGATTCTAAAGATGCATCGTTAGTTGTCGGCCTCGACGAAACGGTAGTAAAGCAAGATGTATTGATTGGCCAGTTATATGAACGAAAATACATCCCGATAGAGCAAGTCCCACAAGTACACGACCTCTTGTCGACTCAAAACCTGTCGACTGGGCTAATTCAGCGCTTAAGTATCAAAGTTGCCAACAGGGAGATTTATCCAGCGGACTTTGTTTCCATTTTGGATGTGAACTTACGTGAACCAACCACCCCACCTGACTGGGCTGTGATTGAGCGAAGTCGAGGTGGTTATTTCTTTGGTAAACCAGTGGGTTTTATAACCGCTTCTGGCACCTTTGATTCGAACATAGACCAAAAGCTCGAGCAAGGCTTGGCGTTCGCTGATACGTTACGTAAAGAAACGTCGCGTGTAGTGAACCAAGAAATCCGCAATATCAGCTGGCAATTGGAAAATTTGCGCTTAGAAAAACGTAAGCTTGAACTCAATGAGTCAGTGAGCGATGAATACCTTAAAACCTATACTCAAACTAAACTGGAATTAAATCGCCAGTTGGCTGAAGCCGAAGTAAAGCTTGAGCATCTTAGAACACAGCTCAATGTCGAAAGCTTGTTGGTAGAAGATATGACAGGAGAGCAGGTTGAAATTTCGCTCAGTCATATTTTGGATTATTGGTACCCGAATAATATGTCTTATCTTGAAAAGGTTGGACATTGGGGAAAACAAGTTTGGAAGTTCTTGTCGGAGAACCCACGAGACTCAAACTCTGAAGGCGGTGTGTTTCCTGCGATTTTTGGCACGGTACTGTTGGTTATTCTTATGTCGATTGTAGTGATGCCTCTTGGTGTGGTTGCTGCGATATATCTTCATGAATATGCAAAAAACAACGCATTAACACGTTTGATTCGTATTGCCGTAATTAACTTAGCGGGTGTACCGTCGATTGTGTATGGTGTATTCGGCTTAGGATTCTTTGTGTATACCATAGGTGGCTCAATCGATTCTTTGTTTTACGCAGAACGGTTACCCGCTCCGACATTTGGTACGCCGGGCCTATTATGGTCCGCACTGACCTTAGCGGTATTAACATTACCCGTTGTTATTGTAACAACGGAAGAGGGCTTAACGCGCATCCCTAGCTCCGTGAGGCACGGTTCATTAGCGCTTGGTGCTACTCAATTCGAGACGCTTTGGCGCATTGTTTTACCGATGGCAAGCCCTGCGATTATCACCGGTTTGATTTTGGCAATCGCGAGAGCTGCGGGGGAGGTTGCCCCATTAATGCTGGTGGGTGTGGTGAAACTCGCATCAAGCTTGCCTGTGGATGGTCAGTTCCCATACCTGCATTTAGACAGAAAGTTCATGCATTTAGGTTTTCATATCTATGATGTTGGGTTTCAAACCTCTAATATCGAAGCGGCACGACCTTTAGTGTATGCGACTTCATTTTTACTGGTTACTGTGATTGTTGGATTGAATTTAACGGCCATCAATATCCGTAATAACTTGCGTGAAAAATACCGAACCTTAGGACAAGATTAGATGTTCTCGATTAATGAAACCTTGGGTTACCAAGCACCACTTGATGTTCACAATTTGAAGGATGAGCAAATTGCTATCTCGATTGAAGGGCTGAATCTTTATTATAAAGAGAGCCAAGCACTTGATGATATTTCAATGCAAATCCCAAAGGGACAGGTGACCGCGTTTATTGGCCCATCAGGGTGTGGTAAGTCGACTCTACTGCGCTGCATTAATCGCATGAACGATCTTGTTGAAGGTTGTAAGGTTTCCGGAAAAGTGAAGCTTCATGGTAAGAACGTGTATCACCCTAAGGTTGATGTCGCGACCTTACGACGTCGTGTTGGTATGGTATTCCAGCGTCCCAACCCTTTTCCTAAATCTATCTATGAGAATGTGGTTTATGGATTGAGGTTGCAAGGTGTGAGCAACAGCCGAGATTTGGATGATGCAGTTGAACGCTCTCTGCGCGCCGCGGCGTTGTGGGATGAAGTGAAAGACCGTTTGCATGAGAACGCTTTTGGTTTATCGGGTGGACAACAGCAGCGTTTGGTTATCGCTCGTGCAGTTGCCATCGAACCTGAAGTGTTGTTATTGGATGAGCCAACATCGGCACTCGATCCGATTTCGACATTGACGATTGAAGAGTTGATCAACGAACTTAAAACCCAATACACCGTTGTTATTGTTACTCATAACATGCAGCAGGCAGCTCGCGTGAGTGACCACACCGCTTTTATCCATATGGGTAAGTTGATCGAGTACTCAGATACTGATTCTATATTTACTTCGCCATTGAAAAATCAAACGGAAGACTACATTACAGGTAGATACGGCTAACATTTAAGTTCGCGCTATCTAGAGCTAAGTCACTCTGAAATAAACGACTTTATTCATTTCTTTTAAGGAGCTGACATGCATTTTGGTCGCCACATCTCAGGACAGTTTAATGTCGAATTAGAATCTATCCGTACACACGTATTAACTATGGGTGGATTGGTAGAGCAGCAGTTGTCTTTTGCGATGCAAGCGCTTCATAAAGACGATGTTGAATTGGCCAAAAAAGTGATTCGTGATGACCACAAAGTGAATGCGATGGAAGTGTCGATTGATGAGGCGTGTACTCGAATCATTGCAAAGCGTCAGCCGACAGCGAAAGATCTGCGTTTGATTATGGCGATCATCAAAACGATTACCGATCTGGAACGTATTGGTGATGTTGCCTCTAAAATTGCTCAAGGCGCGATAGATATCCCTTCGACCAAAGAGCAAAAATTCCATGTCTCGTTAGAGCCTCTTTGCCGTCAGGCAATCACTATGCTGCATCAAGTATTAGATGCTTTTGCTCGTATGGATGTCGATGCGGCAGCAGAAGTACATAAACTTGATGATAAGCTTGATGCGGAATATGAAGCTGTGATTCGTCAGTTAATGACTTATATGATGGAAGACCCTAAGAATATTCCTAACATTTTACAAGTGATGTGGTCAGCTCGTGCGATTGAGCGAGTGGGCGATCGTTGCCAAAATATCTGTGAATACATTATTTACTTTGTGAAGGGTAAAGATGTACGCCACCTTGGTGATCAAAGCCTAGATGACGCACTGAAGTAGGTATTAACTTTAGAACCGAATAATTGCACCAAGGTTAAGGTTGATTGTTGTGTCGTAAGGCACGAAGGTCTTATTGTGATCAAAAATATTCATATCAACACCAGCTCGTAGCCCAAGCACTGGTGTTGCTTGGTAAACATAGGCTCCACTAAGACTTAATCCATGTGCTGTCTTCTCTTCAATTTCGCCGTTACGCGTTTTTGCCCCGTCATAACTCGCTACGCCAATCTCCGCCTGAAAGCCGTGGTTCTGGTTTCTTCCAAACATATTTTGAATACCAACGCGGTACGCATCGACATTTTCATCGTATCGGTCGCTGTCATACCAAAGGTGAGAATAGCTCAGGTAAACCGCACCTAGATTCGCCACATCAGTAATGCCTGCTTGTATTCCAAAGCCATGATAAGAACCAATCTTTAGTTCAGGAGATAAGTGAAGACCATTTGAAAGTGCAGAGGTTGAGAATAAAGCTGAAGCTAAAAGCAGTGTTTTAAATTTCATGGTACCACCGAGGTAATTTTGCGCTCTCCTTAGCATTAGGTCGATCCATGCGTGAACCCAGTGAAATCACTGGCTAACGGTGATCATTATATGGGCTTTGAAAGAGCAGGCTAATTCGCATTGGTTATCTCTGTGATAATGCTTGCTTATCAGCAGGGGGGATCATTACACGTGATCTTTGGGTCTTACGTAGCCTTACAAAACGAGCTTGATAGAAGTGTCTAAACATAAGCTGATGTTCTGTAATGTATTTGTTTAAGGCACATGAGAAAAATAACGATAGTATCGATATAGCTCATTGATGCTCGCTATATTCTTACTTATCTTTAATTTATTCTTCTACTGAATTTTTCCTTACATTTATTTTTAGGTAGATATCAGTATGAAGAAGTTTCTTTTCGTTGTGACTCCTCTTTTCGCGTTAACTGCGTGCGGCAGCGTTGCCATCATGGACAAATCAGATGCGGTTAATCAGCAGCCAAAACTCATGGTTAAAACTGATGGTGATTTTTGGGGGTTAGGACAAGAAGGGACGTTTGATATTGCAGGTATGTACCAAGGTAAATATAGCCGAGATTCATCAGGTTCAACATGGTTTGAGACTGTTTCATTTAAAGAGGGTGAGCTGGCTGCTGAAATCACGAGAGTCGATAATGGCCAAGTGTGGAACTTAGTCTGTTCTGGCGGTGGCACTTCAGTTAACTACATGGGTGTTGATTTTGGTGGCAATAAACCTTACCGCTGTTCTGTATCTCAAAGCAATGAGAATATAGGAGAGTTCGTTTTAGAGCCTCAATCTGGGATGATCAGTGTTAGCTTAGAAAAGAAAGAAGCTGGCTACATCCGAGTTGGGGCGAATAAATATGACGTAGAAACTGTCCATTCAAGTAAAGACCTTTTAATGTCGGTAGAAAAACCATTAGGGTATAGCTTTAAAAAAGTTTCTAAAGAAATAGCGGCTGCACAGACAAATGGAATGATAACGCTACAGATGTTACCTGAACTTAATGACGCTGAAAAAGACACATTAGTTATCGGTACTATTGCTAGCGCACTGAGCTGGCGTCCGGAAGAGTAAAATACAATATATAACTTTTAATCGAACTTACTTTTGTACTTGTTCTGATAAAACTTGCTCTATGAGTTTTGAAAGCCAATTTGTTAAAGGTGAGTTTCGATTTTTAATGTGTATATAACTATAGACCGGAGTTTTCAGCGTTTTTCCGTCCACTGAGACATCTATCCCGCGTAATGTCGGATAGTTTTCTACTGGGAAAAGGTTGGAATGGGGCATGTACATATCAGTATGTTGAATGACATCGATTATAGCCATGACCAATTCGCTGCGAAAACCGATACGATGCTCGATGGAAAGGTCGGTTAGAATCTGAGACGCTAAGCTAAAATTGTCATTCCAACCTGGCGTTACTAAAGATGCGATTTCGTAACCTACCATGTCATTTGGAGTCACGGTGTCTTGCTTTAAAGGGTGATCTTTCCTAACAAATATACGTCCTGTTAATTCAATGAGCTGCCTTGTATAGACTTCTTTACTTGTCTTTTCCCCTAAGTAGCTTACTCCCATCAAAACCTCGTCTTTTTGTATATCTGAGACAGACGAGTTTGACCATGGAACAAGCTTTAGTTTAGCGTTTGGTGCTTGCGCTCTTATATCTTTAAAAAGTGAGCCAGACAGACAAGAAAGCACCACTGGAGATAGGGCTATTTTCAACGTGTAATCGATCTCTTTCGGATCAAAAGTGTTTGATGTATTAACCGCGATAGATAGACCGTCCATGAACGGCTTGATTTGATTGGTGAGCTGCTCTGAAAATGCCGTAGGTTGTAAGCCTCCATGAACCTTTACGAAAAGATCATCGTTGAAGTGGTGTCTTAGCTTTTGTAGGGCTTGGCTAACCGCTGGCTGAGAAACGAATAAACGTTCCGCAGCCTTTCTGGTGTTTTTTTCTTGATAAACAATCAGAAATGTTCGTAACAGGTTTAAATCAAGAGAGCTGAATAGGTCTTTAGCCATATCTATCCATGAAAATTTTCTGTGCTATTCACTCTAATATACGCCAGTCCGCTAGATTCGTCAGCGTGGTTTCTCTGGATTTGTGTTAGTGACGACTACCCTAAGCGGTGAGGGCAGCTCTCACATTGGATATCTTATTCGTATCAGTTACTGGTATCTGATAATCATCAACATCATTACTGCCCATTTGAGCGCTTGAATTGCTTTCCATTAGGCTGGGTCTTGTCGATTTACCTGAAAGGTGAAGTGCAGGTACTTGGGTGGTGCTTTGAATCATTTTGGCATTCGTTGCGTTGACGCCAGCACCAGCCATTATATCGATTCTGCCATCGGCTTGTTTGACCATATCTGCGAGCACATTGATGCCTTGCTCTGCATTAATAGCAAGCCCTGACGTCAGGATTCTTTCACATCCGAGCTCAATAATCTGCTCTAACGCTACTTTATAATCCTGAAGTTGGTCGATTGCACGGTGGAAGGTGATTGCTAGTTTGAGTTGGTGAGCCTTGCTTGAGAGAATTTGCATTGCAGACATATCAATCTCACCATCAGGTGTTAGTACACCCAGAACGACGCCATTCAACCCTGCTCTCGCACAAGCTTCAATATCTTCCAGCATACAGAGTATATCGTCATAATCGAATATGAAGTCACCTTGTCTCGGTCGTATCATGGCATAAACTGGTACGGACGAAATTTTTGCCGCTTGCTTCATCATTCCGAAGCTTGGAGTTAACCCGCCAAGTGCTAATGAAGAGCAAAGCTCAATTCGATTCGCGCCACCAGATAGTGCGTTATATAGAGATTCTAAGTTATCGATACAGACTTCAATTTCGGTGTTCATCGTATTTATCCGTTCAAAAAGATACGGACGAAATCATAACAACCTAGATACGGATATGAATAGGTGGTAGCAGAGGAAAATAGGGGTAAAGTTTGTTCTTGTAACTGCCTCTATTAAATGTTGCAGAGACGGTTTAGGTAGAGAATTGTCGTCGGAGAGAGATGAAAAAAGCCCGAAGCGTTAACTTCGGGCTTTTAATAGGACTTTACTTCTTAACTGATTGGCGGTGCGCTTTGCGCTATTAGCTTATGCTTTATTTCTCTTTATAGAGAGTCTTCCAACCATTAACCCGCGTTGAGTTCGGGCTTAAGAGGTAATTACTTGCTTAGGTCGTCAGCGTGCTCAGATAGGAATGCAGCAACACCTTGTGGAGATGCGTCCATACCTGATTTACCTTCTTCCCATTGTGCAGGACATACTTCACCGTTCTTCTCGTGGAAGTTTAGTGCGTCTACCATGCGTAGCATTTCGTCGATGTTACGACCTAGTGGAAGATCGTTAACTACTTGGTGACGTACAAGGCCGTCTGCGTCGATTAGGAAAGAACCACGGAAAGCAACGCCTGCTTCTGGGTGCTCAACATCGTATGCTTTGCAGATTTCGTGCTTAACGTCAGCAATTAGAGGGTATTTAACTTGACCGATACCGCCGTCAGCGATAGCAGTGTTACGCCATGCGTTGTGAGAGAATTGAGAATCGATAGAAACACCGATTACTTCAACGCCTTTAGCTTGGAAATCTTCTAGACGGTTGTCGAAAGCGATTAGCTCTGAAGGACAAACGAAAGTGAAGTCTAGTGGGTAGAAGAAAACTACCGCTTTCTTACCTTTAGTGAATTCTGCGAAGTTGAAGTTATCAACGATCTCACCGTTACCTAGAACAGCTGCTGCAGTAAAGTCAGGGGCTTGACGACCTACTAGTACCATTTGGAATCTCCTAAAAAATTAGTTGGCCCAACACATCTTTGTTTGGGCTCCGTTTCTACGGGACAAACTATAGTACAATCGGTACTATAGAAAAAAGCGAATTAAATAGATTAAGTTAATCGAAAAAAGCGATAAGCTTATTCTTTGTCCGTTCCTTAGGTCAAATGACCTTCACTTAAGTTATCCTGCTCATATTACAAAGTAATTTCATGAATAAATGGCCAAGTCTTAAGCAACTTCACTATCTTGTTACTCTTCACGAAACTCGCCACTTTAGCGACGCTGCGGATCGCTGCTTCGTGAGTCAATCGACACTAAGTAAAGGCATTCAAAACCTGGAAGAACTCATTGGTTGTCCTCTCTATGAGAAGAAAGATAAAAAGAGCCCATTGGTTTTCACTCAAGCGGGTGAGCTGGTGGTTAAGCATGGTCGAGAGTTATTGGCGAAAGGGCAAGACTTGGTTGAGCTCGGAAATCTATGTAATGGAGACGCGATGCAAGGGCAGTTGCGAGTAGGGTGTATTCCAACTATTGCTCCATTCCTATTGTGCGATTTGGTACAAGAAGCGAACCAACGTTTTCCACAGTTGAACTTGTTGTTACGGGAAGACACGACCACTAACCTATTGGCTGCGTTGCGTCATGGTGAGTTGGATGTACTGATTCTGGCTTTGCCTGTCGATATCGACAACATGGAGAGCAAAGTTGTTGGGCAAGACCCTTTCAGAATGGTAATCAGCCGCAATCAAGCCGATGGTATTCGTGTTCCGATTAAATATGATGACCTGCCAGACGAATCTGTATTCTTGTTGGAGAACGAGCACTGCTTAACCGAGCACGCGGTATCAGCTTGTAAGCTAACCGACAAAGAGAAGATAAACCCGTTCACCGCCACAAGCCTACATACGTTGGTACAAATGGTGGCAAATGGTTTAGGAACCACCTTTATTCCACAAATGGCGATCGATCATGGTTTGTTGCAAAATCAGAATTTAGTGGTGATTGACCCTCCCGGTCAACAAGCTTATCGCGATATAGGCCTTGTATGGCGACCAAGCTCGTCACGTCTTGAAACCTTTCATCAGTTAGCTGATGTAGTCTCAGAATTGCTTTAAAAAACTAGAAAGTAAAATTCAAAAGAAAAAGAGCAGCTATTTGGCTGCTCTTTTTGTTTGTTTATTTGAGAAGAAAAACAAACAAATAGTGGCGTTAGAAGCTTATTTATCTATTTTACTATAACGTTAGATTTTGAAAAAACTCAGCAAGTCTTTTTGCTTAACAGCTAATGAAGAGAGTTCTTCACTTGCCTGTTTGCTCTGCTCAATTCCTGAAACATTTTGATGAACAATATCAAAGGTCAGAGAAACATTTTGTGAAATATCTTGTGTTACGCCAGATTGTTCTTCAGACGCTGTGGCTACTTGTGTGTTCATATCAGATATTAGTTGTACTGAGTCAGTGATAGAAGCGAATGCAGCACGAAGCTGTTCGCTATACTGTCTAGATTCTTCTGCTAACGAAAGATTGGATTGCATAAATTGGTTCGCATCTTTCGCTTGAGCCTGAAGGCGAGATATTATTTCTTGAATATCGACCGTTGATTGTTGTGTTTTAGCGGCAAGAGAACGAACTTCATCTGCTACCACCGCAAAGCCTCGGCCTTGCTCTCCCGCTCGAGCGGCTTCAATGGCTGCATTTAACGCAAGTAAGTTAGTTTGCTCAGAAATTGAATTGATCACTTCAATAACACTACCGATCTCTACCGAGTACTCTTGCAATTGATTAACGATGTTTGATGTTTCTTCGATCGAGTCTTCAACTTTTCGAGATATATCATCTGATGCATCGAGGGAAACACTGCCATCTTTGACATTTGTCGTTGCCCCAGTTGCAGCGCTCTCTGCGCTAGCTGCATTCTGGCTAACCTCACTCGCAGTACTAGAAAGTTCATTGATGGCTGTCGCGATTTGTTCCATTTGACTCAGTTCTTGTTGAGCATTTCCTTCTGTTTGGCTCATTACCGCGGTTAGCTCAACGGAGGCTGCTGAAACATTGTCTGAAATCTGGTGGAAACCATCGATTATTCGACGTAGTTCTTGGCGCATTTCTAAAATGTTTGCGTATATACCGGTCTCTTTACCCGTAATTGGAATCTGCTTTGAAAGATCACCAGCGGCGACTTCGGCAACAATTGTTTGGATGTCACTTGGCTCTCCTCCAACGACTTTCCATACACTGCGGTAAATCGAAACGGCAATGCTAAGAGAAGCAGCGACAACGAGAATTGAAAGAACGCCAAGCACAAATTGCGCGTTAGAGAATCGCTCGACCATATTAGGTCCGACAGAGTCTTGCTCTGACTTTGTTGATAGCTTTATCTCTTCAATTGTTTTTGCTGCATTAACACCAGCAAGATCAAGAGTCCCTGAAATGATGCCATTTCGCGTGTTTATAGTGTCAACGATCTTTGAAAATGTGTTGCGGTAAATTTTGAAGGCACTAGTGAAATCGTTTAAGTAGTTGATTTGTTCCATCGACATGAGTTGAGATTCGATTGTTTCTGCAAGTAGTGCGGCAGAGGCAAACTCTTTTTCAGCACGCTGAGCATCTTCTGTTTTATTGCTCGTCAGAAATTTAGAAGCGTACAATCTTGATAGCAATACATGCTGCTGAAGCTGTCCTGAACTGACAGCAACTTCTAAATCTTCTTCAGCTGAAGCTTGGGTCATTAGGTTGGTCACTGCCTCACGCATATTGACCCCTGATGGGTCTAAGGCCTCTTGAACTAGGTTGTTTCGAGTATTGACAAGTTGAACAACCTTGTTAAAGCCTTGGCTATATTGATCAAGCTGCTTCTTTATCGTTAGGAATTCATTTTTGTGTAGATCGTCAAGATGAGAGTCTAATATTTCATCTATCAATTGATTTGATGCGGTGATACGTCTATTCAGTTCAGAAGCATGTGACGGAATAGGGTTTTTAATATATTTAAGTGCAGATAAACGAGCTTCCAGTATATTGGCTTGGATTCGACCTGTTGAGACACTTGTTATTGCAAGAGAGCGGTAGGTGTTAAACCCATCACTCGATTGATAAAAGCGTAATGAAGCAACGACTGAAATAACCAAAATTAGCGCGAGAATCACGCCAAAACCTAAGGACAGCAATTTCTTTAAACTCATAAATATCATTCCTAGTAAGGCAGCTTGTTTTTATTCTTAACAAATTCTTACATGATTCTAACGATAAATATATCAATAAATAGTATGTATCCACTATATTTTGATGCCTAAGAATGATGGGTAAATAGGTTGTTGATATTATTGGATTTTGCTTGTTGCTCGTCTGGTTTCACATCAGCTGAGAGTTATTGTTTAGGCCTCTTCCGTATGATTAACGCATCTTTAATTTGTATTACAAAGTCATGGAGTAGGAAAGTTCGGTTTGGTATAGCCTAATAGCTTGATTATTAGGCTATTTATATTATTGGGTTAAAGCTTATTTAGGGATGTGAGTAGCTTTCTTTTCTCTGGTAAAGCGGTCATTGCGCCTTTCTGGGTTGTTGCTAATGCCCCGCAGCCATTGCCCCACATTACTGCTTGTCGAATGATTTCAGGTTGATGCCATTCCTCGTATTGTGAGAGGTAGGCGAGTAGACCTGCGACAAAGGCATCTCCCGCACCAGTAGTATCAATGGCTTGAACTTTTTGACTCGCAATGTGCTCTCGTTGTCCATCTACTATCATCAACGAACCCGTAGCACCTAAGGTGACCAAAGTGACTGGGATTTTCAATCGGTCTAGTGCTGTTATTCCTGATTCTAATGTGTTGCTTTCTGTAAGAAAAAGCAGTTCTTCTTCTGAAAACTTAACCACATCTGCTAAGGCGATGGCTTGCATAACGATAGGACGAATCTCTTCAGGGATTCGCCAAACCTCTTCTCTTAGGTTGGGGTCAAAGCTAACAAATCCTCCTTTTGATTTGATTCCTTTAAGTGCTTTCAGCGTTGTACTTCTGCTTGGCTCATTTGCTAATGCGATTGAACAGCAGTGTAGCCACTCACCTTGATTAAAGGTGGGGATATCATCTTCTGTCATGAACTGATCTGCACTGGGTTTTACCATGAAGGTAAAAGTTCGCTCGCCATCTTGGTCAAGATCGACCAGCACGGTTGATGTTCTGTGTTTTTCATCGAATTTGAGTTGGGACGTATCAACCCCTTGCTCTTGGAGAACCTCTGACATAAAACGACCAAATGGATCATTACCAACTCGGCCAAAAAAACTAGCTTGGCCTGATAAACGAGCAATACCAACCGCAACGTTTGCGGGGGCGCCGCCTGGACATTTTAAGTAGGTAGAGTCGCTCTCAGGAATTAAATCCACCACAGCATCTCCAGTTAACCATACCTTATTCATCATTATTTCCTCATATAGAAGCCCACCTGAGCATAAGTAGGTGGGAAATGGGTGACTTGCCTAGGGGGAAGCAAATCACCCAAAGTTGATTAAGCGTTTTTAACCGGGTTATAGATGCGAGTCAGCATAAATGCTGTGGCAAATGCACTAGCAATAACGGTTAGGTAACCAATGACCGCAGAAAGTGATTGCGAATAAAGAAGAATACCTGGAATAAAGGTAATGCCCATACCGGTTGCACTGATGTTGAGTAAGTAAGTAACAAGCCCACCTACAGCACCGCCTACCATGCCAAAGACAAAGACTTTTCCATATTGTAAGTTCACACCAAACAGAAGTGGCTCTGTAATACCAAATAGTGTGGATATCGAAGCACTGTAGGCATTACCTTTTTTCAGTTTATCTTTGAGTAGAGTCGCGACGGCTATCGCAGCGCCAAATTGACCTGCCATTGAAGCAGTACCAAGAGGTTGCAGTGGGTTAACACCAGTTTCATTTAATAAGCCAATCTCAATGACACCAAGAGCATGGTGTAGACCGGTGATCACGATCATTTGCTGAACGGCACCATAAAGGATGTAACCAATACCAAGAGGTAGGTCGAGCGCCATACGTACTAGAGAAGTACAGCCGTGTTCAATGCTTTGTAGAATCGGACCAAAGCCAAACAAGATGACAAATACGGCAATCGTAATGGTTAAAAATGGAGTGAAGACTAGGTCCATACTTGCTGGAATGAAGCGGCGTAGATTACGCTCCAAGTAAGAGACAAACCAACCTGCGAATATTGCTGGAAGTACAGTGCCTTGGGAGCCCACTAATGGGAAGTTGATTCCCAATAAGTTGACTATCATCGGCTCGGCACCGCCAGAGGCTACCACCCAAGCATTAGGTAATTGTGGGGCGACCATCATCAAACCAACAACGATGGCAATAATAGCATTGCCACCGAATTTCTTTGCCGCAGAATAAGCGATTAAAACGGGTAAGAAGGCAAAGGCAGTGTCGGTTAGCATGCTAAATAGGGCAAGCGTTTCGGGTGAGAAACTCATGCCAGAATGCAGCATCATGCCACGTAAACCCATCAGTAAGCCGGTGGTCACTAGTGCTGGGATCAGTGGGATCAAAATATCGGCGAGAGTGCGAACCACTTTTTGACTTATGGTCATATCTGCGAAGGCATCTTGTTTAAAATCTGAGTTATCAAGCTCTCCGCCTAATGCGTGCTTTAATGAGTCATAAACGTGAGAGACTGTACCAGTGCCAATAATAAATTGGTGTTGACCTGATTGATAAAAGTAGCCGCTGATCTGTTTAATTTCTTTTGCTTTTTCAGAATCAACTTTTTCGTTGTCTTTTAGGATGAGGCGCAAGCGTGTGGCGCAGTGTTCTGCGTTGCGGATGTTCTCTATGCCCCCGATACTCTCGAGTATCTCGTTTACGGTAGCGTCATAATTCATTTTGTTCACCATTTTATTATATTGTAAGGTAGTTAAGTTTGATATCCATACCGGTATCTTCTTTTTGTAATATATTTAATCTGTGTTCTTCATTTTCAGGGAAAAACAAACAAGTAAATACATCTCGTCCATTGTTGAGGTATATCTCAATGATGCTTTGGTCACATATAAATTTGACATCCGTTATGTCATAATTTGTTCTGTGATGTCTGACGCTTCCAAATTTCCAATCTTCTGGATGGTGGTTATATTGGCTTCGATCTAAGTGAATATCTCTGTCTTTAATAGAGAATAACAATTTCTTATTTTTAGTTTCGATGGATATTTTTATATTTCCATTGAACTCATTTACATCGAGTGAAAATGAAAGTTGCTCTAACTTAATGGGTATATTGGTTTTATTTATTTCTAATGGACGCTTATTAAAAGAGTCAGATTGCAAAATCTTCGGTTGTTGGTATAAGCGACGATTAAGAATTGATAGTGTTCTCGGCAATGTTAAACAGTTAACCCAGCCAAATTGGCGACTTGGTAGTTCTTCATCGGTCCCTGCCCATGCAATAAGAGTTTGCTCATCTGGGGTGTTCGCCATAGTTTGTGGGGCATAAAAATCAAACCCACGGTCCAATTCATCCCAGTGTTCAACTTCAAAGGTCAGTTTTTCGAAGTTGATGCTGCCTAAACAATAGATAACGTTGAATCGGTTATGGAATCGACTTCCGTTTGCCTTGCTACCTTGCGGTGAAAAAATTAAAACGTCATGGCCGTCAACGTTTAATAGATCAGGACATTCGAACATGTAACCGGTTAAGAATTCCCCTGAGAACTGAAGATCTAATTCTCCTTTGAATTCCCAACTGAGCAAGTCATCCGATTGATATATGATGATTGCCCCTGATAGATCGGCTTCTCGCTGTGCACCGAGCAACATGTAATAGTGTTCATTGTGTTTAAGGATTTTGGGATCTCGTACATGCCCGGTATACCCCTTGGGAACCGACTTAATCACTGGATTCGGACTATACTTGGTGACGGCATTAGTGTTATCGAGTAATGCTAAACATTGGTTTGCATCTCGAGATGATCCTTTTTTAATGTTTCCTGTATAAAATAAATAAGCGTTATTATTTTCTACAAAAGCACTGCCGGAATATGCTCCGTGAGATTCATAGCTTTCTTTTGGTGTTATTTTAGAACCATGCCTCTCCCAATTTAATAGGTCATTAGAAGTTAAATGCATCCAATGCTTCATTCCATGGTAGGTATCGAATGGAAACCATTGGTAAAATAAATGGTATTGATTATTGAAAAAACAAAAACCATTTGGATCATTTAATAAACCATGGGGAGGCGTAATATGAAATAAAGGTCTCATTTCTGATGATCTTTCTATTTCAGTAAACTTAGTTATTTCACTAGCCGTTGCTAAATTGATTGTTTTGTATTTTTGTTCTTGCACGATGGCTTACCTAATCATGTTGCTTGGTTTAAATCATAGGTAGGGTGACGATTTGATAAAATAGTGAGGACGAATTCTCCAGTCGTTCTGAGTGAATATTGGCTAAATCTGTAGTTGTTTGTGATGTAACACCAAGTCTTGTTACATGTTTTTGGTTAGTGTATTGGGTTGGTAGATTGTTAAAGAGAATGAGTGAACATGACTATTAGGGATGTTGCTAAACGTGCGGGTGTATCAATCGCGACAGTATCAAGGGTGCTAAATGGTAGTGAGCGTGTCTCAGAGCAAGCAAAGCTGTCTGTGATTAGTGCGATGGAAGCTCTGAACTATCAGAAACCGCCTGCGAAGCGTAAAAAGCCAACTAAGCTGTTTGCTGTCATTGTGCGAAATATGTCGAATCCTTTCTTTACTCAGCTAGTGGATGTTCTTGAGGAAGAGGCCTACAAGCATGGCCGAAGCATACTGTTGTTTAATAGCCGGAATAACTTACAGTTAGAGAAGACGTTTCTTTCGGAGTGCATCAACCATAAGGTTGATGGTGTTTTTCTAATCCCTCGCTCGTTGAAAAAAGAACATCTAGAGCCATTAGGTGAGCTACCGTTTCCTGTCGTATTGTTGACAGCGACAGACCCTACTGTTGCGAGTATAGGAACTCATCACCAGCACGGGGGTGAGCAAGTTGCCTGTTATTTTGCTAAGCGAGGGTATCGTCGTATTGGCTTTATTGGAGCCAGTGATATTCAATCGGATCGTTTTATTGGTTTTCAAACAGAACTAAAGTCTCGCGATATCCTGTTGGATAAAAAACATGTGTTAGCTCCCTATACTACGGAGTCGTTGACAGAATATATCCAACACTTGATCGTCGATAATTCTTCGCCACTGGAAGCTGTATTTTGTTCCGATGATATATCGGCTAGTCATCTATTTAATGGGTTAAAATCAGTAGACAGTCAACTGCTTGAAAGGGTTGATATTGTAGGGTTTGATGACACATTTATTGCCCAGTCATTGGGCTTTTCAAGTGTTAAGCAACCTATACATCAAATTGCGCTGTTAGGTTTTGATATGATGATGGAGTTGATTCAAATCGGAGAGTCTTTTCCAAAAGCTATGTTGCTAGAACCGACAGTCGTTATCCGACATACACCTAAAGTTCCGTCTATTTCACGTAGCCCTGAAATTCTTCGTAATAACGTACAGCAACGCTAAGGATTCGCTCTCTTTCCTTAGCGTGTCTATTGGTGAATAGTGGTTAATTTACCTCTTCCGGTTCCGCTTCTTCTTGTAGCTCTAGCAGGTTAATGGCTATCGTAACGAAATCGCTGTCTGTAATGATGCCCACGAGTTCGTGGTTCTCTACGACAGGTAAACAGCCCACTTTGTGTTTCTGCATATAAACAGCAGACTCTTTTAGTCCTGCGCGCGGCTCTACAGACATAACACTCTTGTGCATGATGTCATTGAGTGGTGTTGCAAGAGTATAGGATTGAGCTTGTGGGATGTTTTGTAGGCTGGATTCTTGAGCGGCAAGAACGTCTCGCTGTGTGACGACGCCAAGTAGTTGTCTGTCGGCATCAACAACCGGAATATGGCGGATATCAAGCGCTTCCATCATGTGCTTTGCATCGGCCAGTGAGTGTGAGCGCAATAGGGTATGAGGGTTGCGAGTCATCATATCTTCAACCTTGATCATACGGACCTCCTTCTTTTTTATTTGTTGCTATTACTATAGTTATTTATCCAAAAAATAACTGAGATCTAACGCATTTTTGGGTGAGTTTCATGCAACTAATTTTGTTTTTTTATGAGGGGGAATGGTCGTATTATTTTACGACTCTTTACAATAATCCAATGCTGTAAACCTTGCTATTGCGGCTCGTGTGCCTATACTAGCCCACTGCGAAATTTTTAGTCATGTTTACGATGTGTTTCTGGTAACGATTTACTTACCGAAACGATTGTTCGGCAACTTCGACTTATTATTCGTCAACGGCATAAATATTATCAACTAAGACAAGACTCGACACATGCAAGTTTCAGATTTTCACTTTGACCTACCAGATGAACTCATTGCTCGCTACCCTCAAGAGGAGCGCACAGCAAGCCGCCTACTTAAATTAGATGGCAACAATGGCAACCTAGCTGATGGTTCGTTTAAGGACGTTTTAGACTTGGTTGAGCCAGGCGATCTTGTTGTTTTTAATAACACTCGCGTGATTCCTGCTCGTGTATTCGGTCGCAAGGCATCAGGCGGTAAGCTTGAAGTGTTGGTTGAACGTATGCTTGATGAGAAAAGCATTCTTGCGCATGTTCGTTGTTCTAAATCACCTAAACCGGGTACCAAATTGTTCCTTGGTGAGAACGATGAGTATGAAGCTGAAATGGTGGCACGTCATGATGCGCTATTTGAAATCCATTTCACATCCGATCAAAGCGTTTTAGAGATTCTTAACAGTGTTGGTCACATGCCACTGCCTCCTTACATCGATCGTCCAGATGAAGACGCCGATAAAGAGCGCTACCAAACTGTCTATAATGAAAAGCCGGGTGCGGTTGCTGCGCCAACAGCAGGCCTTCACTTTGATGACAAGCTAATGGCTGACATGAAAGAAAAAGGTGTTGAGTTTGCTTACGTGACGCTTCACGTTGGTGCTGGTACGTTCCAGCCAGTAAAAGTCGATAATATCAATGACCACCACATGCATGCTGAGTACGTTGAAGTACCGCAAGAAGTGGTAGATACCGTTGCAGCTGCAAAAGCTCGCGGCGGACGCATCATTGCCGTTGGTACAACCTCTGTGCGTTCACTAGAAAGTGCGGCTCAAGATGCAGTGAAAAATGGCACTGAGTTAGTTCCTTTCTTTGGTGACACAGAAATCTTCATCTTCCCAGGTTATGAATATCAGCTGGTGGATTGCTTGATTACCAACTTCCACTTACCAGAATCAACGCTGATTATGTTGGTGAGTGCATTTGCTGGCTACGACAATGTGATGGGTGCATACGATCACGCAGTGAAGAGCGAATACCGTTTCTTCAGCTACGGTGATGCGATGTTCATCAATAAGAAAACGAGCTAATTTTAGCTGGTTATAAACGATATAAGCAGAATTTACGGGTGCTAGCAGTAAGCTAGGAGTCGGGCAGGGTGTCTGTCTAATCTCTCGCAAGGAATACGCGACCGCTCCTCATAGAACCCACTAGACTGAACTTTTTTTTGGCCTAAGGTTCTGAATTAACAGTCAGATTGTTTCTCTGGCATATTGGAGGCTTCGTGAAATTAAAATACGAACTTAAAAAAACTAATAGCGGCGCACGTCGTGGTCAACTTCAGTTTGAACGCGGTACCGTTGAAACCCCAGCATTCATGCCTGTAGGTACTTACGGTACGGTTAAAGGCATGACACCTGAAGAAGTAAAAGACACAGGTGCTGAAATCCTATTAGGTAATACATTCCACCTATGGCTACGTCCTGGTCAAGAAATCATGAAACTGCACGGTGATTTGCACGATTTCATGAACTGGAAAGGTCCTATCTTGACTGATTCAGGTGGCTTCCAAGTATTCAGCCTAGGTGCAACGCGTAAAATCACTGAAGAGGGTGTTCATTTCCGTAACCCTGTAAACGGTGACAAGATTTTCATGGACGCTGAGAAGTCGATGGAAATCCAAAAGGATCTAGGTTCAGACATTGTAATGATCTTTGACGAATGTACGCCTTATCCTGCAACGCACAAAGAAGCTAAAGACTCAATGGAGATGTCTCTTCGTTGGGCTCAGCGTTCACGTGATCATTTTGATAAGCAAGAAAACCCGAACTCACTGTTCGGTATTGTACAAGGTGGCGTATACGAAGACCTTCGTGATGTATCCGTTAAAGGCCTAACAGAAATTGGCTTTGACGGTTACGCAGTAGGTGGTCTAGCAGTAGGTGAACCAAAAGAAGATATGCACCGCATTCTTGAGCACACATGTCCTCAACTGCCTGAAGATAAGCCTCGTTACCTAATGGGTGTAGGCAAACCTGAAGACTTGGTTGAAGGTGTTCGTCGCGGTATCGACATGTTTGACTGTGTTATGCCAACGCGAAATGCACGTAATGGTCACCTGTTTGTAACGGAAGGTGTGATCAAGATCCGTAATGCGAAGCATAAAACCGATACAACACCACTAGATTCAGATTGTGACTGTTACACTTGTAAGAACTACAGCAAGTCGTACTTACACCATTTGGATCGTTGTAACGAAATCCTAGGTGCTCGACTGAACACGATTCACAACCTGCGTTTCTACCAACGAGTAATGTCAGACATTCGTCAGTCTATCGATGAAGATCGCTTTGAAGAGTTCGTTGCAGAGTTCTACGCAAGAATGGGGCGTGAAGTGCCACCACTAGGTAAAGAATCTTAGTATTTCTTTTTTGCGAGCCCTATCTCTCTTCCGAGTGATGGGGCTTGAAAATAAAGGGATACGACCCAATTAGACAAACAATTACGAAAATATAATAGAGGATGTTTTAAATGTTTATTTCTCAAGCTCACGCAGCAGCAGAAGGTGCACCAGCAGGCGGCGGTTTCGAAATGCTTATCATGCTAGGTATGTTCGCTGTGATCTTCTACTTCATAATCTACCGTCCACAAGCTAAGCGTGTTAAAGAGCACAAGAGCCTTATGTCTTCTATGGGCAAAGGCGATGAAGTTCTTACAAGCGGCGGCCTAATCGGCAAGATCACTAAGATTGCTGAAGACAGCGACTACGTTGCTATCGAACTGAACGCAAACAACGAAGTCGTTATCAAGAAAGACTTCGTTACAGCAGTGCTACCAAAAGGTACTCTGAAATCACTATAAACAGCTAGAGGATCCTCGCTGTGCTAAACCGTTATCCGTTATGGAAGTATTTGATGGTGATGTTTGCCATCGCTATCGCTGCGTTGTACGCACTTCCAAATATATACGGTGAAGATCCGGCAGTTCAAGTTACAGGGGCGCGTGGCGCCTCTGTAGATCTGTCTACGCTGGATGCTGTCACCAATGCTCTTGAAGCAGAAAACCTTTCTACTAAATCCGTTGCTCTCGAAAACGGTTCCATTCTTGTTCGATTTAACGATACAGATACGCAAATCAGTGCCCGTGATATCATCACAGAAGCACTAGGTGATGACGTTATCGTAGCTTTAAACCTAGCGGCTTCAACTCCTGATTGGCTTGAATCTATTGGTGCTGCACCAATGAAACTGGGTCTTGATCTACGTGGTGGTGTTCACTTCTTAATGGAAGTGGATATGGACGCTGCGATGCAAAAACTGGTTGGCCAACAAGAAGAAGCGTTCCGCAGTGAGCTTCGTGAAGAGAAAATCCGCTACCGTGCTATTCGCCCATCGGGTAAAGATGCGGTTGAAGTGATTCTGCGTAACGAAGAGCAGCTTGCTGAAGCGAAATCGCTACTGCAATCTAAGCACCAAGATATGACGTTCGTAGATTCAGAATCTAACGGTCGTTTCTCTTTGATTGCTAACTTCACTGAAACTCGTCTTCAAGAAATCCGCAATTATGCGGTAGAGCAAAACATTACTATTCTACGTAACCGTGTTAACGAACTCGGTGTTGCTGAGCCTTTGGTTCAACGTCAAGGTGCTAGCCGTATCGTAGTGGAATTGCCAGGTGTTCAAGACACGGCTCGTGCTAAAGAAATTTTAGGCGCAACCGCGACTCTTGAATTCCGTGAAGTGGACAGCAGTGCCGATTTGGCCGCTGCAGCTTCTGGCCGTGCTCCTGCTGGTAGTGAAATTAAGCAAGACCGCGATGGTCGTCCTGTAGTACTTAAGAAACGCGTTATCTTAGGCGGTTCTAGCATTACAGATGCAAGCTCAAGTGTTGATGAATATGGTCGCCCACAAGTTAACATCTCGCTAGACAGCGAAGGTGGTAGCAAGATGTCTACATTCTCTCGTCAAAATATCGGTAAGCTAATGGCAACCGTATTTGCAGAGTATAAAGACAGCGGTCGTAAAACACCTGAAGGCCGAGTGATCCTAAGTAAGCACGAAGAAGTGATTAACCAAGCGACGATTCAATCTGCGCTTGGCCGTAACTTCCGTATTACAGGTATCGACTCAACGGCTGAAGCTCATAACTTGGCACTTCTACTACGTGCAGGTGCATTGATTGCGCCTATCTCGATTGTAGAAGAGCGTACGATTGGTCCATCTATGGGTCAACAAAACATCGATATGGGTATCATGGCGATGGTTTGGGGTATGGCTGCAGTAATGCTATTTACACTGCTTTACTACCGTACTTTCGGTTTGATTGCGAACGTCGCTCTGATGGCTAACTTAGTGTTGATTATTGGTGTGATGTCGATGATTCCTGGCGCGACAATGACGCTACCAGGCATTGCCGGTATCGTATTGACGGTCGGTATGGCAGTCGATGCCAACGTTCTTATCTTTGAGCGTATACGTGAAGAACTTCGAGATGGACGCAGTCCACAACAAGCGATTCACCAAGGTTATGCAAACGCATTTAGTACAATCGCCGATGCCAACATCACCACACTACTAACAGCAATCATTCTATTTGCTGTCGGGACAGGTGCGATTAAAGGCTTCGCGGTAACGTTATCAATAGGTCTCTTGACTTCAATGTTTACAGCTATTATCGGAACACGTTGTATCGTGAACCTGATGTATGGCGGCAAACGCGTTAAGAAACTGTCGATCTAAGGCTAGGAATTAATATGTTTCAGATTCTAAAAGCAGACAAAATGATCGACTTCATGCGTTGGTCAAAGGTTGCCTTTTTATTCTCAATCTTGATGATTGGTACTGCTATCTTCACCCTAACAACGAAATCGTTGAATTGGGGTCTAGATTTTACCGGCGGTACTCTGATTGAAGTGGGCTTTGAGGAGCCAGCAAACCTACCTGACATTCGAAGCGCACTAGAAGCTGAAGGCTTTGGTGATGCTACGGTTCAGAACTTTGGTTCTGCGCGTGAGGTAATGGTTCGTCTACGTCCACGTGATGGTGTTGCGGGCGAAACGCTTGGTAACCAAATCCTGTCTGCAATTAAAGATGGTACTGGTGAGCAAGTTGAGATGCGTCGTATCGAGTTCGTTGGTCCAAACGTGGGTGATGAACTAACAGAAGCTGGTGGTCTTGCGATCTTAGTTTCTCTGATCTGTATCTTGATCTACGTATCCGTACGATTTGAATGGCGATTAGCTGCAGGTGCTGTATTAGCCCTAGCGCACGACGTTATCATCACACTAGGTGTGTTCTCTCTAATGCAAATTGAGGTCGACCTTACCATCGTAGCAGCCTTGCTAACGGTAGTCGGTTACTCCCTCAACGATACCATAGTGGTATTTGACCGTATTCGTGAGAACTTCCGTAAGATGCGTAAAGGCGAGGCACCTGAAGTGCTGAACAGCTCAATCACACAAACATTGAGCCGTACATTGATCACTTCTGGTACAACGTTATTCGTAGTTATCGCACTGTTCGTTCAGGGCGGCGCTATGATTCACGGCTTTGCGACTGCACTTCTACTGGGTATTACCGTTGGTACTTACTCTTCTATCTACGTTGCATCTGCACTAGCTATGAAGTTGGGTATTACGCGTGAACACCTAATGCCACCACAAGTGGACAAAGAAGGTGAAGAGTTTGACGAAATGCCTTAGGCTGCGGCTTAACAACTTTCGCTAAACCAAAAAAAACCGCTGGGCAACTAGCGGTTTTTTTATGTCTGTATATTGTGGGTTAGCTTTTGTATCCGACTGAACATTGCCGTATTTACCAATACCAGTACCAATACCAACACCAATACCAAGTGCCAAAGTAGCTAAGTCACTATCTAGTGGCGATCTAAATACAGCTTACAGAGCAGTGATTTATGCTCACTGTAACTAACCGACATTTTGGTCGCATCTCGTATCGCGGATACAAAAAAGCCCCGCATAGCGAGGCTTTGAAAATCTTCTGCTCTTAACTAAAGAGCATTAACGCAAGGTCTGAATTACTTCAGCATACCTTCGTTAGAGTTCTCACGAACGTGCTTAAGAATAGACTTAACACCACGCGCGCTTGAAGCTACAACATTACCAGACGTCATGTAATCAGTGCCGCCAGCAAAGTCAGTCATGATAGCACCAGCTTCACGAGCGATTAGATCGCCAGCTGCTAGATCCCATGGCTTAAGGCCTAGTTCTAGGTAACCGTCAACACGGCCAGCTGCTAGGTAACATAGGTCAAGAGCTGGAGAACCAGTACGACGGAAATCAGCACAATCAACGAATAGACCAGAGATGATCTTCATGAAAGATTCAGAGTGTTGTTTTTGCTTGAATGGGAAACCAGTCGCTAGAACAGTACCTTGAAGGTCTTTTAGTTGAGTAACACGCATACGAGCGTTGTTAAGTTGAGCGCCAGCGCCACGTTGAGCTGTGAATAGCTCGTTTAGCATTGGGTCATAAACACAAGCAACTTCTGTACGACCGTTCATGCGAACAGCGATAGATACAGAGAAGTGAGGGAAACCTTTTACAAAGTTGTTGGTGCCATCTAGTGGGTCAACGATCCATTGTACGTCAGAATCTTTACCTTCAGTTAGGCCTGACTCTTCAGAAATAATGCTGTGCTCTGGGTAAGATGATTTGATTGTCTCAATGATCATGTACTCAGCTTCTTGAGCAATGTTAGTAACGTAATCGTTGTTACCTTTTAGAGACGATTCGATCTTATCAGTTGTTTCTAGAGATTTAGCAATATGGTTGCCAGCTTTACGCGCAGCGCGTATCGCAATGTTTAGCATTGGATGCATATGGTTTTTCCCACAAGATGTTAAAGAACAATTTAAAGCGGCGGCGAGTATACCAAAGTTTCCCCAAAAGGGAAGTGGTTATTTTTTGAACTCTTGATTTCACATTCCGAGAAGGGTCTGACCATTTTACTTAGCTATGTGTTAATATCTCGCGATTATTTTTAAAGTGGTGTCATATAGCATGTTAGACAATGTAAAAGTCGTTCTGGTTGGTACGTCTCATTCGGGAAATATCGGATCAGCAGCTCGCGCAATGAAAGTGATGGGTTTGAGTCAGTTAGTTCTTGTAGACCCTCAATGTGAAGTTGACGAGCAGACCTTAGCACTGGCTGCGGGTGCAGGTGACATCGCGGAAAACGCGACCATCGTTTCTACACTGGATGAAGCAGTAAAAGACTGTGGTTTGGTGGTTGGTTCTAGTGCACGCTCTCGTACGCTTGAATGGCCAATGCTTGAGCCGCGTGAATGTGGACAAAAATTTGCAGTTGAAGGTCAAAAGCACCCTGTAGCGTTAGTGTTCGGCCGTGAGCGTACTGGCTTAACCAATGATGAACTTCAGAAGTGTCATTTCCATGTATGTATTCCTGCAAACCCAGAATACAGCTCACTAAACCTAGCAATGGCAGTACAGACTCTTAGCTATGAAGTGCGTGTAGCACACCTTGATATGGTGGCGAGTCAGTACCAGCCGCAGCAACAAGATGAGTACCCTCGTCACGAAGAACTAGAAATGTTCTATGAGCACCTTGAAAAAGTGATCATTGATACCCAATTTATCTCTAAGGATAAGCCGGGTCAGGTGATGAATAAGCTACGTCGTTTGTTCAGTCGAGCTCGTCCAGAGCTGCAAGAGATCAACACTCTACGCGGCATTTTGACTTCAATTGAGAAGAGCAAAAACGACAAATAAAGCCCATACAAACCCTAAGGGTGAATACCTGACTAAAATAGTCAACTAAATACTTGACCAATTTAGTCGGGTATGGGAAAATTCCAACCACATAAACAATGTGGATACGGTGTGATATGAAACTTACATCTAAAGGAAGATATGCGGTAACAGCTATGCTAGATGTAGCACTGCATTCGCAAAAAAGCCCAGTTCCTCTGGCTGATATTTCAGAGCGACAAGGCATCTCGTTATCTTACTTAGAACAACTTTTTTCTAAGTTACGTAAAGCTGGCTTGGTTGCTAGTGTTCGTGGTCCTGGCGGTGGTTACCGTTTAGGTGCTGAAGCGAGCGACATCGCTGTCGGAACTGTAATTGCTGCAGTTGACGAATCAGTCGATGCAACTAAGTGTCACGGTCGAGCAGATTGCCAAGGTGGTACTCGTTGTTTAACTCACACTTTATGGCGTGATTTAAGCTCCCGAATCAGCAGCTTCTTAAACGACATTACGCTCGGTGAGCTAATGAAAGATAACGAAGTTTTAGAGATTTCTGATCGTCAAGATATCGATCTTGCGGTTAATAATGGTTTTGCACATAAAAATACGAGCACTACAACGATTAGTGCAGCACCTCACGGTGTTAATGCCCGCTCTTAGCGGTCAGTTTTTACATTGGAGTAGAAAATGAAACTGCCTATTTACTTTGACTATTCAGCTACATGCCCAGTCGATCCACGTGTTGCTGAAAAAATGGTTCAGTGCATGACGATGGACGGTAACTTCGGTAACCCTGCATCTCGTTCACACCGTTACGGCTGGCAGGCAGAAGAATCAGTAGATAATGCTCGTGAGCAAATTGCCGATCTACTAAATGCAGACCCACGTGAGATTGTTTTCACGTCAGGTGCTACAGAGTCAGATAACCTTGCTATCAAAGGTGCTGCGCACTTTTACGAGAAGAAAGGTAAGCACGTAATCACGTGCAAAACAGAACACAAAGCGGTTCTTGATCCATGCCGCCAATTAGAGCGTGAAGGTTTTGAGGTGACATACCTTGAGCCAGAAGCAAACGGCATCATTGATCTAGACAAGCTACAAGCTGCAATGCGTGAAGATACTGTTCTAGTTTCTATCATGCACGTAAACAACGAGATTGGTGTAATCCAAGATATCGGTGCAATCGGCGAATTATGTCGTGCACGCAAGATTATCTTCCACGTTGATGCGGCGCAGTCTGCGGGTAAAATCCCACTAGACGTAAAAGAGATGAAAGTTGATCTTATCTCTATGTCTGCACACAAAGCATACGGCCCTAAAGGCATCGGCGCTTTGTACGTTCGTCGTAAGCCACGTATTCGCCTTGAAGCGCAAATGCACGGTGGCGGTCATGAACGTGGTTTCCGTTCTGGTACGCTTGCTACTCACCAAATCGTGGGTATGGGCGAAGCGTTTGCTATCGCTAAGCAAGACATGCAGAAAGATTACGATCACGCACTAGCACTTCGTGAGCGCCTATTGAAAGGTGTTCAAGATCTAGAAGCTGTAACCGTAAACGGCGACTTAGACCAACGTGTACCACACAACCTAAACGTGAGCTTCGCTTTCGTTGAAGGTGAGTCTCTGCTTATGTCTCTAAAAGACCTAGCGGTATCATCAGGTTCTGCATGTACATCAGCAAGCCTAGAGCCTTCATACGTTCTACGTGCTCTTGGTCTAAACGATGAACTGGCACACAGCTCAGTACGTTTCTCATTCGGCCGTTTCACAACGGAAGAAGAAATCGACTACGCGATTGCACAAATCCGTGTAGCGGTAAACAAATTACGCGACATGTCTCCTCTATGGGATATGTATAAAGAAGGGATTGATTTGAACACTGTTGAGTGGGCTCATCACTAATCTCACGGAAATAGAGGATTCGAGGTAACTATCATGGCATATAGCGAAAAAGTAATTGATCACTACGAAAACCCACGTAATGTAGGTTCGTTTGATAAAGAAGACCCAAGTGTAGGTAGCGGCATGGTTGGCGCACCGGCTTGTGGTGACGTAATGAAACTGCAAATCAAAGTATCTGCAGAAGGTATTATTGAAGACGCAAAATTCAAGACTTACGGTTGCGGTAGCGCAATCGCTTCTAGCTCACTAGTAACTGAGTGGGTTAAAGGTAAAAGTATTGATGAAGCAGCTGCTATTAAAAACTCTGAAATCGCAGAAGAGCTTGAGTTGCCACCAGTGAAAGTTCACTGTTCAATTCTTGCTGAAGATGCAATCAAAGCAGCTGTTGCGGATTACAAAAAGAAGCACTAATCGCTTCAATAACGTAATTACGTCGACAAAAAAGTAATATTTGGGAGCATCCTTTGTGCTCCCCCTGAGTTCTCAATTTATATAAAACACAAGGTTGTAGTATGGCCATCACCATGACAGATACGGCAGCAAGCCGAGTTCAAGCTTTCCTAGATAACCGTGGTAAAGGTCTCGGGTTACGCTTAGCAGTAAAAACTACTGGCTGTTCGGGTATGGCGTATGTACTGGAATTCGTTGACGAGCTTAACGAAGAAGACGAAGTGTTTGAGCATTCAGGTGTTAAGGTCATCATTGATCCAAAGAGCCTAGTATACCTTGATGGTACTGAGCTTGATTATGTAAAAGAAGGCCTAAACGAAGGTTTTGAATTCAACAACCCGAACGCGAAAGGCGAATGTGGTTGTGGTGAGAGCTTCAATGTTTAAACGCTTGAATCGTTAAGCGTTGTAAGCGAAGAATAAAATTAGGCTCTGAACAAAGAGCCTAAACTTAGGACCACCTTTACATGAATCATTTCGAATTATTTGGGCTACCACTTCAGTTTCAACTGGATGGTAGCCTTCTTTCTTCTCAGTTTAGAGATCTGCAACGCCAATTCCATCCTGATAAATTTGCGATAGCTTCTGAGCGTGACCGCTTATTAGCCGTGCAAAAAGCGACACAAATCAACGATGCGTACCAGGTATTGAAGAATCCAATCAGCCGAGCAGAATACCTGCTAGTTCAACACGGTGAAGACATTCGTGGCGAACAACAAACCATGCAAGATCCGATGTTCCTGATGGAGCAAATGGAACTGCGTGAAGAGCTGGAAGATATCGCAGACAGTTCTGATCCCGAAGATGCGCTATTTGCATTTGAAGGCAAGGTTAGCAAAATGTATAAACAACAATTAAGCGCTATCCAACAAGAACTCGAAAGCGAAGCTTGGCTAGAAGCTGCAGACCGAGTAAGAAAGCTTAAGTTTATTGCAAAATTAAAGAATGAAATCGAATTAGTTGAAGATCGTTTGATCGGCTAGTTTGTATAACAAGGACACATCCATGGCACTACTTCAGATTGCAGAACCAGGGCAAAGCGCCGCTCCTCACCAGCACAAGCTTGCTGTGGGTATTGATTTAGGTACAACAAACTCGTTGGTTGCTGCAGTACGCAGTGGCGAGGCAAGTACACTCGTTGATCAACAAGGTCGAAGCATTTTACCTTCAGTTGTTCACTATACGTCAGAGTCGTACACCACTGGCGATGAAGCTCGTGCTAACGCGCAGACTGACCCTAAAAATACCATTATCTCAGTTAAGCGATTAATCGGTCGTTCACTGTCAGATATTCAACAGCGATACCCGTCTCTGCCATATCAGTTTGAAGAAAGTGATAATGGTTTACCTGTGATCCGTACAGAACAAGGCAACAAGAACCCAATCCAGGTTTCTGCTGATATTCTACGAGCGCTTGGCCAACGTGCTGAGTCTACGCTAGGCGGTGAGTTATCTGGCGCCGTAATTACGGTTCCTGCGTATTTTGATGATGCACAGCGTGCTGGTACGAAAGACGCGGCTCAACTTGCTGGTCTTCACGTGTTACGTCTTCTTAATGAACCTACTGCGGCAGCGATTGCTTACGGTCTGGATTCAGGTAAAGAAGGGGTGATTGCGGTTTATGACCTTGGCGGTGGCACGTTTGATATCTCTATCTTACGCCTGTCTAAAGGTGTTTTTGAAGTATTAGCAACGGGTGGCGACTCTGCATTAGGCGGAGACGACTTTGACCACTTGATCGCAGAGCACTTCCAAGAGCAAATGGGCTTATCAGAGCTAACCGCAGAACAGAATCGTATTCTTCTAGATGCAGCAACAGAAGCGAAGATAGGCTTATCTGACGCTGAAAGCGTTAATGTTGAAGTGTTGGGTTGGGCTGGTTCATTAACTCGTGAAGAGTTTGAAGAGATCATCAAGCCACTGGTTAAGAAAACACTGCTTTCGTGCCGTCGTGCATTGAAAGATGCTGAAGTTGACGCGGATGATGTTCTAGAAGTCGTGATGGTCGGCGGTTCAACTCGTACATTGCTTGTCCGTGAAATGGTGGGTGACTTTTTTGGTCGTACGCCATTAACCAGCATTAACCCAGATGAAGTGGTTGCGATTGGTGCTTCTATCCAAGCGGATATCTTAGTCGGTAACAAGCCTGACTCTGAAATGCTGCTGCTTGATGTTATTCCTCTTTCCCTAGGTATCGAAACTATGGGTGGCTTGGTCGAAAAGATCATTCCACGCAATACCACGATACCTGTAGCTCGCGCACAAGAATTTACTACATTCAAAGACGGTCAAACTGCAATGACAGTGCACACCGTGCAAGGCGAACGTGAGATGGTTGATGACTGTCGTTCATTGGCTCGTTTTGCTCTAAAAGGTATTCCACCAATGGCGGCTGGTGCGGCGCATATTCGTGTCACTTACCAAGTAGACGCTGATGGCCTGCTATCGGTTACTGCTATGGAGAAGAGCACAGGTGTTCAAGCTGAAATTCAGGTTAAACCGTCTTACGGCTTAAGCGATAATGAAGTGGCGAGCATGCTGAAAGATTCGATGACGTTTGCTAAAGAAGACATGCAAGCGCGTGCTCTAGCTGAGCAACGTGTAGAAGCAGATCGTGTTATCGAAGGCCTTATTGCAGCAATGCAAGCTGATGGCGATGAGCTGCTTGATGAGCAAGAAAAGCAGCACCTTCTACAAGCTATTGAAGCACTGATTGAAGTGCGCAATGGCGAAAGCGCTGATGCCATCGAACTAGAAATTAAGAATACCGACAAAGCGAGCCAAGACTTTGCTTCTCGTCGTATGGATAAATCAATTCGAGCTGCACTGTCAGGTCAGTCAGTCGATAATATTTAATAGTTAGAGAATAGATAAACATGCCAAAGATTATTGTTTTACCTCACGAAGATCTATGTCCAGAAGGCGCAGTTTTAGAAGCAAAAACTGGTGAGACGGTTCTTGATGTTGCACTGAAGGCCGGTATTGGTATTGAACACGCATGTGAGAAGTCGTGTGCATGTACTACATGTCACGTCGTGATTCGTGAAGGTTTCGACTCATTAGAAGAAAGTGATGACCTAGAAGACGACATGCTAGATAAAGCATGGGGTTTAGAGATGGAATCTCGCCTTGGTTGCCAAGCTAAAGTGGCTGATTCGGATCTTGTTGTAGAGATTCCAAAGTACACACTGAACTTAGCTTCTGAAGAGCACTAAGAACTCAGCTCGACTAAACGTGTTAGTAAAACTGGCATAAAATATAAATCATTAAGATGACAAATCGTCGCTGATAAAGATAAGGAAGTGTTATGAGCTTGAAATGGATTGATTCGCGAGATATTGCGATTGAGCTATGTGATTTATACCCTGAGACTGATCCTAAAACCGTACGTTTTACGGACTTGCATCAATGGGTGTTAGATCTTGAAGATTTTGATGATGAGCCGAATCACTCGAATGAGAAAATTCTAGAGGCCATTATATTGTGCTGGATGGATGAGATGGATTAATCCTCTTGTCTAATCACTTGGTCGCGGGTTGGTATCAGTCCAATGTAAAACGCAGCCAAGTTAACAATTCTTACTAAAAAAAGCGGACCTTATGGTCCGTTTTTTTATCAAAATGACATTTTCCTCCTACATAATGCTAACATCAGTGCGCTAATAAAAAACAATCAGGATCACATACTCAAAGTGGTTCATGACAAGGAGAAATCATGTCTACACAGATGTCAGTATTTTTAAGTCAAGAAGCTGCCCAGCCTCAGTGGGGAGCAAGAGCTATTTTATCGTTCTCAGAAGCGGGAGCGACAATTCACATTGGTGAAGGCCACGATCTAGGCGCGGTTCAACGTGCGGGTCGTACGCTTGACGGACAAGGTATCGCATTGGTTGCACTTAGCGGTGAAGGCTGGGATCTAGAAAGCGTTTGGGCTTTTTACCAAGGCTACCGTGGACCAAAGAAAAAAAATGCATTGGAGTGGGATGCTCTAGCTGAAGCTGATCAAGTTGAATTAGAAGCACGTATCCGCGCGACAGATTGGACTCGTGACATCATCAACAAAACGGCAGAAGAAGTTGCCCCTCGTCAATTAGCGACAATGGCAGCTGAATACATCAAGTCAGTGGCACCAGCAGGCACTGTTAAAGCAAAAATCGTTAAAGACAAAGATCTCCTAACTGAAGGTTGGGAAGGCATCTACGCGGTAGGTCGCGGCTCTGAACGTACTTCTGCAATGCTTCAATTGGACTTCAACCCAACTGGCGATGAAAACGCACCTGTGTTTGCTTGCCTTGTGGGTAAAGGTATCACTTTCGACTCAGGCGGTTACAGCATCAAGCCAGGTCAATTCATGACAGCAATGAAGGCTGACATGGGTGGCGCAGCGACTATTACCGGTGGTTTAGGTCTAGCGATTGAACGCGGTCTGAACAAGCGTATCAAGCTTATCTTATGTTGTGCTGAGAACATGATCTCGGGTCGTGCATTGAAGCTTGGCGACATCATTACTTACAAAAATGGTAAAACTGTCGAGATCATGAATACCGATGCGGAAGGTCGTTTAGTTTTAGCTGATGGCCTGATGTTCGCAAGCGCTCAGAATCCAGAGTTGATCATCGACTGTGCAACACTAACAGGCGCGGCTAAAAATGCATTAGGTAACGACTACCACGCATTATTGAGCTTTGATGATGAGTTGTCTCATCAAGCACTAACGGCTGCGAACCAAGAGAAAGAAGGTCTATGGCCATTGCCGCTTGCTGATTTCCACCGTGGTATGTTGCCTTCAAACTTTGCTGATCTTTCAAACATCAGCTCTGGTGATTACACACCGGGTGCAAGTACCGCTGCTGCGTTCCTTTCTTACTTTGTAGATGACTACAAAAAAGGTTGGATTCACATGGATTGCGCGGGTACTTACCGTAAGTCATCTAGTGATAAGTGGGCTGCAGGCGCGACCGGTATGGGTGTTCGTACACTGGCTCGTCTTCTTATCGATCAAGCAAAATAATAATAAGAGTGAGCGGTATTTCGATACCGCTTATTCATAAACTCAGATCGAATGATCTTAGTAATTTCAGTATTTAATAACAAAAAAATGAAGTGAAGGAATCCCTATGGCTCTAGAAAGAACGTTCTCAATTGTTAAGCCGGATGCAGTTAAGCGTAACCTTGTTGGTGAAATCTACCACCGCATTGAAAAAGCAGGCCTACAGATTATTGCCGCTAAAATGGTTTCTCTTACTGAAGCGCAAGCAAGTGGCTTCTATGCAGAACATGAAGGTAAAGAGTTCTTTGGACCACTAAAAGAGTTCATGACTTCTGGTCCTATCATGGTTCAAGTACTTGAAGGCGAAAATGCGATCGCTCGTTACCGTGAACTAATGGGTAAAACTAACCCAGAAGAAGCGGCATGCGGCACTATCCGTGCTGACTACGCAATCAGCATGCGTTACAACTCAGTACACGGCAGTGACAGCCCTGAGTCTGCAGCTCGCGAGATCGAATTCTTCTTCCCAGAATCTGAAATTTGCCCACGTCCAGCTGAATAAGCAGACAACAGCAAATATCAATAAAGGCTTCACTTCGGTGAAGCCTTTTTCGTATGTGGACTTTGCATTCTCGATAATCTATTTAGTCGCCATTCCCGAGAGCGACGTAGGAGTGTAAGCGGGAATCTCTGTTAGTTGTTGGAGATTCCAGATACCTCGTTCCTCAGTTCTGGAATGACGGGCTTTGAGGCGTTCATGACCTTATAGCGATGAATGGCGGGGCCACAATCTTGTGGTAAGTATTGGTGAGCTTGTGGAGATTATTTACGTCATTCCCGAAAGCGACGGAGGAGCGTAATCGGGAATCTTTTCTTTAATTTAGGTATTCTCAGACCGAACAAAACAATTGTTCAAGTTTTAATCGCTTAACTTTGAATGTCTTAATAAACACAGGGTTTTACAGCGCTTGTTGAAGTTGCGTAAAGCCTGTACAATTCGCGCCCTTAATTATTGTTCCGTCATTGAGAGGCATCATGACCACAGCTAAAGTCAATCTACTCGATTTTGATCGTAAAGGTCTTCGTAAATTTTTCACAGAAGAACTGAATGAGAAAGCGTTTCGAGCAGAGCAAGTGATGAAGTGGATTTATCACTTCGGTGTCGATGACTTCGAACAAATGAACAACATCAACAAAAAATTACGCGAGAAACTTCTGCATCGCTGTGAGATTGTTGCACCTATCGTTTCTGAAGCTCAGCACTCTGCAGATGGCACCATTAAATGGGCTATGAGCGTTGGTGACCAAGACGTTGAGACGGTATACATCCCAGATGGTGACCGTGCGACGCTATGTGTATCTTCACAGGTTGGTTGTGCACTAGAATGTAAATTCTGCTCTACGGCTCAACAAGGCTTCAACCGTAACCTGAAAGTTTCAGAGATCGTTGGTCAAATCTGGCGCGCTGCACGTGAAATCGGTTTAGAGAAAGATACGGGTCGTCGTCCAATTACTAACGTCGTAATGATGGGTATGGGTGAGCCTCTGCTTAACATGAAGAACCTAATTCCATCATTAGAGCTGATGCTTGATGATCTAGGATTCTCACTGTCTAAGCGTCGTGTGACAGTATCAACATCTGGTGTTGTTTCTGGTCTTGATCAGATGACAGACAACATCGATGTAGCTCTGGCGATTTCTCTACACGCACCAAACGATGCACTACGTAGCCAAATCATGCCAATCAACGACCGTTGGGATATCCAAGATTTCCTAGCATCGGTTCGTCGCTACATTGCTTCTTCAAATGCTAACCGCGGTAAAGTAACGGTTGAGTACGTTCTATTGGATCATGTGAATGATGATATGGACCACGCTCGTGAACTTGCTGAGCTAATGAAAGAGACGCCTTGTAAGATCAACTTGATTCCATTCAACCCTTATCCGGGTTCGCCTTACAAGAAGCCAAGCAACTCTCGTATTGATCGCTTCCAAAAAACGCTGATGGAATACAACTACACAGTAACGGTTCGTAAAACACGTGGCGATGATATTGATGCCGCATGTGGTCAGTTGGTTGGTGATGTCATTGATAGAACCAAGCGTACTAAAATGCTGAAAGCCGCCTCTGAAGCTAACTTAATCGCAGGTGATGTGATTCAAGTAAAAGCGGTTTAAATACCATTTAGATCTAAACAAGCCAGAAGGATTCCTTCTGGCTTGTTGCTTTTCTGGAAGGTGAATTTCCAAAAATTGGATTTTTTCCCCACGCTTTCTTACATTTTTCGTTAAATTTTGGACAAAACCATGAGCTGACGGTAAATTTTGTCGAAAGTGTTTTTGCCTTGTAATGGCATTAGCTTATGATTAAATAATCTTAAATTAATTTAAGTGCTCGCTTGTTACCCGATAATCGTCAATGTGTCTATTTAGGTTGGCTACTTGATAAACTAGCTTCCTGAGAAAGTCGCTCACCAACAGTGTGTGGTTTTCTACTTTAAGGGTTGATGAACCGGGTGACAGGAAAAATTCCACATAGTAGGTTGTAAGATTGAGCTTAAACGAAAATAAAAAATGCTCTCATCAACCTGCAATAATACTTTAGAAGTTCACTCTCTATGAACACAGAACAAGAAACACAAACGCAAGAAACTGTCGCTCCAGCAATTGAAGCGGGAACGCTGCTCAAAAATAAACGAGAATCTCTTGGTTTAACACAAAAGCAGATCTCTGATCGCTTGAAGCTACGCGTTACGCTTATCCAGCAAATTGAAGAAAACCAATTCGAGTCAGATCAGGTTGCCACCTTTATGCGTGGTTACATTCGTTCATACGCGAAATACGTCAATCTTGATGAAAAAGTCGTGTTGAATGCGCTTCATCATTCTGGTGATGCCCAACATCAAGAACAAGAAATGTTGAGCTTCTCTCGTAAGACTAAAACCGAGAAGCACAACAGCCGTATTATGCTCCTTACTTGGAGCATCTTTGCTGTGATTGTGGGTATCTCCTCACTTTGGTGGTGGCAGAATCAACAGCAAGATACCTTATCTCAATCTTTAGCCAATACTGAAAGCTCGGAAGAGCTAGTGGTAGAAGAGTCGCTTGATCCTGAGCTGACTTCACTCGAAGTGATTGAAGCAGAACAAAACGCAGAGATATCTCCTGCTACTGAAAATTCTGATGAGCTTACTGAAGTGAGTTCAGCTGAAGATTCAGTAACTCTTGACCCCGTTGAAGTCATTGAAGAAGCACCAGAAGCAGCAGACGTTGCTTCGGTTACTGCGGAACCAGAGACTGTAGCGTCTGAAGCTGTGGTTAATGAGCTAGTGATGCAGTTCTCTGCTGATTGCTGGATCCAAGTGAAAGATGCTTCGGGCAAAACGTTATCTACCGGCATTAAAAAAGCAGGCCAGACATTAAATCTTTCTGGAACTGCACCATATAAAGTGATTCTGGGTGCGCCTGAAGGCGTATCGATGACATTTGCAAGTGAACCTGTCGACCTTTCTGGGTATACTTCAGGCAAAGTAGCTAGAATAACCTTACCTTAGAGTTAATATGCAACACGAATCTCCTATTATTCGTCGCAAATCAACCCGTATTTATGTGGGTGATGTGCCGATCGGTGATGGTGCACCAATTGCTGTGCAATCCATGACCAACACAAGAACAACAGATGTCGCCGCGACCGTCGCTCAAATTAGAGCTTTGGAAAAAGTGGGGGCAGATATCGTTCGCGTATCTGTACCGACTATGGAGGCCGCTGAAGCTTTTAAGCTAATCAAGCAGCAGGTCTCTGTTCCTTTGGTTGCTGACATTCACTTCGACTACCGTATCGCTCTTAAAGTGGCAGAGTATGGGGTTGACTGTCTGCGTATCAACCCAGGTAACATCGGTAACGAAAGCCGCATTCGCTCTGTTGTGGATTGTGCTCGTGATATGAATATCCCGATTCGTATTGGTGTTAACGGTGGTTCTCTTGAAAAAGAGATCCAAGAGAAATACACAGAGCCTACAGCAGAAGCGCTAGTTGAATCTGCAATGCGTCACGTCGATATCCTAGACCGTCTGAACTTTGATCAATTCAAAGTCAGCGTGAAGGCTTCTGATGTATTCCTAGCCGTCGGTTCTTACCGTTTGCTTGCTAAGCAGATTGACCAACCACTTCACCTAGGTATTACTGAAGCGGGTGGAGCTCGTGCGGGTTCTGTGAAATCGGCTGTAGGTTTGGGCATGTTATTGTCTGAAGGTATCGGCGATACGCTGCGTATCTCGCTAGCAGCAGATCCAATCGAAGAGATCAAAGTTGGCTTTGATATTCTTAAATCTTTGCGCATTCGCTCACGTGGTATCAACTTCATTGCGTGTCCGAGCTGTTCTCGCCAAGAATTCGATGTTATCAACACGGTTAACGCCCTTGAAGAGCGCTTGGAAGACATAGTGACTCCAATGGATGTCTCTATCATCGGTTGTGTCGTTAACGGCCCTGGTGAAGCTGAAGTGTCTCACTTAGGCCTTGCGGGTAGTGCTCGTAAGAGTGCCTTCTACGAAGACGGTAAGCGTCAGAAAGAGCGTTTTGACAACGATGACCTTGTCGACAAGCTTGAAGCGAAGATCCGAGCAAAAGCATCGGTGCTTGATAAAGCAAATCGCATTGATGTAGAAAACTTAGAAGATTAATACAACGCGATGGGGTGTGATTGTCTATTCGCACTAACACCTGGTCGTGAGAAATTACGGAATAAATACTGTGGCTAAAAATATCCAAGCAATTCGAGGCATGAACGACTGCCTACCAACTCAATCACCACTGTGGCAGAAAGTAGAAAGCGCAGTTAAAAGTGTGGTGAGTGCATACGGTTACAACGAAGTACGTATGCCTATCGTTGAAGAAACGAACCTATTTAGCCGTGCGGTTGGTGAAGAGACAGACGTTGTTTCTAAAGAAATGTACACCTTTGATGACCGTAATGGCGACAGCCTAACGCTGCGTCCAGAAGGCACAGCAGGTTGTGTACGTTCATGTATTCAAAACAGCCTTATCAACCGTGATGAGCAGCGCCTATGGTACATGGGTCCAATGTTCCGTCACGAGCGTCCTCAAAAAGGTCGTTACCGTCAATTCCACCAATGTGGTGTTGAAGTGTTTGGCCTAGACGGTCCAGACGTTGACGCAGAACTTATCATGATGACAGCACGTCTATGGCGTGAACTAGGCATCGATAAGCACGTTCGCCTCGAGTTGAACTCAATCGGTTCTCAAGAAGATCGCGTAAGCTACCGCACTGCGTTAGTGGCTTTCCTTGAGCAACACATTGATGTGCTAGATGAAGACTGCAAACGTCGCATGCACACTAACCCTCTACGTGTACTTGATACTAAGAACCCGGATGTTCAAGCGATCTTAGGTGACGCACCTCGACTATCTGAATATTTAGGTGAAGAATCGAAGCAACATTTTGCTGGTTTGTGTGAACTTCTTGACGCTGTTGGTATCGAATACCAAGTTAATGAGCGTCTAGTACGTGGCCTAGATTACTACAACCGCACAGTATTTGAGTGGATCACTGACAGTCTTGGTGCTCAAGGTACAGTTTGTGGCGGCGGTCGTTACGATGGTCTTGTTGAGCAACTAGGCGGCAAAGCAACCAATGCTGTTGGCTTCGCTATGGGTCTAGAGCGTCTGGTTCTTATGATGGAAACGCTAGAGCTAACAGAAGTTCGCCGTAGCGTTGACGTATACGTGGTTGCTGCTGGCGAAGGTACTATGATCGCAGGCATGCAGTTAGCGAATCAATTACGCGATACCGTAGAAGGCGTACGCGTAATGAACCACTTCGGTGGTGGTAACTTCAAGAAGCAATTCAAGCGTGCTGACAAAGTAGGTGCTGTTGTAGCACTGGTACTTGGTGAGAACGAAGTTGCTGACAATACAGTTGTGCTAAAAGATCTGGTTGGCGGCGAGCAAGAAACCGTGTCTCAAACGGAAGTTGCAGAGAAAGTTGCTGCGCTAATCTAATTAGCCATTGAGCAAACGCTCATCATGAATATCAACGTCAGCACTATGCTGGCGTTTAAAGAATTAAAGAGGACAGGAAGTGGAACTTTACGATAGCGAAGAGCAACAAGTTGAAGCCATTAAAGATTGGTGGAAAGAGAACGGTAAAGCCGTAATCTTTGGTGCAGTTATTGGTTTAGGCGGTCTATTTGGCTGGCGCTATTACCAAGATTCAGTCGTTGAAGCGCGTGAAGTAGCTTCAGAAGGCTACACCTCTGTAATTTCAGCTCTTGATGCTAAGGGCGTTGATGCTCAATCTGATATTCAAGCTTTTATCGACGCTAACAAAGACGCTGAATACTCTGTACTTGCTGCTATGCAATTAGCAAAAGCGCAAGTTCAAGCGGGTGACCTTGCAGCTGCACTTGAACAGCTTGAGTGGGCAAAATCGGCAACTAAGGATGCGGCACTTACGCCACTACTGACTTACCGTGCTGCACGTATCAAAGCTGAGCAAGGTGAATTTGACGCAGCATTGACTGATCTTGAAGCGATGACTGACGAATCTTGGACTGGCCGTGTTGCTGAACTGCGTGGTGATATCTCACTTCGTAAAGGCGATACAGATGCGGCTTACAGTGCTTACTCTGAAGCACAACAAGCAGCTGATGCGAGCCAAACGCTTCAAATCAAACTTGACGACCTAGCTAAATAAGGCGCTTTGAATGAAGAAGATGTTTCCAAAAGCGGCGTTGTGTGCGATTGCTCTTGGCCTATTGGCTGGCTGTGCGGGTGAAGAAGACACCGTAATCATGGCGCCAGTACCAACAGTAAATAGCGAGTTCACTCCTAGCCAGGAATGGTCTACGTCGGTTGGTGATGGTGTTGGCCACTACTTTTCAAAACTAACGCCAGAATTGGCTTACGACAAAGTGTTTGTTGCGAGCCGTGAAGGTATGGTTAAAGCGCTTGACCCTGAAACAGGTAAAGAGCTGTGGAAAGTCGATCTTGAGAAAGAAGTACTGGCTCGTTTATCGGGTGGCTTAACGGCGGCTTACGGCAAAGTATTTGTTGGTTCTGAAAATGGCGAAGTGATCGCGATGGATGAATCAACCGGTGAAGAGCTGTGGCGTGTATCAGTGAATGGTGAGGTGCTTGCATCCCCAGCAACTGAAAGCAACATGGTTATTGTTCATACCAGTCGCGGTATGTTGATCGCGTTAGATCAAGAAAGCGGCGAACAAAAATGGACGATTAGCACTGAAGTTCCAAGCCTAACACTTCGTGGCGATAGCTCGCCTGTTGCGGTTTCTGGTGGTGTATTCTGGGGGACTGCAAATGGTCGTTTAGCAGCCGCTATTGTTGACCGTGGTCAGCTTATTTGGCAACAGCCAGTAGGCACACCAAAAGGTGCAACGGAAATAGATCGCTTAGTTGATGTTGATGCATCACCGATTGTTCTTGGCGGAACCCTGTATACAGTAGGTATCAATGGTCAGCTAATCGCTATCGATCTTCGTTCTGGTAAGCCAATTTGGAAGCGTAACTACTCGTCAGCGATTGACTTAGCGAGTGATGGTAGCCGTTTGTTTGTCGTTACCGACAAAGATCATGTAGTTGCGGTTGATGCGCGTAGTGGTACTGAACTTTGGAGCACTCCATTGTTAGAAAACCGCTTACTGACAGCACCTGCTATTATTAATGGTTATGTAGTTGTGGGTGATACAGAAGGTTATCTGCACTGGTTAGATCGTTCATCGGGTGAGTTTGTTGCTCAACAACTCGTCGATGATAGCGGCTTTGCAGTTGCGCCAATTGAAATGCCTGAAGGTTACTTAGTGACGACTCGCAATGGCGATGTAAAGAAACTAACGATTAGCCAATAAAAGCGTGATACAATTCACAGTCGGCTCCTGGTTGGTAACAGCTAGGAGCCGTTTTGTTGTTATGAATTAATAAACCGTGTGGTTATAGGTAAGAGTTTAAACTTGCGATCAAGTGCTTACCTATAACTACATTTAGAGAAGAAATTGTAGAGGTTGTTATGGTACCTGTTGTTGCTCTAGTAGGGCGTCCGAATGTAGGTAAATCTACGTTATTTAACCGATTGACTCGAACTCGTGATGCATTGGTTGCGGATTTCCCTGGCTTAACGCGTGACCGTAAATACGGTCATGCTCATTTTAGCGAGCATGACTTTATTGTTATTGACACTGGTGGTATCGACGGTACCGAAGAAGGTGTTGAAACTAAAATGGCTGAACAGTCGCTAGCGGCGATTGATGAAGCTGATGTCGTTCTATTTATGGTAGATGGCCGTGCGGGTCTAACACCTTCAGATGTGGCTATTGCTAAGCACCTTCGTCAACTAGAAAAGCCTTCAATGCTAGTAGTAAACAAGGTTGATGGTATCGACCCTGATGCTGCAAGTGCTGATTTCTGGCAACTAGGTGTAGAAGACATGTACCAAATCGCTGCAGCGCACGGTCGTGGCGTAACAGCGTTGATTGATCTTGCTCTTAACCCGTTCGCAGAAGCGTTAAAAGCTGAGAATGGTGAAGTAAGCGATTTAACTGAGTTTGAAGACGAAGAAGAAGAGCAAGTTGATTTCACTGAAGAAGAAGCTGAAGAAGAATTCAAGCGCCTTCAAGATCAACCAATTAAGCTAGCGATCATTGGCCGTCCTAACGTTGGTAAATCAACACTAACTAACCGTATTCTTGGTGAAGAACGTGTTGTTGTTTACGATATGCCAGGCACAACTCGTGACTCTATCTACATTCCAATGCAGCGTGATGAGCGTGAATACGTTCTGATTGATACTGCTGGTGTTCGTCGTCGTAAAAATATCAACGAAACAGTAGAGAAGTTCTCAGTGGTTAAAACACTGAAAGCAATTGAAGATGCTAACGTTGTATTGCTACTTATTGATGCTCGAGACAACATCTCTGATCAAGATTTAAGCTTGTTAGGCTTTGCGTTGAATGCTGGTCGTTCAATTGTTATTGCAGTAAACAAGTGGGATGGTCTAGACAGTGATGTTAAAGATCGCGTTAAGAAAGAACTAGACCGTCGTTTAGGTTTCGTTGATTTCGCACGTATTCACTTTATCTCTGCACTTCACGGTACAGGTGTTGGTCACTTGTTTGAATCTGTTCAAGAAGCTTACAAGTCAGCAACGACTCGTGTTGGTACTTCTGTGCTAACTCGTATCATGAAGATGGCGACTGATGATCACCAACCGCCTATGGTTCGTGGCCGTCGTGTTAAATTGAAATACGCACACGCAGGTGGCTACAACCCACCGATTATCGTTATCCACGGTAACCAAGTACGTAACTTGCCAGATTCATACAAACGATTCTTGATGAACTACTACCGTCGTTCATTAGAGATTATGGGTACACCTATTCGCATTCAATTCCAGAACAGCGAGAACCCATTTGAAGCTAAGACAACCAAGCTGACAATTTCTCAAGAACGTAAACGTAAGCGTATGATGAGCATGGTTAAAGGTCGTAAGTAAACCTTTCCAATAGATTTGATACCCGAGCCTGTCTCGGGTATTTTTTTAAGCAAAATTCACGTTAAGCCATAACCTCATATCTCCATATCGTGATGGGTTAACGAATTAGGCTCAATTTCAAAAGAAGAACGATATGACCACTAGCGATTCAATGACACTAGCGACATCCATGAAACCAATAATAGTTATCACACCAACCATTACTCAATTTTGTCATCAGGCTTGGCAGATCAAAGCAAAGGCGTTGTACGTTGAAAACGATGACAGCAAAACCTACCTGATCACCGACGTGACACCTTTCCACCCAGTAAGTCATATTTGGCCAGACCACCCTGCAGACCGAGGTTTTGTCAGCCTAAATGGTGAACAGTATATTGTTGAAGACTGTCTTGTTGGTGCAGTAGAACAATCTACTGGTAAACTTCATATCGCAGCAGATATTCCTGTTAAGCGTGATACGGAAGGGTGGGCGTTTGTGGTTGTCCACCAGCTCCCCGCATCTGCTTCTAGGATTAAGGTTAGCGACGAAGTCCTGTTGACGGTTGATCAAGAGTACCAAGCAAGCCTTAGCCGCGGTCACAGTGCTGGCCACATCGCTTTTTTAGCGCTGAATAAAGTATTGGCTGAGAGTTATTGGCGTAAAGATGCAGACCGAAAAGATCCACTCGGCAGCTACGACTTCAATAGCTACGCTCAAGTCACCAGCTTTGTGACGCCAGAATTATGTACAGACAAGTATCGTTTAGGCAAAACCCTGAAGAAGCGCGGTTTGAACGTTGCAGACATGCTAACCAATCTTGATGGTATCGAAGCCGATATCAATCAGATGATTAAAGGTTGGCTCGCAGACTCGACGCCAGTAACAATGAGACTGGAAGGTGAGGCATTAACAGACTCTCGCTATTGGGAATGGCAGTTGGATAGCGACACTTTAGTGTCTATCCCGTGTGGTGGTACTCACATTGAGAATACGTCAGAGCTTAAGTCTTTATCGGTTAAGTTAACCCAGTTAGATGACCAGCATATTGAAATGCTGACGCATGTAATGCGATGATTTAGACTACAGATCGAAATAGCTTGTGCTGTTTGTTTTGTTTTTATATGTAACTTTTAATATAAATGACCATTTAAAATTGAAATGCAGCACATGTAACTTATGCTTTCGGTGTATGGTGATATAAATATTCTTTTTGGGGTAGATCGCTGATCAAAATAGATAAAGCGAAAGATCAACCTATGATCTTCGGTGGTGTGTTGTGGTAATTTAGTGTGTTAATATTGACCAGTATATAGGCTTGCATAAGAACAAGCTGTTCCCACCATATAATTGAAAGCTTTAGTGAATGAAACAACAATTTTTATTAGAAGGTCACCGAGCAGTAAACAGTTTGCTTCGAAAGCTTGCCCTTGGGTTGGATCGCAAAGAATTAAATCGTAAGATCATTCAACTCACCGAGCAGATTTTTGGTCAAAGGATGGCCTCTATCCTATTGCTAAACCCCGAATCGAATACATTACATTTAGAATATGCTCCAAACTTGCCTGATTTTTATAACCAGCAGATAGAAGGGGTGGGGGTTGGTGCCGGAATTGGTTCTTGTGGCGAAGCGGCGGCACTTAAGAAAGCTGTCATGGTCTCCAATATTAATGCACACCCGAATTGGACTCCTTTCTTAGCCTTAACCAATCAGGCCAATCTTCATGCATGTTGGTCAGTGCCAATCATCTCTTCACATGGTCACGTATTAGGTACCTTCGCAATTTACAGTCAGTACATCTCTGAACCTCATGAGTTTGAACTTGAGATCTTAGAGTTATTGGCTTCTCTGTATTCAGTCGCGCTTGAGAAGTATGAGTTAGAGAATCAACTCAACTTTTTTGCCAATCGGGACTCCCTAACACACAGTTTGAATCGCCGAGCATTGCTGAGAGAAGCCGAGCAGGTGTTAACTAACCGCTGTTTTACTGAAAAAGTGATGGCATGCCTGTTTGTTGATGTCGATAAATTTAAGTCAATAAACGATACGTTTGGCCACAGCTTTGGTGATGATGTGTTGTTAGCCGTTGCAAAAGTGCTTGATGAGGCAACGACTGCCTGTGCCAAGATAGGGCGCTATGGGGGCGATGAGTTTGTCGTGTTCTCTTGCTTCGATGATCAAGAAAGTGTGCTGAACTTTTATCTAAGCTTAGAAAGAACCTTGGAACAAGCGCTCTATATCGATGGCACTCAGTTTTCTGTCAGCGTTGGACTTTCTTATGATAAAGATCCTGAGTCATTGGAAGGCTTGATCGCACAAGCTGATAAGAACATGTACCAAATCAAGCAAGCTAAGTCTTAGCAGTAGTAGATTGTAAAAAAAGTAGTGAATTAGGAAATGCTAATGAGTGAAAATATCTGCCCTAAGTGCCAATCAGAGCTAGGTTGGGATGGAAAGTATCACTGTGAAAGTTGTCAGGCACACTTTACTAAGGTTGGGTTTTGCCCTGAGTGCAGCAGCCAACTTGAGAAGCTTCAAGCCTGTGGTGCAGCGAGCTATTTTTGTAATGGTGAGTGTAATGAGCTTAAATCTAAATCGAGAGTAAAGTTCGTATTTCAGCCTGCTGAATAGACTTAAGCCGAATCGCTTAAACGACTATCTGTAATGTTATATCAGAGACTCAATACCAAAGTGTTGGGTCTTTTTTGTATCTAATGAACCTAGAGCTCGCTCTTAGCGACTCTTGTGGTCACTTGCGACTCAATAACACCGTCTTCAACTTGGGTGGTGATCACTTCGCCCACTTCGACGTCGTTAATCGATGACAGGGTCTTGCTCGATGCTGAATGGGTAATACTGTAGCCACGTTTTAGGGTTGCTAATGGACTTACTGTTTCTAACTTCTCGGCAGCCATGGCTAGTTGGTGGCGAGTAGTTAGTAGTGTTTTATCCATTGCATCCAATAGCTTTTGCTCTGAACGTTGCAGATGCAGTTTTTGTTCACCAAGGCGTTTCACTGGTGAGTTCAGCTGAAGCTGGTGCTGTTTGCGCTCAACACGCTGTGCATGCTGCTTTAGGTATTGAGTCATACCACGACGCAAACGCATGTCTAAGTCATCAAGCTGCTGACTCTGCTTTTGCAGTTGGTAGCTCGGGTGTTGTTTCTCTAAGCGGTATTTCAACGTCTGAGTTGATTGCGCTTGTTTGATTAACACATGACGAATCGCACTCACTAAACGAGCACGTTTAGACGCATAAGCTTGCTCTTTATGATTGTTGTCACGGCTAACTAATTCAGCGGCTGCTGATGGCGTTGGAGCACGCATATCTGCGACGAAATCCGCGATAGTGACATCGATTTCATGCCCAACGGCACTGATAATCGGGATCTGGCTTGCTGCAATGGTGCGAGCTACGATCTCATTATTAAAGCACCATAGATCTTCCAAAGAACCGCCGCCTCGGCCAACGATCAATACATCACACTCATTGCGTTCATTGGCACGCCCAATCGCTTGAGCAATTTGAATCGCCGCTTCTTCGCCCTGAACCATGGTTGGGTAAACCACAACAGGCAATGAAGGATCGCGTCTTTTCAGTACATCGAGAATATCGAAGAGGGCTGCGCCTGTTTTAGAGGTGATAACGCCAACGCATTTAGGATGTTCTGGAAGAATTTGTTTACTGGACTGAGCAAATAAACCTTCCGCTGCCAAGTTCATCTTAAGTTTTTCAAACTCTTGCTGAAGCTTGCCGTCACCTTCTGGCTGCATGCTTTCGATGATGAGTTGATAATCACCGCGTGGCTCATAAAGAGATAGGCGCGCTTTAACTAGCACTTGATTACCGTTCTGAGGCTTAAAAGTCACACGACGGTTATTGCCACGAAACATAGCGCACTTAACTTGAGCGCGAGAGTCTTTAAGCGTGAGGTACCAGTGACCAGAGACAGGTGCAGAGAAATTTGAGATTTCACCAACGAGCCAGACTATTCCCATTTCGTTTTCTAATAGGAGACGAACCTCTGAATTGAGGCGAGAAACAGTAAAGATGTTTGGATTGGTCATAGAAGCGCTATCTATCCTTGAAGGAAGGTCTTTCTCTTGGAATCTCACTGGGCGTGAGTATGGAAGATAGCGGCAATATAATACATAGCAAGGGGGTAAATGCAAATTAAAAGTATAAAAATGTGTAGCCAAGCGATTTCGTTGGCCGTATAATCCGTCCGCAATATCTAATCCAAATGCAGCTTGATTTTCCTTAATTGGCTGCCCTCATTAGGCGAAACGATGAGATTGGATTGTTTCTTTTTACTCCTATTATTGTGAGATATTGCAAATGCTAAGAATTGCCAAAGAAGCGCTGACATTCGACGACGTACTGCTAGTGCCAGCACACTCCACCGTTCTCCCTAATACAGCTGATCTTCGCACTCAGTTGACGAAGAATATTTCCCTAAACATCCCAATGATCTCTGCATCGATGGATACTGTGACAGAAGCTCGCCTAGCGATTGCACTGGCGCAAGAAGGCGGAATAGGCTTCATTCATAAGAACATGTCTATTGAACAGCAAGCTGAAATGGTTCGCCAGGTTAAAATTTACGAAGCAGGTGTGGTTTCTCACCCTGTTACTGTAAACCCTGACGCGACAATCGCTGATGTTGTAGCTCTTACTCAAAAACACGGCTTCGCCGGTTTCCCTGTTGTTACTGAAACAAACGAACTTGTTGGTATTATTACTGGCCGTGACGTTCGCTTTGTGACTGACCTTTCTAAGAAAGTTGACGTAGTAATGACGCCTAAAGCTCGCCTTGCTTCTGTTAAAGAAGGTGCAACTCGTGAAGAAGTTCAAGAGAAAATGCACGAAGCGCGTGTTGAAAAAGTTCTTGTTGTAAATGATGACTTCCAACTTACGGGAATGATCACTGCAAAAGATTTCCACAAAGCAGAACGTAAACCAAACGCTTGTAAAGATGAGCGCGGCAGCCTACGTGTAGGTGCAGCTGTTGGTGCTGGTGCTGGTAACGAAGAGCGCGTTGCTGCTCTAGTTGAAGCTGGCGTAGACGTTCTACTTATCGACTCTTCACACGGTCACTCTGAAGGCGTACTTAACCGTATCCGCGATACGCGTGCTGCATACCCTGACCTACAAATTATCGGTGGTAACGTAGCAACTGGCGCTGGCGCTCGTGCTCTTATCGAAGCGGGTGTTAGTGCGGTTAAAGTAGGTATCGGCCCGGGTTCAATCTGTACGACTCGCATCGTTACTGGTGTTGGTGTTCCTCAAGTAACAGCAATTGCAGACGCAGCTGAAGTAGCAAACGAATACGGTATTCCAGTAATCGCAGATGGCGGCATCCGCTTCTCTGGCGATATCTGTAAAGCTATCGTTGCTGGCGCATCTTGTGTGATGGTTGGTTCAATGTTCGCGGGTACTGAAGAAGCACCGGGTGAAGTTATCCTTTACAACGGTCGTTCTTACAAGTCTTACCGTGGTATGGGTTCTCTTGGCGCTATGTCTCAAGGTTCTTCTGACCGTTACTTCCAATCTGATAACGCTGCAGACAAGCTTGTTCCAGAAGGTATTGAAGGTCGTATCGCATACAAAGGTCGTCTAAAAGAGATCGTTCACCAACAGATGGGCGGTTTACGCTCAAGCATGGGCCTAACGGGTTCTGCAACTGTTGAAGACATGCGTACTAAAGCTGAGTTTGTTCGTATCTCTGGTGCGGGCATGAAAGAATCTCACGTACACGATGTTCAAATCACGAAAGAAGCACCTAACTACCGTTTAGGTTAATAATACGTCCAAACGTTTGAATAATGTGCTGATTTAGTCGGCACATTATTTTATCTACCGTCTGTTTTGTTAAAAGTCCGACTTTCTCAAAACACGTGGTTAAAGATAACCAACGAAAACGTTTGCTTTATTTCTTGAAGAGTTAATCAGAGGTGAGTAAACTCGCCTCCGTTTTATCACATAGCCAATAAGACTGCTTACAATGACTAAAAATATTCATGACCAACGTATTCTAATTCTGGACTTCGGTTCTCAATACACACAGCTAGTAGCTCGTCGTATTCGTGAGATCGGTGTTTACTGTGAACTTTGGAGCTGGGACGTAGAAGAAGCGGATATTCGTGAATTCAATCCAGACGGTATCATCCTATCTGGTGGCCCTGAAAGTGTAACGGAAGATAATTCTCCACGTGCACCTCAGTACGTATTTGATTCAGGTGTTCCTGTCTTCGGTATCTGCTACGGCATGCAAACGATGGCTGAGCAACTTGGCGGTAAAGTAGCAACGTCTACTGAGCGTGAGTTCGGCTACGCGGCTGTACAAGTGACGGGTGAATCTGCACTTTTCGCCGACCTTGAGACAACTCAAGATGTTTGGATGAGCCATGGTGACAAAGTGGTTGAAATCCCTGCTGATTTCACAAAAATCGCAGAGACAGATACTTGCCCATACGCTGCAATGGCAAACGAAGAGAAGAAATACTACGGTGTTCAATTCCACCCAGAAGTAACGCACACTAAAAACGGCCTAAAAATGCTTGAGAACTTCGTTCTTAACGCGTGTGGTTGTGAAGGTCTGTGGACTTCAGCATCTATCATTGAAGATGCAGTTGCACGTATTAAAGAGCAAGTAGGTGACGACGAAGTTATCCTTGGCCTTTCTGGTGGTGTTGATTCATCAGTAGTCGCAATGCTTGCTCACCGCGCTATCGGCGACAAACTAACATGTGTATTTGTAGATAACGGCCTTCTTCGTTTAAACGAAGGTGAGCAGGTTATGGAGATGTTTGGTGACCAATTCGGCCTAAACATCATTAAAGTTGATGCGGAAGATCGTTTCCTTGACGCTCTGGAAGGCGAAGCTGAACCAGAAGCGAAACGTAAGATCATCGGTCACGTATTCGTAGATATCTTCGACGAAGAGTCTAAGAAACTGAAGAATGCTAAATGGCTTGCTCAGGGTACTATCTACCCAGACGTAATCGAGTCTGCAGCATCTAAGACAGGTAAAGCACACGTAATCAAATCTCACCACAACGTTGGTGGCCTTCCTGATGATATGGAAATGGGCCTTGTTGAGCCTCTACGTGAGCTGTTTAAAGATGAAGTACGTAAGATCGGCCTAGAGCTTGGTCTTCCATACAACATGCTTTACCGCCACCCATTCCCAGGTCCAGGTCTAGGTGTTCGTGTACTTGGTGAAGTGAAGAAAGAGTACTGTGATTTACTGCGTCGTGCTGATGCTATCTTCATTGAAGAGCTTCACGCTGCTGACCTTTACCACAAAGTATCTCAAGCATTCACGGTATTCCTACCTGTACGTTCAGTTGGCGTAATGGGCGATGGCCGTAAGTACGATTGGGTTGTATCTCTACGTGCAGTAGAAACTATCGACTTCATGACTGCTCACTGGGCACACTTACCATACGACTTCCTAGGTAAGGTATCTAACCGTATTATCAACGAAGTTAACGGCATTTCACGTGTTGTTTACGATATTTCTGGTAAACCACCAGCAACTATCGAGTGGGAATAATCTCTTAGAGATTTAACCAGTTTTGATTAAGATCTTAAGCCTCGAACTCAGTTCGAGGCTTTTTTCTTTCTGACTCAGGGTATTAAAAGCTTATAGCTGACAACTAGACACCAAATCAGTTGGAAACTAGATATCACCTCAAGAAACAATGAGACGTTTTGTTGTGTTGAAGGATACATAAAAGTGTCACTCGCACTTTTTATAAATTCACATGGTAACGACTGGCTCATTTCCCATGCGCCGCATACTCTTTGATGGACTTATTAAGGACAGATAAGAGAATCCATCATGTTAAAAATCAAATATTTGGCGACAGTCGTTGGCTGCACTTTAGCAGCACACAGTTACGCGTCTTTGAACATTCAACCTGATCCGCAAAACCCGAATGGCTACCTTGTTGAAAAGTCTGCACTGCAAGCTGCTGAACAAGCGAAAACATCCGATCCTATGTATGCGATCTGGTCACAAGCATTACAAACTCGTCCCAATAGTATTGTTGAAGCTATTGAACCGGGTTTAGCCTCGAATCCTGAAAATGTGAAACGAGTCGAGCGTGTATTCCCTCAATCTGAATGGGACTTCCTCACTCAGATGGCTGCGGCAGAATACACGTACACTCGCTTCTTACGGGCGATTGGTAAATTCCCAGCCTTCTGTGGAGAGTACACTGATGGCCGAGACTCAGACGCCATCTGTAAAAAATCCATCATCACGGCCTTTGCTCATTTCGCTCAAGAAACAGGCGGGCACATCGCAATAGATAACACCTCTGATAACCCATTAGCTCTAGAAGAGTGGCAGCAAGCGCTGGTGCATGTTCGAGAAATGGGTTGGTCAGAAGGTCAAGAGGGTTACACCACCGGTTGTGGTCAGAACGATTGGCAGAATGCACGTTGGCCTTGTGCGGCAGGGCAGGGTTACTTTGGACGTGGTGCTAAACAGCTTTCTTACCATTTTAACTACGGTGCGTTCTCGGAAGTTATGTTCGATGGTGATGCGACGGTTCTATTGAATAACCCAGGTTTGGTTGCTGATTCATGGTTGAATTTGGCTTCTGCTATCTGGTTCTTCCTTACACCTCAAGCTCCTAAACCTGCCATGCTGCACGTTATTGACCGCACTTGGACACCCTCTCAGCGTGAGTTGGATGCGGGAATTGGCTATGGGTTTGGTACCACAATCAACGTAATTAATGGTGGTATCGAGTGTGGTGAGCAGAACAAAGACAAAGGCCAACCGGTTAACCGAATTCGTTATTGGGAAGGATTAGCTGCGCATTATCTGATCCCTGTAGAAGCGGATGAAGCCAATACATGTTGGCAGCAAACGCCTTATGGAAGCTTGAACTTGAATGGTGCGACTGATGTGTTGTACACCAACTGGGATGGTAACTGGAAATACTACGCAGACCGCCCAGAAGGCTATTCATTTGAGTGTGAGCTTGTTGGTTTCCAAACCGCTTATTCAGCCTTGGTGGCCGGAGATTATGAGAAGTGTGTGACCAATTTTTATGGATCACATGCGAGTTGGCCTGAAGTGAAAGTGGTCGATAAGCTTGATCCGGTTGACCCTGGTACTAATCCCGGTGGCAACGGTTGGAGTGCGACCAAGGTTTACAATGCTGGCGATCAAGTCACTCACAACGGCGCGACTTACCAAGCTAAATGGTGGACTCAAGGGGATGATCCTGCCAATGACGGCCCTTGGAAATTTGTAGCGGGTGAACCAACACCACCCGTAGTGACAGATCCATCGCCAGTTGTCCCTGCACCTGTCGATCCTGCTCCGGTAGACCCAACACCGGTTGAACCACCTGTGACTGAGCCGCCTGTCGTTGTTGATCCATCGGTGTTTATCACATGGCAAGCGGGTGTTAGCCAAGTGAGCAATGGCGACAAGGTGACACATAATGGCAAGTGCTTCGTAGCTAAAAACGGTCCTGGTGTCTGGGAAAGCCCTGTTCAATCGAACTGGTTCTGGGATGAAATTAGCTGTAAATAATTAAACTAAGCAAGCCTCTGTTATAAGAGGCTTGCTTGTTCAGTGACAGTTATACGACACTTCCCTTACTTTCTATTACAGTAGTGCTTTCCATTTATCGATAAACTGTGTTCGTGAATAATTCTATTACAGGGCAATTAAAATGAAGTTAAAGCTATCTATTCTTGCGTTATTGGTAACTGGAGTTACTGGGTGTAACAGTACGCCGCAGTCAGGTCTCGAGCAAAGTTTGGGCTGGGGTAATTATGGCAGTTTGAGTTTTGAAACGAGCTCTGAAGGTATTGTTGCTCAGCGTTATCAAGTATTAAAAAGTCCTGTAGGCCAAATCACGTCTATAGAGGAGCAAGGTAACCAAATTCATGTTATTCAAACACTTGAAGGCGCTTTAATTAAAGGTGTCGATAGTACAGGCATTATGAATTACGAAGGCTGTATGGAGTCTGTTGGGGAAGTTGATGCTGCTGTTAATGCATACCCGTCAATCGTTCAATTCTTATTAAAGCAAGCTGCGCCTCAAGGTCCTAATTCTGTATCAACATCATTACCTTTCACTGTCTCAGAATCAGCCAATAACGCTCAAATTTACATTGGTGAAGCAACTTCTGTAGAAATTGAAGGTGAAAGCTATCCTATCGGTCCTATGATCGAACTTTCTGCGCCGTGGGGGGCATCTGGCCAAATCACATCTGTAGATGCGACAACCTTTGAATTTTCATATTTTACGACCAACGATGGCCACAAAGATACGGTTGATATCCGTGGTGCATGGAGCCAAAGTATGGGCCCGATGGATAAGTTTAACCAAGAACCTTCGGGAGAGTGGTTAGCGTGTGTAAAGCCCGAGGTTCAAGCGGTCTTGATGGAACAAAGCCCTAAACGAGTTGGCGAGATACTTGAAATCATCACGAAAGCCGAACTGGCGAACGATGCAATCTAAGATTGCGATTTAGCGATCTATCTTTTTATGCCGTTCGGATTAAAATTTGCGTACAAATTTTATTAACTTTTTTTAAAGGCGCGCAAAATGTCAACAAAACTGGCGAACCCGGCACCACTTGGCCTAATGGGTTTCGGTATGACTACTATACTTCTTAATATCCATAACGCAGGTTTCTTTCCAATCGATTCAATGATTCTTGCTATGGGTATTTTTTACGGTGGTCTAAGCCAAGTTATCGTGGGCACAATGTGTTTCAAACGTGGTGACACGTTCGGTACAACTGCGTTTACTTCTTACGGTCTATTCTGGTTATCTTTGGTTGGTTTAATCGTAATGCCTTACATGGGCCTACCAGCAAGTCCAGCAGCGTTTATGGGTTGGTACCTACTACTATGGGGCATCTTCACTGGCTTCATGTTCATTGGTTCTCTATGCTACCCAGTAGCGAAACAAGTAGTATTCGGTTCACTTACTATTTTGTTCTTCCTACTTGCCGCTCGTGATTTCACAGGCAGCGAACTGATCGGTACTATCGCTGGTTTTGAAGGTATCTTCTGTGGTGCGTCAGCTATCTACTTTGCAATGGCACAAGTAATCAACAACGAATATGGCCGCACAGTACTGCCAATCGGTGAGAAAAAAGCGCCTCAAATGGCAACACAAGAAATCGCTGCTTAATGCTCTAACTTGGGAACAGTTAGTTTGTTATAAGCCGTTTATTGGTTATGAACAAAACAAAAGGGGTTAGCCGAAATGGCTAACCCCTTTTTTATGCGTTATTAATAGCGCGAGTTAAAGCTATCTATTTATTAAAGCAATCTGTTTGCTAAGGTAAGCTTAAGCTGAAGGTTGCTCTACAGGTTTACTGTCTGCAACTTCAGATTCAGGAGACTTACCTGTTTTACGCTTGTACTTCTCTTCCCAGTAAGTTGCCCCTTTAATGCCTAGTTTTACAGGGTTGAATGTGTACTCAGTCACACCTTGTTTCTGTTGTTCTTCGTAGTCTGCTAAAGCCTTAAGCGCAGGCTTAGACATGAAGAAGATGATCAGAATACCAACGATGTTTAACCATGCCATCAAACCAACACCCACATCACCCATTGCCCATGCAAGGTTTGCTGTTTTAACGGTGCCATAGAAAACGGCACTAATAAGAACAAGCTTAAGTACGAACATCATGCCAGGGATCTTGATGGTACGACGTAGGTAAGCAATATTTGTTTCTGCGATGTAGTAGTAAGCAAGAATCGTTGTAAATGCGAAGAAGAACAGAGCAAATGCGATGAATGGCTTGCCAATGCCTGGCAGTGCACTTTCAATAGCAAGCTGTGTAAATACGGGACCATTCGCACCGATGTTTGCTGCTAGGTTCTGAACAAGGAAGACACCTTCAGCGCCGCCGTGAACGTTGTAAGCACCAGTGATGATGATCATGAACGCTGTAGCAGAACATACTAGAAGAGTATCAATGTAGATAGAGAACGCTTGAACCAAACCTTGCTGAGCTGGGTGATCAACACTTGCCGCAGCTGCCGCGTGAGGACCAGTACCTTGACCCGCTTCGTTTGAGTAAACACCACGTTTAACACCCCAACCGATTGCAGCACCAAAGCCTGCCATAGGAGTGAATGCATCACCCAGAATCATTCCGAAAACAACAGGAACTTGGCTGATGTTTAGTAGGATGATAACGAATGCGATGATGATGTAAGCCAACGCCATGAATGGAACGACAATTTGTGTGAAGTTCGCGATACGTTTAACACCACCAAAGATGATGAAAGCAAGGATGATAGCAACAACAGTACCAGTGAAAATTTTAGCGAAACTGAATGTACCGATAGCTGTTTCAATCATATCACCTGAGCCAAATGCAGCTTCTACAGCATTACCTATACTGTTTGACTGAACACCTGGAAGCAAAATGCCACATGCAAAAATAGTCGCGATAGCGAAGATCCATGCGTACCACTTCTGACCCATTGCTTTTTCAATGTAGTAAGCCGGACCACCACGGAACTGGCCTTCATCTTCTTCTTTATAGATTTGCGCCAGCGTAGATTCTGCGTAAGCAGTCGCCGCGCCAAAGAAAGCTACCACCCACATCCAGAATACGGCACCTGGGCCACCGAAACCGATAGCGGCAGCAACACCTGCAATGTTACCTGTACCTACACGGCCAGACAGCGAAACGGCAAGAGCTTGGAAAGACGAGATGCCTTTTGATGAGCTTTTACCCGAAAGTAGCAAGCGCCACATTTCAAAGAAGTGACGGATTTGAACAAATCGAGTCATGATGGAGTAGAACAAACCTGCACCTAAACATAGGTAGATAAGTACTGGGCTCCAGATTATTCCATTCAAAAAATCAACGAACGACTGCATGAGTATTTTCCCTGTTAGTTTTGCTTATGATTGTTTTTCGAACAACACAATACTTCACTTGTAACCCGAGTGTTAAATTATTTAACTGCGCATTGGGATTACTGTGACATAAAGCAAGTTATAGAGGGTGTTTGTTAATGCTTAGTGCTAATTCGATAATCGTTCCATTTAACTTGTTATGCAACAGATTGTTGCGGCTGGTGTTTTGCAAAGTGAATAAATAGTGATTAATACAAAAGGGTGGGGAGGTGCGCAGAAGAAGGGTAGGTGTGCACAAGAGACGAAATTGCGTAAAACAGCGGTTAAAGCCACTTAGCATGAACGGCTGATATATGAGTGGTGAGATGGATTTGATTGGAATATATCACCTGCATCGAGTGATCTCGCAGGCCTAAGAAACTGTGCCTTTGAAGGCTCGATAATTCTGGCCTTCATGTTTACTGAGTGAAAGTAGCTAGTTTGATGCCTGTTTCAAACAACCACGAACCCTCGCGCCTGTAATTCTTTAGCGAACTCAGACTGAGTATTTGGCTCACCGTGAATCAAATGCACCTCTTTTGGTGGAGTCGCTATGCCCTCTATAAATCGATTGAGATCCTCTTTATCGGCATGAGCAGAATAGCCAGATATGCCATGAATTTGAGCATTAACCTCAACGTCTTTGTTATCAATAGAAACCTGCATTTCGCCTTGTTGCAGCTCTCGTCCGAGCGTTCCGTGTGCTTGATAGCCCGCTAAAATCACATCCGTCCGTTTATCTGGAAGCAAAGCCGATAAGTAGTTCATGATCCTGCCGCCCTGACACATCCCAGAAGCTGCAACCACAATCGCGGGTTCACCTGTCGACTTGAGACGGTTAACGATTTTCTTGTGCATTCTATGTCCATCAACCGTAATGCACTGCTCAAAAGCGAGTGGGTGACGTTTCAGTTCAAGACGCTGCTTTGCTTCTTGCCCCCATAACTCTTTAAAGCGTCGGTATGAACGCGTCACTTTTTGAGCCATCGGAGAATCGAGAATAATAGGAATATCGCTACTGAGTTGATGCTCAAAGATCAGGTGTTCGATATCAAACAGCAATTCCTGAGTTCTGCCGATACTAAAAGCCGGGATTAGAATAACGCCGCCATCGAGTAACGAACGATCAATGATTGATTTGAGGCGTTCAGAGCGTGAAGCAATATCGTCGTGCGTGCTAGTGCCGTAAGTCGACTCAATAAACAGATAGTCGGCTTGTTGTGGTGGTTTAGGATCCGGCAGCAGTGGCGTGTTACTAGGGCCCAAGTCACCTGAAAAGACCACTACCTCTTGGTTGGGTAACTTAATCTCTATATAGGCCGAACCTAAGATATGCCCTGCAGGTTGAAAACGGGCATACAGAGTATTTGGCCTATGATGATCCTTTCCGTTGTTTTGCTGTTTAGACGTGATTGGAAACCATTCCACGTAAGGCTTGGGAGCAATTAACGAATGAATCTTTTTGAGTATCAGCTTCGACTGTTTATTGCTGAGCCCTTGCAGTTTTAAGCCATCTTCAATCATTAAAGGAGCGAGCTCTGCGGTGGCTTGCGTGCAATAAATTGGCTGGTTAAATCCACTGGCGAGTAACCAAGGTAATCGGCCAATATGATCAATGTGAGTATGAGTCAGCAGCAGAGCGTTAAGGTGGGACGTTTCAAATTCAATATCAAGAGGGCGGGTGTCTTCTCCTTGAAAAAGGCCACAATCGATGAGAACCGCTTGGCCTGAATCTCTTAATTCGTGACAAGATCCTGTAACGGTATGTTTGCCGCCATGGTGAATCACTTCCATCGTTTACTCCCATTACTCTATAAAGCCATTAACGCCTGTTTTTATTGTGCGGATAAGCGCCAGCAAGTAAAACAAGAACAATGAGAGTTGCGATCGTTGAGTGTCTTTTTAAGTAACTGAGCAATGACTCTGTGGGTTCGTTGCGAGTTAGTTCTTGTTCCTTCTGTAACTACCTTGTTAGCGCGCGGAAGAACCGTCTGAATCCAGTTCTGGGTTTTTCTGTGCCTCTATACGAGCCACTTCGGCATCAAGCTCTGCTATTTTTTCAGCCATAATTGCGTGACAGCGATTGGCCAGCTCTCTAGCGTCGCTGATCTTGTATCCAGACACATCGATAGGTTTGAGCATCTCGGTGATCACAATGCCATTATTAACTCGGTTGAGGTCAATCTTATTGTGTGTGGTGCTGGTACACATCGGGGTGATAGGTACGCCAGCTTCAATCGCCATTCGAAAAGCGCCCGTTTTGAATGGCAGTAGTCCACGCCCTTTACTGCGCGTTCCTTCAGGGTAAACCCAAACAGACAGATCTCGCTGGTGAATCGCTTCCGCCACTTGCTTGATGGTATCGCGTGCTTTGGACTTGTCTTCGCGGTTAATTAAAATATTACCGGTGATCCAATACAGCAGGCCAAAGAAGGGCACGTACAACAAATCGCGTTTGCCTAAAGAAACCGTGCGAGGCCTTAACATCCCTGGGGCGGTCACAAAGTCCAACACGCTTTGGTGGTTAGATATGTAGACGCTCTTTTCTGGTGTCGGCGCATTATCTAGGCCTCTCTGTAGGATCTTTACCCCAACGAGTTTTTGTAATTGGTTGAACCAACGGCAAAAAACGTACACATGCTTTGGGTTTTTGGGGCTAAACAAGCAGTAACCAAAAGCACATAGAGTGGTGAAAATAATAAACACCGTCGCCAAAATAATACGAAGAACAGCAAGCACAATTCACTCCTTACTCACGACAAGATTGCAGTGATTAAATAGTTTTAGATGCTTGAAGTTTTCACTCTATTTAACCGAATTGCAACAATTAACTGTTTTAGGGGGCTGTTTTTAGATCTTTATATAAAACAAGGACTAACGATGGGTGTTTGACGCAGTTATCGAGCTTACACGTGTTCACCAGTAGGTAGGCATGTTCACCAATACTGTTTATTTGGATCCGACTTTTCTACCCATTCAGGATCTTGGCGTGATTCTAAATAGAGCTGTAGGCCGTTATAAGACATGAAAGCAGCAGGGCCACCAAGATGTTCGAAATAGTCAAAATAATCATCTTCGAGTGCGCAAAGGTGAGCTAAATCTATAACGTTATTCATCATTGCCCATTGAATAGCGAAAACCGGAGCCGTCGAACCTGAAATGCTGACCTCTTCGACATTTGGGTTGAACAGTGAATTGGCTTGCTCAAGCTGTATCTCTTCTTGTTCAGACTCTTGCTGTAACACCTCTTCGATGATCTCTGAACGTTTGGTATTAGAGACATTCTTGTTCAGCTTGGCGATTCGAAGTGCGTAGCTAAAACGGTCTGTTGAAACAATGTCGACAAGCTGCGACAACAGCTCTTTGTCTACGCCCGCAGCCTTGGTGAAATAGTCGATACATGAATTGATTGATGCGTAACGAGTACCGTCAAACTCAAAGCCACTGGTTTCGTCGTATACCTCAAGTGGGATGTCATCAACCGACAAAGGCCAGCCTCTATAATCGACTCGTTGTTTGGCTATTTGATACATTTTCCAAGCACTACGGCCAAATCCGCCAAGCGTCGAGCCTGAAAAATCAGAATCAATAAGCTCTTGTTCCGTCCAGTTTTCACCGATGCCTAGGTGCTTTGCGTACTTATCGATGAGTGCGTGTTTTATCTGATCGCGCACCGCCCAAATTGAAGTCAGACTCTTGGAATAGTTAATTCTCGCACACTCCTTGCAAGCCGGCAGTGCTATCGGTGAATAGTCTATCTTGGCAATAGCTTGTGCAGTCTTAGGGAATTCAACAACATCATTGGAAGGTTCACCACAAAACCAACAGGTGTGGCGCAGGTTGAACGGGGTATCTATGTGTGAGTATGTGGTCATTAGTCTTTATCAGCTAGGTACTTGAGGCGAGTTAATCATCTTCAAACAATTATCTCTGTTCGCACGTCAGCTTGCACCTTGTTTGTTTTTGTTTTGCTGACGAAACTGATTCGTGATGTGACTCGCCTGACGATCTCATTAGGTGGATATTGATATAAAACAGTCACTAACGATAAATATTGATTGGTGTGGCTGAACTTACATGACTTGCTAGCAATCGCCTAAGCTCCCCATTACTATTGAGATAGACTCCTAACCCCAATAGCGCATATGTCCTCATCGATTCCTTTTTACGATAAAAATGCTCACACACTTTGTGAACAGTACAACTCAGTGACGTTCGAGACGGTACATAAAAGCTGGCAAGCTTATTGGCCTTTAGAGGGCGATAAAGTACTAGATGTTGGTGCAGGAAGTGGTCGTGATGCGCTATGGATGCACAAAGCCGGAGCTGATGTTATTGCGATAGAACCAAGTGCTTCATTACGCGAACAAGGCTCGAAATATACAAGCCCAAGTGTTAGCTGGATTGATGATTCACTTCCCTCGCTTAGCCGCACTGAAAACCTCGGAATACGTTTTGATTTGATATTGGTGAGCGCGGTTTGGATGCATCTTGCTCCGTCTCATCGAGAGCGTGCATTTAGAAAGTTGTCTAACTTGCTGGCTCCAAATGGCAAGTTGGTGATTACTTTGCGTCATGGGGAGTTTAAAGACAGTCGACAAGGCTATGAAGTCTCAGTTGAAGAGCTCGAGCGTTTATCAAAAAACAGCGCCTTGTTGGTTCGTCATGTTGATGATAGCCAAGATACATTGAACCGCAGTGAAGTGTGGTGGCAAACCGTGGTGATGACATTACCAGATGATGGCTCCGGCGACTTGAACAAGGTGCGCCACATTATTGTGAATGACAACAAGTCGGCCACATACAAGCTGGCCTTATTAAGAACTTTACTGAGAATTGCGGATGCTCATTCAGGCGCTGTGATTGATCGAACGGATGGGAAAATTTCTCTACCAGTGGGCTTAGTTGCTCTGTATTGGGTAAGGCAGTTTAAGCGTTTGATTGATATCGATATAGAAGGCGCTGGGATTCAGCAAAATAGCAACACGAGTAAAGGCCTCGGATTTGTAAAAGAGGATGGTTGGAATAAACTCAAACACCTCAGTGCTGATGATCTAGCGATAGGCACTATGTTTCTCGGCGATGAAGCCAAGGCACTACAGAAGCTGTTTTCACAAACGATCAGCACCATTAAATCAGGGCCTGTGACTTTTATTTATCAAGGCTCGAAAGACAACCGACTATTCGATATATACCCACCTCAGAAACGACGGAAGAGCCGAGAATCACTGGTCATTGATAGTGAGTTCTTAGAAAGCTTTGGCTATTTCACTCTCGATGAAAGCCTGTGGGAGTGCTTTAGAATCTACCACTCTTGGATTGAACCGCTGGTGGTGAATCAATGGGTCATGGAGATGCAGCGTTTCGAGTTGAACCGACAGCGAAGTATCTCACTACAGACGTATCACGACTGCTTGGTATGGATCGATCAAAACCACGATACTCGCGATGTGCGTAAACGTGTCGAACAACTTAGATCTGAACGTGCCGATATTGTCAGTGTCTGGAGTGGAAAATCATTAAAAAATGAGTATCACGTTGATCACTGCTTGCCTTTTGCTTATTGGCCGAATAACGACAAGTGGAACCTCTTTCCGACCACAAGCAAAGAGAACCTAAGCAAAAGTGACAAAGTTCCTACGGCTGAAAAACTTCGAGCGTCTAAGTTTCGTATTCTCGAATGGTGGCAATTGGCGTGGAACGATTCGGCTCATTTTGAACAACAATTCTTTTCTGAAGCAGCACTTTCTCTACCCAATATTCCACCACAGTGTCGAGACTTCGAAGAGGTGTTCGATGCAATGGGTTTACAGGTACGTGGCGTGAAAAGCAGACTGTTAATTAATGAGTGGCACTGATCATTAAGTGGCTAGTTATCCCAAATAGCCCTCAACAAACTAATCATCGAGAACACAATGAAATACATCGGAATTGATGGCTGCAAGGCAGGTTGGATCGCTTGGATTGTCTCTGGCAATGAGCCACCTGAGTTCAAGGTGGTAAAGACCCTAGATGAGTTGCTTGACGATCTTACGGGAGCAACAACGTTAATCGATATGCCTATTGGTTTTAGCGATTCACAGACTCCGGATAGATTATGCGATAAAGCAGCAAGGCGCTTTCTCACCAGTAAGCGTGGCTCTTCCGTTTTTCCTGTTCCGTGCCGAGAGGCGGTTTACCAAACCGATTACATTGCGGGATGTAATGCCAATGTGGAGCAGCTTGATAAGAAGTTTTCTAAACAGACTTGGGGAATTGTGCCCAAGATCCGCGAGCTTGATGAGCTCATTGAAACTCATCCCAATCTTTCTATCAGGGAATCACATCCTGAAGTTGTGTTTGCAGCATTGAAAGGTGAACCGCTGACGTTTTCAAAACGAACACAAGAAGGCAAAGAGGAAAGGCTTTCTATTATTCAGCAACTTGCCCCTCAGTGGTGTGACGGCTTGTCGTTGTCCATTTCAAATACCAAGCGTAAAGACGTCGCGATAGATGATATTTACGATGCTTTTGTACTGATGTTGATCGCCTATTACGCTCCGCAATTATCGACCTTACCTGAACTTTCTGATGTTGGTGGAGAAGCTGACAAGGATCAGAACGGACGAGTTCGAGAGATTGTCTATTGGGACAAAACGCACTAACAAAGCGTGCGCTCAACTTGGCCTAATATGCTATTTTCCAACTTCTGCTACTTTTCACTCTTACTATTTTTGAGTCTTTTATATGAAACGTTTTATTGTCGGCTGGCTGGCCACTGTGCTCAGTGCTGCGAGTTATGCCCAGGTTGCCTCTATATCTCAATGGCAATGCGACATGATGAAAAAGAACAATGTCTTGAGTAGTGGTGCGCCCGTTGGTTGTGAGCGGCTATCCAAAGTGGATTTCGCTTTCATTAATTTCAAAGGGGAAACGCAACAGGGCAATATGATCGTGCTTGATGTTATTGCGCCAGCTGTTGAACAAATCTTTTCAGAGCTTAAACAGCGCAATTTTCCTCTTCATTCCGCTCGCCTAATGCGTGAGTTTAAAGGTGACGATAGCGCCTCAATGGACGCGAACAACAGTAGCGCGTTTAACGCTCGTCCTATTACAGGCGGAGGAGGTTGGTCGAAACATGCCTATGGTGTGGCAATCGACATCAACCCAGTTCAAAATCCTTTCTTAGAGTTCGATAGCAAGGGACGAATCACGGTAAAGCCTTCACAATCAGCGGCTCGCTATGTGAACCGTACTCGTTTTCGCGCGCGTGATGAAATTGAACGCCGAGGCATGGCAGAAGATGTGATTGAGCTGTTTGCTCATCACGGATTTATGATCTGGGGAGGGGATTGGAATAGCCCAATCGATACTCAGCATTTTGAGGTCGGCTCAAGAAAGTTCGTTAACCAACTGCTCTCTAAACCACAACCTGAAGCCAAAGTGTTATTTGAGCGCTACGTCGAATCTTATCGACAGTGCTCTATCAAAAATAAAGGCGAGAACGCAGAAAAAGCTCGAGCTATCTGTGCAAAGAAAACAGTCGGCACTTTTTAGTGCTATGTTTATCTAGAACCGTTTGTGTTTTAGCAAGTTAAACTCGCTTCAGGTGTGTTTTGAATCGCTAAGGTCAGCGCTTGTCGTTGGCCTTTTTGGTATTTATTTTTTCAATAGAACACCACATATTGAAAAGGTTATCGGGTATCCAATGGTCAATAATCGATAAGCGAATGCTGCGCAAAGTCATCGGTTTGTCATCGAAAAACTCATAGCGTTAACGTTATGTGAGAACCATTGCTGGTGGGGGAACTATTTGCCGAATCGCCAGTATTATTAGTGAACTGATCACAACGGACCAACTAATGAAAAAGATACCTTTGGCTCTAACTCTTTTAAGCACTCTACTTTTTTCACAATATTCTTTGGCTACAGACACTTCACACACCACTCAAAATCCGACCTACGAACTCGATGGTAAGGCGGTATTAGGGCGTACAGAGAATGTATACCTATCTAGCGTTCAAGGGCTAAAAGACGTTCCTTTCATTGGTAAAATCGATACCGGTGCAGAAACCACTTCTATGCATGCGGAAGACATTCATGTGAAGAGCTCTAATGCCGACTACAAAAACCTCAAAGACAAAGAGTTGATGGCGGCGTTAACCGAAGACCTGTTGAACAATTCCGATGTTGATTACGATGATTGGGATGGCAGTACCTTTGCAAAATATGAAGCTGTGGTCTCTTTCAAGGTTCAAAACCCACGTACGGGTGACATGGTATTAATTAAAGCACCTTTAGAGCGTGTCAGCATAATACGCAGCCGCACCAGCAGCACGCCTTTGCTTCGCCCTACTGTCAAAATGTCGCTGACCATTGCGGATCAAGAGTTAAAAACAGACGTTAACCTGACGGACAGAAGTCACTTCTCTGCGCCAGTATTGATCGGCAAAACCTTCCTTGCGGATAACGCACTGGTGTTTGCTGGTTACGACTATTTGCAGGAGCAGGAAAACGCGACGGTTGTTGGCCGAAAAGAGGTGATGTCTATCTCGGGAATGGCGATGAACGTGACCTTCTCATTAAAAAATCGCTACAGCATTCTTCATGCGAAAGACATCGATGTAGATAAGAAGAACAGTGAAGTGACGTTTGATATGTTCGACAACGATGGTGAGCAGAAAGAGATGACACTGCCATTAGTTCGTATGTTAAGTGTAGGTGGTAAAAAAAGACCTTTGGTGTATGTGCCGGTTCAACTCGATGAAAACACAACCAAAGACGTTCTGGTGTACCTGCGCGACCGTTCGAATAGCAGCTCACAGCTCAGATTGGGCACTGATACAGCAAGTGAGCTTTTTATGATTGACACCAGTGCTGAGAATATTCTTTCTGAAGGATCTGAGAATTTCAGCGAGGTCGCGAAGAAGACTGAGCCACTGATTATCTCACCGGAAGAAGATATCACATTAGATGGTTTCCCTATGAAGGCTGTTGCTTCATTTACTGTCAACACGCCTTTGTTGAAGGTCGACAGTTTTGAAATGACAGGTAAAGGCAAAGAGGCTTCTGTTGAATTTTATCTTACAGATGTAAATGGTGAGAAGCAGAAGATAACAAAGCCAATTATTAAGAAGCTTAAGGTCGGTGATGATACTCGCCCGGTGGTAAGTGGTGAGTTTTTGGGAGCTGGTAAAGTTCGCCAACAAGAGTTTGCTATCGATGTGCTTAACAGCAATGAAAAAGAAGCGTACTTCATTCTAGGTAAGAAGATGGCGAAAGATGGGGTATATGTGAATACTCGATCTGATTATCTTTTGAAATCGGAACCTTTGTTTAAAGTTGGGCATATAGAAGTTGTTGAAGTCAACGGCATGACATTCCCTGCCAAGTTGGATACAGGCGCAGATGTAAGCTCAATGAACGCAGTCAACATCAAACGATTTAAGAAAGACGGCCAAGACATGGTGAGCTTTACCTATCAAAACAACCAAGGCGATAAGCAAGACTTCACTAAGCCTGTGATTGATGTAATGCGCATTAAAGCTAAGAAAGGCGAGAAGGTGAACATTCGCCCAGTGGTAGAAATGAAGGTGAAGTTGGGTGACCTAGAGAAAGAGGTGAGGGTAAACCTTCAAGATCGCTCTCGCTTTGAATACAGCATGATCCTAGGTAAGAACTTCTTAAAGCACGGCGCAGTAGTGAGTAGCGATGAAGATTACTTACTGGGCGATATGGAGTAACACCTAAATTTATCTAATTTCTATCGGTTCAACTTCTTCATCAGTAACTGAACTGGCTGCGTTAATTATCAAGTAGGTAACACAAAGAGCTTTTGCTCTTTGTGCTTTCTATATTCTGATTAGATAGCTTATCTATAAGTTAAAGCTCAATTTCAGTGATGAGTGGTGATTGTTTAAGGAAGTGCTTACATCTAGCCACAACGATTTCACGGTATCGGTTTAAATAAGGTAATTGTGAATCAGAAGTAGGAGTGACGAGAGATATAGCATCATCAATGTTGTTTATAATGTCATTTGCGATCTTTACTAGGCTCTGTTGAAGCAATTTTGGTGAAATACCACAATCGTCAGCAAACTCTACAAGTTGGTAGGCATTAATAGAATCTGAGTCAAATTCATCCCCAATTGCCATCGCAAGATCCTGCTCAAATTCAGGGTACATCCTTACATTGACTAGATCGTAAAGTGGCGTTGGTGTTAAGCCCGATTTTTGGACAAAGAAACTGAAGTTTTTGCCATGTGCATCTGCGTTATAAATGCAGAGATTGAACATTGCCCACTTTAGGATCGCTAGTTTTGCCGCTAATGGGTTTTCACATTGCTCTGTTACCGAAAAAAGTCGGGTGAAGCTGACACCATCACGAATATGACTGACATCTCTTTGTTTACCTAAGTTTCGTTCATACTTTCTATCGACACCTAGGTTACAAGCTTGACAGGCATCGATCATATGCCTTCGTTTCACACTTGTTGAGCTAAATAGCTTTCGATCAAATCTCTCTACAATTAAGGCTGGAAATTGGTCAAAATACCGCAACTCAACATCAGCAACATCTAGTTCAACTAGCTTCGCTAACTTCATCGTCACAAATTCATTTATGACAAGGTGTTGTTGGTCATTTTTTTCGAACTTCACAATATGAGTTGAGCATAGTTCACCCTCTCCAAACCCTAAGTTTCCATCGATAGATAAAACGTTTAGCTTAGATTGAACCCCCGCTACTGATAGTCTTGGTTTTCCTTCCCATATTTCTAAATACCAAAGCTCAGGGTCAGATAGTTTCTTAATTAATTCACTATCGTTGATTGGGTTGAAAGAGGTTTCAGTTTGAACTGGAGAAACACCTTCAGATAAGAACATCATTGCACCTGATGTATCTGTTCCAATACCACCAACTTGTGCAAATACGTTTGAACGTGATACGCCAAGAAAGTCGATCAAATAATCTAACCCTTTATTTTCAGGGAGCAAATTCTGTAAGAACCTCCTGATATTGACTGATGGTATATCAGAGTTAAATGGAAGGTGTGGCGATATGGGAAACCCATTATCAATCCAATCTTGCTTGTAGATTACAGATAGAGCATCACTTTCTTTACTCAGTGATAGTTTGCCTATGACTTGCTGGCTATAGACTATATCGAGGATGTATTGATTAGACCCAGACGTCATTACCTTTCTCCTGTGATGAGACTGAAGCATCTAAGTCTTGCCATGGTTGTATCGATATCTTTATTCCTAGAGCAGACACAACTTTCATTAAAGAGGTTAGTTTAATATCGGAGCTGCCTTGTTCAATTTTTATGTAGGTTTGTTTTGAAACACCAGAAAGCAATGCTGCATCTTGCTGAGTGATTTTACTTTGAGTTCTTTTTGCTTTGATCGCCTCACCAAGTAGTGATGGTGTGAACACCTGGTTTAGATCTGGTGACTCAGTTGCTTTTACTTTCTTAACCATAGAACCTCCATATAGCATGATGCAATAAAGTATGTCTTAGTAGACTTTTAAGTTATTTATACGTAGATTTTAAATAAAAGTCTATTAAAGTTCACTTTTATGGTGAATACATTGAGTTATCACATAAAAGTCTACAGTAGTGAGCTTTTATGATTACAAACTTGGCGATCTTATTAAAAGTCTAATGTGATTTACTTTATGTAATGAAAGAACAATAGAAAACTCAAAGCCATGGGGCTTTGAGATACCTAAAGTATGGCTAACTCTCTATCGGAACCTTAAGGTGGTCGTTCAAGTATTGTGTGTAATATAAAGGCATTACACATTGTCTTGCTCTCACTTCTTGTTTCAACCTTTACTGTCAGGTCTAAGGCTTGAATGATTTTAAACATGGTAGAGAGCGTGGCTTTATCTGGTCTAGTTTCAAAGTTAGAAATGGTAGCTTGCTTTATGCGACTCTCTTTGCCACTTCGAACTGAGTCCATTTATTTTTTTGCGTATTAGCAATAAAGTATTGGCTAATTGTTGTGGGCTATAAATCACAAGTTGTCACTTCATATTATGAGGCTTGACCCCCATTAGAGGATATTGGCCGTGCTATCCCAACAAAGGGATATATATAACTTTATACCTTTCAGGGGATAATCAAAGCCTTTAGCTTAAAGAGGTATTGCAAGAAGGTGGATACCAGCCTTTATTAGACTTGTCGCTAAGTTTTTCTGCGATTGGCGATTATCCATGCGGGTAAGGTGAGGTGATGGTTACACGTAAGTAGATCAAATATGCCACATAAAAGTTAATTAGAAATACTGACTTTGAAGCGCATGAGATGGTTCGAAACTAAAGTCATGGGAATCAAAAGCACTTTACACCGTGCGTCACCCTGTGAGTGAAAGGTAGCGCGTTTAGTACCGACAGCATAATTGATGATTATAAAATACAAAAAGGGCCAACTCTTTCGAGTTGGCCCTTTCCAAACGTTTGGTGGAGCTGGCGGGAAGTGCTGTGACCGTCAGACCATCATAACAAAGGCTTATATAATAATAAGTTACGTTGAATATAGCATTATGTGGATCAGTATGTGTAGCACTTTGTGGATCAGTAGATTTAGCAATAAATGCGTAGTAGGGAACTGAACCCGCGTCTTAAAAAGTCAGGCTGGCTGATAAAAAAATGGTCAAAAGTTTTCGATGGGTGGGGTAAGAAATAGGGTTTTTGGCTGATTTTAGGGTATGGGGGGCTTCGGGCTGGTATTCGCTTTTATAGGTTTAATACTATTGTTCGCCTTTTACTTATTTTTAAAAAGCGAACCAATAAGAATCTTGCATTAAACGTCGATGATGAAGCTGTTGTCCGTTGTATGTCCTGTTGTATTACTTATTCCAGTGACGCTTTACTGTAGCGATTCCAAGGCTTGTAGCGGCAGCAGTTTTGGACTGTGATAATCCTTGTGCCTTGTAATACTGAACCTGCTTAGTGGTTTCTTGTGCTTCTGGTCTACCTAATTTCTTCCCTTGCTGCTTTGCACGTTCAAGCCCTTCTTTCGTTCTTTCACTGATGCGATTGCGTTCAAATTCAGCAAAAGCACTGAACATTTGAAGCATCAACTTGCCTTGTGAAGATGAAAGGTCGGGTGTTGGTAGGTCTAAACAAACAACATGAATTCCTTTCTGAATTAGCAATTCAACTGTTTGCTGTACATCTATATTGTCACGCCCAAGACGATCAAGCTTCAACACAATCAACGTATCGTTTGGTTCAAGTTTGTGATCAACCAGTGCTTTGAAATTTGGACGTAGCATTGCTGACGTTGCACCGGATACCGTTTCAGATATCACGCGACTGTCGTCAACGCTGTAGCCAGAATTTCTAATAGCAACAATTTGGTTTTCGGTTGTTTGTTCCGTTGTTGAAACTCGGCAGTAAGCAAATGTTCGCATTAGTATCCGTTTAGTTTTAATTGGTATCATCTATGGGTGGTATCATTACTCTGTGGTATCACAAAGTCAATAGGTATGATTTATGATACTGAAATAGCATATTAGAAATGGTATCAGCTAACGGTCAATTTTTGATGCTACTTTATTTGTGCATATAAACCACCAGCAAATGTGCGCGGTGTTTAGACCGAACTCTGTCACGTTGTAATGACGTTATTGCTCAAAGCCAATTGCTGAATACTGGATTCTGATTTACTTCTTCTTTATAACCTTCATCATCACTGATGTATTGCTGCATTAAGTGTTCATGAATCTCAAACGTTTCGTACTCATTAACATGATACATTCCGCCGTTATTAGTAATGTTCACAACAAAGCGTTCTGGTTTTTGCATTGTTGATATACTTACTGTGTATCTGATCGACAGGTCTTCTATATCTAATATGTATTCAAGCCATGCATCTTGCATTATGAATTTATAATCATCTTGATCTGTTTCATGAAACATGTCGGGTACTAAATGTATTCCGCTTCTTTTGAAGTAATCACATGTAATGCAAATACATGTGTTTCTTTGTGCGTTTGTTATATCTCTCATTGCATCTCCTGACTCAAAAGAAGAACTACTTCCTTTAGAACACATGGATCTGTTTCATCTGGATTACGCATGATTTTTTGTATTTTCATTGTGTCTTTGTTGTTCATGTAAATTCCTTTTTTGACGGCTTCAAATAGCCGTTTTCTTTGGCAAACGAAGTGCGCAGTCACGCCCAAGTAGTAGCGGAACGAAGTGCAGCGATGCCATAGTATTTAAAGGAAGAAATAGGAAGTGCATGAAGTAATTACAAAGAAACCGATTGCAAGCAATCGCTTTGCGTCCATCAAACTGAAGCGCTGATCGCGCATCATTTTTGATGATCCGCATGTCTTTTAATTGAATAAGAAACAATCATCTTTAACGAAAACACCAAAGTGTTTTCAAGACACATTAGGTAGTTGGTAGAAGCAATATTTTATTTCCCCCCGCCAGTGTTTACACACTGGACAAGGGTCTTAGTCTAGCAGTACATCGCTAACATTTGCTTACACCTAAAACCACAGGCGGTAGTGCTATACCTGTGTCAGTGCGTCCTTTCTTCACTACGGTCAGGGCGTTAACCCCACCACCATCACAACAAAGCAAACTATTGTGATAGCCCGAAATCTGATCAAGATATCAGATTTACATCATTTCCATTTATGTTCACCCAATCAACTACGATTGGCACATAAGTCCGTCTTTCTTTATCCTTGCGCGTGTATCGATGTGTAGTCCTTCCGTTTGGGCACATCAATAGTTCTTCAAGTCGCAGGGGAAGCCCTGCCTTCATATGTGCAACACACGGTCTGTTAAGATACCTATGAAGCCCTACACACGTGGTAGTTACGTCTTACTACCATTTATCTTCCCTGTAATTTTCATCAGGCATAAAAAAAGCCCAATGCTTTTACACATCGGGCTATGTTTTCAAAAACCTGATGTGTTGAACTTTTAGGCGGTGAAACACATCTGATTTTCTACTAATTTTGTCTGTATCGCCTAAGCCATACATAGGAATTTGTTAATCGTTATACTTCACCGCCTATAGATCAGTATAAGGTAATCATCTGATTACAATAGTATTTATAACTTTATCTTCGTTATGCTTTATTATGACATGACTTCTGAAAGTGCCTAAAAAAAACACTGTGGCTAATGTAATATGTAAATGGTGAAACTCAGAAGGATAGTGCTGTTTTCATGAACGTGTAATGCATATGTGTGCATTGCATCATTGTTGTGCCGTTCAAGTGAAGATAGAATGACCGTATAATTTTCAAGGAATTGCGGAACCAAAGTAGATGGCTGAAACTAAAAATATCGATGAAATGGCAGCGATCATTTCAGATAAAATTTTCACTGAAATGAAATGGAAGTTGAATTTAGATTACATCGATATCAACTGGGATTGCTGTGATAAGTTGCATGGTAAGAATACCCATCCTACAGACTTGGTATTTTCGTATATCGATCCTTATACGGAACTTACACAGTATATTCAGACAGATCTTAAATCCTATCAAAAATCATCGATAAGCCCACAGAAAGTTGGTAACGCCATTAAAAGCCTTGCTATGCAGGTGAAATGCGCTCGTGAAAGTAAAGAATGGGCTGACTTTTACCGTGAAGGTGAAAATAAGTACGGTTTACATGGAATGTTGTTCATCTATAACAACGATGATCAATATGATAGGGATTTGCTTGATGTTATCGAAAGTAAGGCTGCGCATGACTACGTTATGCCAAAAGGCTCGACGCTAAACATTTATTCACCAAAGTTAATTCGCTTCTTGATGACTGTGGTTGAAAACATCAAAGATCGTCGAAATATCGAAGATGATGAATCGGCTGAAAGTGTTTGGAAAATGATACCTAAGCGCAGCCATTGCGGTTTCTACTATCCAGATAAGCATAATAAGTGTTCTTCCGATTCTCCGAACCATCCCGCAACGAATGAAATGATTACGTCGGGTATGCTGCTATACGCATACGAACATCCGGTTCACCAGAAGAAGGTTCTTAATATTTTCTGGGATGAAGATATCGATTCGGAAAACTATTTTATCTATTTGTTTGAATTCATATTTAACTATCAGATGCTCAACTTGTTCGAAAAAGTCTATGTTGTGACACCTTTTTCACCTAAAGCATTGATGCACTTTAAAAAAGCGCAAAAAATCTATAAAGCCCAATATGCCATTACTGAAACACAAAGGGATAAACTGGGTAAGATTGACTTGATTAGTATGGATACAGTGAAAACGTCATTGTTTCCGTATCCAATCCTTAGTAATGGGATAAGCCGTCATTTGGTGAAGGGGGACGCGTAATGCTTAAATATAAATCTACAATTTTCTCAGACGAAAATGACATATACATCGCACTGCAATCGAATCGGGCTAAATTATCAACGAATGCTCTACGTAAATTAGCGTTTAAGCGCGGCATTTTATATCCATCAACGTTGGATCGTGATGAACTGATTGGTCAGATTTCAGACTTGCCATTTTCTTATTCTCAGTTGCAGGAACTAACCAACAAATTGACACCTAAGATCAACCGTGATCAGTATTCTGTTAAGCGAATTACAGGTAAATTTGATTTATCACAAATGAATGATGTGGTCGACAAAGTTATTGAAGGTCGCCCGCGTTTTGTTGGTGCTGAAACCATAACCCATTACAAGTCTATCCAGTCGTACTATATCGAAATTGACTACACTGAATTTGATTTCACACGTGGAAAGTATCAGCAGAAAAAACGTCATGGTGGATATATTCAATTCCTTGAAAAAGATGGCTATATATCTATCCAGTTTACGTATACAAAGCGTATTCAAGATATTTTGGATGAAGTAATTCAGATGTATCGTGATACCGTGAATAATGACATATTAATACAAAATGTTGATCTGTCTGCTGTTGTAGATGCTGAATTGCGTAACAAATTCATGGTCAACCTTTATGATACCGCCAAGCCTTTCTTATTTCTTGAATTGGAAAAAGTGCGGGTAAGTAAGGTGCGTTCGATTTTGGATTCATCAATGGACGAATCCAAGCCATCGGCTGATTTAGACGATGATCTTCTTGATGATGAAGAACAAAATGATGACCTATTACAAGATGCTGATGATCGTGAATACAGCATTGATAATGCCCAATTTGATGGTAAGTCTTTGAATGATGCAGATGAAGTGAATGAACTTTGTAATAGCAACTTTTACCGTAGTCGCATTAAATGGAAATCAAAAGCAATATCGTTAACAGACAGACCAATTATCACTTTTGAACTGGCGTTTGATGATAAGTACCAAGCCAAAGACCTGAAATTTAGGATTCTTGGTAAAGAACCTGTAGATGGTAAAGGCGGTAAGGAAGCAGTAGATGGGGCAGACTTCAACGTGGTAATGCGTGAATTGGAAGATGTCATTTTCAACGCCTTAGATGAAGTTCTAACAGAACATGGAAGTGCAGAACCCGCCAAAAAGGAGGTTAGCAATGCTTAAAGTGAAGCTCTATCAAGTGGGAACGCCCGCTTCGAAGGGGCTAATATACGATAATCTTAGTAATCATCTGTATTCTGATGAAATAGGCTTTGGCTTTGAACTGGTTGACGATAGTGAAGATAACTTGATTTTACAGTTCATTGAACGTGTAATTAGTAAGCAAGAATTTGAACTACCAGATGGTGAAGTTTCAGAAATAGAAACCGTTTCCTACATCAAAGTGAAGTTCGGTGTTCGGTTCGGAACTAAACATGCATTGTATGTGATAAATCCACCACGTAGCATGAAATACCCATTTGAAATGATACGAACGTTGTTTGGTTCAAATAGTGGATTAAAACCCGTGGAACTTGATTTGAAGAAGCTATTGGATGTATTTGATACTAAGTATGACCATGTAATCAAATCTATGTCGTTGTCTAACATACAGTGCGATCCGAATACTGTTGCTAAGACAAAGATCGCTAGTTCTAAAGACTTGAACCCGTTCTACTTGGAACATTACAGTGAAACTCCTGCTGTGATCGATACCGTTCACATGGTCTTGAATGGGATTGATACAGAATTGTCTCGGACAGGGCGTTTTCGCGTCCATGAAGCAAATCTACAGACTTTTATGCTAATGATTGACCATTCGTTTCAGTAAAACCTTAAAGCCGTTAGAAGCATTTTTGACGGCTTTTTCATTTTTGGGTTATCAGACAGTATTGTTACATTACATAGTACATCTATATGTATACGCGTAACACGCGTTGACCAATCTGTCTAAAAATAGTTCATGCCTTACTTCCACGGCTTTACGTTCTTCAATACGTCTGTGAAATCTAATACTTGAACGGTTTTATTCATTAATCGAATATTCAGATCTTTACCATAACGTGCATATGTAATTGTCTGATCTTTATGCCCAAGTAATGAAGACGCTTGTTGTGCTGGTACTTGATTTTGCTTTAATTCATCAGCAACAGTATGTCTGAAACTATGGAAGTCTACATGTGAAAGGTTATTCTGCTTACGTAAGCGGTTGAACCACTTTGAAGCGTTATGTGAAAAGCCATCACGTGGTAAATCACCATTATTTGTAAGTAAACCATCAAATAACCATTCTTTACCTTGCCGTTGTTTTAGGTATTCATCAAAACCAAGTTCAATTAGGTGTGGATGCACTGGAATTAGACGTTTAGAACTGGTGTTTTTCAGTTTCTGACCTTCATCTTCATCTGTGATTTGAAAGCATTGAATATTATCTGCATGTATAACGTTATCTGGTTTCATTTGGGCAAGTTCATTTAAACGTGCGCCTGTATATAAGGATAACAAGGGCAACCAATAGTAATAGGCATGTTTAATATTCTTATGTTCTGACCAGATCGGCATACTGAACAGTTTATGTAGATCTTCTTTGTACCAACGATCACGTTGTTCGCTTTCTTTACGGTTATCTTTTGGCATTGGCATCTTGTAGAAGTAGTTCTGATCTACGTAGTCTGCTTTTGTTGCCCATTGGAAAAACGTTGAACACTTTTGAATAGTCCCTTTAACAGTCGCTATCGCTTGTGGTTTCAAATTCATATCTACTATTTCAGATAACGATTTACCTTTTAACTTCTTGTTTTTTGAACGATTAGGTGGAAGTTTTAATAGTAAATTACGAAATTCTTCTGCTTGTTCAAGTCGGATAGTGCGGATACTTGTATCTGCACCAAAGAAGTCTAGCAGTAAGGTTAAATGTGCTTTATTTGCTTCTAGTCCTTTGTCTTGAATTGTTCCTGATGCAGTTTTGGATGCCATAAAGCGTTCTACTACGTCAGATAATGTGTTAATTGGTTCTTTTAGGGATGTTGATGTAGAAGTAGGGGCTTGTTGTGCAGTTAATATTTCAAGTGAACAGTGATCCGCTGCTATTTCTTCACTTGTTTGTCCTTCATGGTGAACTTCTGTTACTTGTTCTGTAGTTCCGTCTGGATGATTGATAAGACGCACTGATATCCATTCATTTGTATTTGGGTTTATTGTTTTAGGCTTTGTACCATGCATAATTGCATAGATGGTTTCAGTTAGATCTTCATTCGTCATTGTATTCATCTTCTTTCTTGTATTTGAAAAAAGTAAGTCTGTTTGACTTACAAGTGATGATGACATGCAAAGGGCTGTTGCCCATTTTGTTGTTTTTAATGACGTGTAGAAGTGTGATTTATTGAAGATACAGCGTAGATCGGCAGGGATGCGTTTTTTGAAGTAGTAAGTATTATTTCTGGTTGTTAGATAGGTGGCATTTGTCATATGTGGATCACATTGTGCAGCACTTTGTGGATCACATAAACCTTGTAGATACAAAAAGGGCTTGTAAATCATTGATCTACAAGCCCTTTCAAATCGATTTGGTGGAGCTGGCGGGAGTTGAACCCGCGTCCAAAAATCATTCATCATTGGTACTACATGCTTAGTCGATCTTTAATTTCACCAGCAACCTGCGAACCGACACGCTAGTTAAAGGCTAACCTGAATTGTTATTCGCGCTTTTCCTCTCAGGTGGGAGAATCCGCGCTAGCTAGTTTGGGTTTGATCTCTTATTGGTCCCCGTCTTACGAGCGGAAGCTAGGGTAAGAGAGCTCTGAGCAGGTTATTAAGCTGCTAGTGCGTAGTTTTCGTCGTTTGCGACTATTTTTTTGCGGCTTTTAACGTGGCCAACCGCCCCACGGCATGCACCTCAGACTTCAAAATTCCTGTCGAATCCTAAATCAGCCCCAAGTGTTATTTGCATAGTACCAGAAAAGCTTTGCCTGTCTAGCACTGTGCGTTTAAGTGCTTAAAATTAACGCAAATTACTCTTCATAATTCGTGCTTTATCTCTCGCCCAATCTTTTTCTTTCATATCAGTACGTTTATCGTGCAGCTTTTTACCTTTCGCTACGCCAACTTTAATCTTCGCCCAAGAGCGAGACCAGTAAAGCGCGGTTGCGACAAGTGTCATGCCTTCACGGTTAATACGACCGATAAGGTTGTCGAGTTCTTTTCTCGACATTAGTAGTTTACGGATGCGTGTTGGGTTCGCCACGATATGAGTACTCGCTTGAGTGAGCGGAGTGATCGTCATACCACTGATGAATGCTTCGCCGTCTCTGATGTAGACGTAGCTTTCTGCGATATTGGTTTTGCCTTCACGTAGGGATTTTACTTCCCAGCCTTGTAGCTCAAGCCCCGCTTCTATCTCATCATCGATGAAATATTCGTGGCGAGCTTTCTTATTAAGCGCAATGGTATTACTACCGGCTTTTGATTTTGATTTATTCTTTGCCATAATGGCCTCATTATACGGATTGCACCCTAGTTGGGGAATCCTTTTTATTTGCGCTCTGGCCCAATACAATTAAAATTGCAGTTTGTGTTAATGTAACGCTGTCTTTAACAGGAGTCTATATGCCAAAGGTTACTCGTTCAGCATTAGTGTCGTTTAGTGCCGACCAGATGTTCAGCTTGGTCAATGATGTTGCTCGTTATCACGAGTTTTTGCCAGGGTGTTCTGGTTCACGTGTGATCGAATCTTCAGATTCAACTATGGTAGCTTCAGTTGATGTCTCTAAAGCGGGTATCAGCAAAACATTTACCACATCGAACCGCTTAGCGGATGGCGCTGAGATCTTGATGGAGCTGGTGGACGGCCCGTTTAAAAAGCTGCAGGGTGGTTGGTATTTTACTCCGCTCGATGAGCAAGCGTGTAAGGTTGAGCTTAAGTTAGAGTTTGAATTCTCTAGCCGAATGATTGAAATGGCATTTGGTAAGGTTTTCAATGAGCTGACGAGTAATATGGTCAGTGCTTTTACTCAACGCGCGAAACAGGTCTACTAAGCCATGACTATTGAATCGGATATGATCCACGTAGAGGTTGTGTTTGCACTTCCGCATGAACAGCGTGTGTTTACTTTAGTAGTAAACAAGCACGCGACCGTTGAAGAGATCATTGCGCAGTCTGGCGTTTTGGAATTGTACCCAGAGATCGACTTAGCAAAAAACAAGGTTGGCGTATTCAGCCGCAACGTTAAGGTAGATGCGACGGTTCGCGATAAAGATCGTATCGAAATCTACCGAGCACTGTTAGCCGATCCAAAAGAGATCCGCCGTAAGCGTGCTGAGCAAGCGAAAGCAGCCGCAGCTAAATCGTAGTGCTAAAAAAATTCGACTAAGAAGAGAGCTCGCAATGTTGGCGAGCTTTTTTGTGCCTGTTGGTTAGACACGCAGCTAATTTGTTAGCAGATATTAAAAAGCCTGCTCATGTGAGCAGGCTTTTGCGATTCATACCTTGTCGACTGATAGTTTTGTCGACCGGAAAGCTTTATCAGCTGAGAGCTTTGTTGACTGAAAGCTAGCGAAGGCTTTCGAAGAACTCATCACTGGCTTCAAAATCACCATTGATCGTTACTAGAGTGCCAGTGGCATCAAAGTTCACGACAAGGTTTTTCTGGATAGGGTCGTTATGGCCTTTTTGGTGGTGGTAAATGTAGTACCACGTATCTGGGTAGCCATTTTCGATAAGCATAGGTGAGCCCATAACGTAACGAACTTGTGTTTTTGTCATGCCAAACTTGAGCTGATCGACAGCTTCTTGTTCAACATAGTTACCCTGATTGATGTCAATTCGATAAACCAACTTCTCTAGTAGAGAGCAACCGGTCAACATTGTTAGTGCAAGTGGAACTGCAACTAACCACTTTTTAATTCGCATAGTTTGAGATCTTTCTTCGCTAAAATACTGCCTGATAATAAACAAGCTCCAGCAAGAAGTAAAAAGCTCCTTGCGCTTTGAGCTTGTTATGACTGGCAATTTTGAATTAAGTTGCAAAATTGCCAAGAATTTTCGGTAAATTATCAGAAAGTTGCTGAATATGTAACCTATGCTGCGATTAATAACTCTTTTGCATTGGCAAGCGTCGATTCGGTAATTTGGCTGCCACCAAGCAGTCGAGCAAGCTCTGAAACGCGTTGTTGTTCATCAAGCGTGTGCATTTGAGTCTCGGTTTTACCTGATTTCGTGTTCTTTGCAACGAACAGTTGTTGATGTCCACAACCTGCCACTTGAGGTAAGTGCGTTACACACATAACTTGCGTAGATTCGCCCAGCTTACGTAGCATTTTTCCGACAACCGCAGCGGTTGGTCCACTGATACCCACATCGACTTCATCGAAAATCAGGCTTGGTGTATCCACTTTTTGCGCTGTGATCACCTGAATCGCTAGTGAGATTCGTGATAACTCGCCCCCAGAAGCCACTTTAGCAATGGGCTGCATTGGTTGACCTGGGTTGGTCGAAACAATGAAGGTCACGTTATCCATACCTAATGGAGAAGGGTGTGTGTTGGTGTTGTTTACTTCAATGGCAAACTGCGCTTTTTCCATGCTCAGTTCATGCATGCTTTGCGTGATCAGCTTGTTGAGTTCTTTTGCGTAACGAGTTCGAGATTTATGAAGCTTCTCTGATTTAGCCACGAACGACTGGTATTGGTTTTCTACCTCGTTTGCCAATTCTTCCAATTTTTCATCAGAGCAATCAAGCGCTTCAACTTGTTGTAGTAAGTCTTGATGGTGCTTATACAGTTCTTCAGGTAATACGTGGTGTTTACGAGACATCGACATCACTTTAGAGAAACGCTCCTCAACGTAAGCCATACGACCGGGATCAACATCAATGCTGTCTAGGTATGTTCTTAACTCGTTGTTGGTTTCTTCAATCTGAATAATGGCTTCAGACAATAAGTTTGGTAACTCAGCCAATCTTTCATCTAGCTCCGCTAACTGAATTAAGGAGTTATTGGCCGATTGCAGAATACCAAGCGCATTAACTTCTTCACCTTCATAAATAAGCTCGATAGCTTGTTGGCAGGTTGTGGCCAGTTCTCCGCTATTGGAGAGGCGCTTATGCTCTTGTTCGAGGTCTTCATATTCTTCCTCCCCAATAGACAGCTCATTTAACTCTTTGATTTGGTATTCAAGAAGTTGTTTTTGAGCTTGGTTTTGCTGGCTATTTTCACGTAACTCTTTCAAGTGGTTATCGGCTTGTCGCCAGGCTTGGTAAGCATTACGTGTCGATTTCAATAGGTTCAAGTGACCTGCGTATTGATCAAGCATGGCCATTTGGTAATCGCTTTTCATCAACTGATGGTGCGCGTGTTGACCATGAATGTTGATCAACAGCTGTCCAAGCGATTTTAATTGTGAAAGAGGCACGGGACTGCCGTTGATGAATGCGCGAGAACGACCTTCTTTAGAGATGGTTCTGCGTAGGATGCATTCACCGCCATCAAGCAGTTCATTGTCTTCTAACCAGCGGGTAGCATGCAGATTGTTCTCAAGTAAAAAAGCGGCACTGACTTCGGTTTTTTCTTCACCTTGTCGAACCATTCCTGCATCAGATCTTCCTCCAAGACACAAGCCTAAAGCGTCGATAGCGATAGATTTACCCGCACCAGTTTCTCCGGTGATTGTTGTCATGCCTTTAGAGAGTTCTAGCTGTAAAGACTTAACAATAGCGAAATTATTAACACTTAGATGAGCCAGCATTTTTATTTACCTGTATAACTGAACAATACTGTATATAAGCTCAGTATATACTGTTTCTTTATACAGTAAAGTCGACAGGTAAAAATTTTTTGTGACCGATCTCAGAATTGAGCGCGTCCGTAGATCACTGAAACCGCAGTAGATTCCCAATTCAGTTGTTCCTCCCTGTCGGGAGTGGAGGTATAAGGAATTGCAGAGAAGCGAGAGCCGACGGGCTTTCTATGGGCAATAAAAAAGGCTGACGAACGTCGTCAGCCTTTCATAATTCGGTTACTTCTGGAGCTTTTATTCTTTTAGAACAACTTACTCGACCAGCCTAGTTTGTTACGCAGAACATGGTAGTAGTTGTAGTCTTTAGGGTGGATCAGCTTGAGCACATTCGGACTTTGGTAAATGTGGATCTCATCGCCAGGAGAAACTGGTAGCGAGATTTGACCATCGCAGCTCACTTCCTGTGTACCGCGGTTATCTGGCGATACGATCAGCTTGATACGACGCTTTCCATCCACCACAAGTGGTCGGCTTGAAAGGGTGTGTGGGAACATTGGTACTAATGAAATTGCATTTAAGCTTGATGACAGGATAGGACCACCGCCAGAAAGCGAATAAGCGGTAGAACCTGTCGGTGTTGAGACGATCAAGCCATCAGAACGCTGTGAGAAGGCGAAGCTGTCATCGATATACACTTCGAACTCGATCATATGTGCGACTTGACCGGGGTGAAGTACTGCTTCGTTGAGTGCGGCGTTGTGGCTTTTTATTTGGCCATGACGATGAATTTCAGTTTCAAGTAAGAAGCGCTCTTCTTCCATGAATTCACCCTTGAGTACATCAGTAAGCGCACTCTGGAAGTTTTCAGGATTAAGATCGGTAAGGAAACCTAGGTTACCTCGGTTTACGCCAATCACTGAAATATCGAAACGTGACAAGATTCTAGCGGCACCGAGCATATTTCCGTCACCACCCACCACAATGGCGAGATCGGCGCGTTTACCTAATTCAATTAGGCTAGAAAAATGTTCTTGTGGGATATCGTCTAAAATTGTAGCGAGTCTGTCATCCACAAACACTTGATAACCCTCAGTACTTAACCACTGATAGAGCTCTCTATGAGTCTGAATTGCTTGCTGATCTCGAGGTTTACCAATAATGGCGATGACTTCAAATGGCTTTTTCATAACGTTTCCAAACGAATTAGGCTTGAATCAAAATTCTTCATCCCCATAATAAAGGCAAGTTGAACGTCTATGCGAGTGTTTTATATCAATTTGGGGTGCAAACACACCTGTCACTTGCATTGAAAACGAATTCTGGAGAGATCATGAGCAACGAAGAAAACAAAGTAACGGAAGAAGAGCTAGATCAAATCATTGCTGAAGCTGAGAAAGTTGAAGAAGCTGAGCTAAATGAAGAGTCTGTTGATGAGCAAGAAGCAAAAATCGCTCAACTAGAAGCTGCACTACTTTCTAGCGAATCTAAAGTGAAAGAGCAGCAAGATTCTGTTCTTCGCGCAAAAGCTGAAGTTGAAAACATGCGTCGCCGTAGCGAGCAAGAAATTGATAAGGCGCGTAAATTCGCTTTGAACAAGTTTGCTGAAGGTCTACTTCCTGTCATCGACAACCTAGAGCGTGCAATGCAAGCGGCAGATGCTGAAAACGAAGTGGTTAAGCCACTGTTTGAAGGTGTTGAGCTAACGCACAAAACGTTCGTAGACACAGTTGCTAAGTTTGGTCTTAAAGAGATCAACCCTGAAGGTGAAGTGTTCAACCCTGAATTCCACCAAGCGATGTCTATCCAAGAAAGTCCAGATCACGAATCAAACACGGTTATGTTCGTAATGCAAAAAGGTTACGAGTTAAACGGTCGTGTGGTTCGCCCTGCGATGGTTATGGTTGCTAAGTAATGACGTGTTACGCTGCCAAGTGATTGAGTCGCGCATTGACTGAGTAGTCGCGGCGAAAAAATAAATCACTGGTTTACGTAAAATGGAAAGAGAGGCATATGCCTCTCTTTTTTTGTGCCTATAACTTGAGACCCCACGTAAATAGTCACCAAAAACGCATTAAGAATGTTGTTCCTTTTATATTACCCAGAACAATGATTTAGAGTTTTATATTATGAAACCAGTTGTTAATGAAGAAATGTTTTGACGTCACACTTGTAATGTTTTTGTAAATAAATGCTTTTAATTGTTATCTTTGTATGTAAAATCCACTGCGATATAGCGATTTAACTCGCATATATAACTATAAAAGTACAAATTTCAAACACAACAAACTGGAGAAGAACGATGGATAAATCGCTCTCAAGTAAGATTTTTGTAGGCTTGTTTGCCGGCCTACTTATTGGTACTGCTATTCAGTACCTATTCAACGGTATTGCAGTATTTGATACTTACCTGCTAGGTCTAGCAGAAGGTGTCGGTGGTATGTTTGTCTCTTTGATCAAACTATTGGTTGTTCCACTGGTATACGTATCTATCGTTTGCGGAATTGTTGAATTGAAAGACATCCGTTCTTTCGGTCGCCTAGGTGGTAAAACTTTTGCTCTTTACATTATCAACACCATCATCGCGATTTCTGCAGCCCTAACTGTTGGCCTTATTTTCCAACCGGGTGCTGGTGCAGATTTAGCCGGAACGATCTCTGAGACAGTTCAACTAACAACAACTGAAACTCCAGATATCTTCTCTCTTGTTGTGAACATCGTTCCTAGCAACCCAGTTCAGGCGTTTGCAAGCGGCGACATGCTACAGATCATCTTCATGGCAATTTTGACTGGTCTTGCTATTCAGGCTCTTGATTCACGTGGCGGTCCAGCGATCAAAACGTTCAAGATGGCTAACGAAATCATGATGAAGCTTATCGGCCTAGTAATGAGCTTGGCGCCATTTGGTGTATTCGCTCTGATGATTCAACTAGGTGCGACACTGAACGCTGAGACACTTATGTCTGTAGCTGGCTATGTAGCGCTTGTTGTTGCGATGCTAGTGTTCTGGATTTTCTTCTTCTACCCAATGATGGTTGGTATCGCGACAGGTATTACGCCTAAGCAATTCCTACGTGCAACTCGCGAGCAAATCCTTTTCTCACTATCGACGGCAAGTTCGAATGCGACTATCCCAGTAACAATGCGCACTCTAACTGAAAAGCTTGGTGTATCAAGATCTGTGGCAGGCTTCGGTGTACCACTGGGTGCGACAATGAACATGTCTGGTGTTTCTATCTACATCGCACTAGCGACAATGTTCGTAGCAAACGCATTCGGTCAACCAATCAACACGGCTGACATCTTTACTCTGGGTCTAACTATCTTGCTACTGTCTATCGGTGCTGGTGGTGTTCCTGGTGGTGGTGTTGTAATGGTAGGTGTTCTATTGCACCAACTAGGTTTACCACCAGAAGGTCTAGCTATCATTGCTGCGGTAGACCGTATCAACGATATGTTCTGTACTTCTTCTAACGTAGTAGGTGATACAGCGGTTAACACTATCGTTGCTAAGTCTGAAGGCGAAATCGGCGTTGAAACAAACGAAGAAGCTGAGCTAAAGAAAGCAGAAGCGTAATCAGAGATTTTCCTCTATCTAATAGATGAAATCTAAGTGGAAAGACTGAATAGACAAACGGAGCCTAAGTGGCTCCGTTTTTTATTGGGTGATAAACCCAGTTACTAGGCTTATGTGAAGGTAATGATATGTATTCGTGTCTAACCATTCCTTTTATCAAAATAAATGTGAAAAAATCCAGTATCCCCCTTGAAAAGGATTCGTGAGCCCTTATCTATGGTGCATACGAAAGCAAATTACATTTGCACTTAAATTTGTGTATTAGGGTTGAATCCCTGATTACTACCCCCCACATAGTGGGTATAGCAAAAAACTAAATAGAATTTATTCGGAGAAAGCCTGATGGGTCGAATCATTGGTATTGATTTAGGTACTACTAACTCTTGTGTTGCTGTTCTTGACGGTGACAAACCACGCGTATTAGAAAATGCTGAAGGCGAACGCACAACAGCATCGGTAATCGCATACACTGAAGGCGAGACGCTAGTTGGTCAACCTGCGAAACGTCAAGCTGTTACTAACCCTCAAAACACGCTATACGCGATTAAGCGTCTAATCGGCCGTCGTTTTGAAGATGAAGAAGTTCAACGCGATATCGAAATCATGCCTTTTAACATTGTTAAAGCTGATAACGGTGATGCATGGGTTGAAGCGCAAGGCCAAAAAATGGCTGCTCCTCAAGTATCTGCTGAAGTTCTTAAGAAAATGAAGAAAACAGCTGAAGACTTCCTAGGCGAAGAAGTAACTGGCGCAGTAGTAACTGTTCCTGCTTACTTCAACGATGCTCAACGTCAAGCAACGAAAGATGCTGGCCGTATCGCTGGTCTAGATGTTAAACGTATTATCAACGAACCTACTGCTGCTGCTCTGGCTTACGGCCTAGACAAGCAAGGTGGTGACCGCACTATCGCTGTATACGACCTTGGTGGTGGTACATTCGATATCTCTATCATCGAAATCGATGAAGTAGAAGGCGAGAAGACTTTCGAAGTTCTTTCAACTAACGGTGATACTCACCTTGGTGGTGAAGATTTCGATAACCGCATGATCAACTACCTAGTAGATGAGTTCAAGAAAGAGCAAGGTATCGACCTTAAAGCTGATCCACTAGCAATGCAGCGTGTTAAAGAAGCAGCAGAAAAAGCGAAAATCGAGCTTTCTTCTACTACTCAAACTGACGTAAACCTACCTTACGTTACTGCAGATGCGACTGGTCCTAAGCACATGAACATCAAAGTGACTCGCGCGAAGCTTGAGTCTCTAGTTGAAGACCTAGTTCAACGTTCTCTTGAGCCACTAAAAGTTGCTCTAGCAGATGCTGACCTATCTGTAGGCGAAATCACTGACGTTATCCTAGTTGGTGGTCAGACTCGTATGCCTATGGTTCAAGCTAAAGTAACTGAATTCTTCGGTAAAGAGCCACGTAAAGACGTGAACCCTGACGAAGCTGTTGCAATGGGTGCTGCTGTTCAAGGTGGTGTACTAGCTGGTGAAGTTAAAGACGTTCTTCTTCTAGACGTTACTCCTCTATCTTTCGGTATCGAAACGATGGGCGGCGTAATGACTAAGCTTATCGAGAAAAACACAACTATCCCTACTAAAGCGGATCAAGTGTTCTCTACAGCTGAAGATAACCAAAGCGCAGTAACTATCCACGTTCTTCAAGGTGAGCGTAAGCAAGCGACTTACAACAAGTCTCTTGGTCAGTTCAACCTAGAAGGTATCCAACCAGCACCACGTGGCATGCCACAAGTTGAAGTAACATTCGACCTAGATGCTGATGGTATCCTGAACGTATCTGCTAAAGATAAAGCGACAGGTAAAGAGCAGAAGATCACTATCCAAGCATCAGGCGGTTTGTCTGAGGAAGAGATCGAAGCAATGGTTCAAGAAGCAGAAGCTAACAAAGAAGCTGACAAGAAGTTCGAAGAGCTAGTAACTGCACGTAACCAAGCTGACCAAATGATTCACGGCACTAAGAAGCAAGTAGAAGAAGCTGGTGAAGCTCTACCTTCAGACGAGAAAGCTAAAATCGAAGCAGCTATCGAAGCTCTAGAATCAGTTAAGTCTGGTGACGACAAAGAAGCTATCGACGCTAAAGTTCAAGAACTTATGCAAGCAGCTCAAAAGCTAATGGAAATTGCTCAACAGAAAGCTCAAGCTGAACAAGCTGGTGCTGACGCTGGTGAACAACCTAAGCAAGACGACGACGTGGTAGACGCGGAGTTTGAAGAAGTTAAAGACGACAAAAAGTAATTTTTCGTCGCTATAACACGTGATTTCTACGTCGAAGGTACTCACTTACATCCGTAAGCTCCGTGCCTTCTCCTTGAACTAACGTGTTTTAGCTTAGAAAAGTCGTTTTTCGATTTCTAAATATACGGGCGTCAGAGGTAACTCTCACGCCCGTAAATTTGTATTTAGACTTGTCGATCTAGATAATAGCTTTATTCGGCGTTTCAGCCGACAGAACTTTTATCTAGATTGATACACAGACTGCTGAAGTGATCATTCGGCAGTAGCAATTATTTTGGTGACCTAGAACATGTCAAAACGTGATTTTTACGAAGTATTAGGCGTAAGCCGCGATGCATCAGAGCGCGATATTAAAAAAGCGTACAAACGCTTAGCGATGAAATTCCACCCGGACCGTAATCAGGGTGATGACAGCGCAGCAGACAAATTTAAAGAAGTAAAAGTAGCGTACGAGATCCTAACCGATGCTCAAAAGAAAGCAGCTTACGACCAATACGGCCACGCAGCTTTTGAACAAGGTGGCATGGGTGGCGGCGGTTACGGCGGCGGTGGCCAAGGTGACTTCGGCGATATCTTCGGTGACGTATTTGGCGATATCTTCGGCGGCGGTCGTCGTGGTGGTGGTCAAGCGCGTGCACAACGTGGTTCTGATTTGCGTTACAACATGGAGCTTTCTCTAGAAGAAGCCGTTCGTGGTGTATCTAAAGAGATTGAAGTACCAACACTTGTTGAATGTGACATTTGTGATGGTAGCGGTGCTAAAGCGGGTTCTTCTGCACAAACGTGTGGTACTTGTCATGGCCACGGCCAGGTACAAATGCGCCAAGGTTTCTTTGCGGTTCAACAGACTTGTCCTACTTGTAATGGTAAAGGCAAGATCATCAAAGACCCATGTAACTCATGTCATGGCCAAGGTCGCAAACAGAAGACGAAAACGCTTAACGTTAAGATCCCAGCAGGTGTTGATACTGGTGATCGCATTCGTCTATCTGGCGAAGGCGAAGCAGGGGAACACGGCGCTCCAGCTGGCGACTTGTACGTACAAGTACACGTAAAAGAGCACAATATCTTTGAGCGTGACGGCAACAACCTTTACTGCGAAGTGCCAGTAAGCTTCTCTATGGCTGCTTTAGGTGGTGAAGTTGAAGTTCCAACACTCGATGGCCGTGTAAACCTTAAAGTGCCAGAAGAGACACAAACGGGCCGTATGTTCCGTATGCGTGGCAAAGGCGTGAAAGGCGTTCGTGGCGGCGGTGTGGGTGACCTAATCGTTAAGCTAGTGGTTGAAACACCGGTTAAGCTAAGCTCTCGTCAAAAAGAACTACTGCGTGAATTTGAAGAAACATGTTGTGGTGAAGCGGCAAGCAAGCACAAGCCAAAATCTGAAGGTTTCTTCAGCGGCGTGAAAAACTTCTTTGATGACCTAACTAAGTAATCAACTGATTAGATAAATAGGTTATTGACACGTTAAGTTGTTGATATTTAAATTATTGATACTTCAATTTAATGATAAAAGTAGAAAAGCCTGCTCATGTAGCAGGCTTTTTTGTGTCTATAGATTTGTGTTTTTTGATTGGTATAAAAGAAGCTCATAGCAAAAATAATCGAAATTTTTCAGATCACCCCCTAGAGGCTTTAGTGTCTCCTCTTGTTACTTCCAACACGCTTGAGGCTCTGAAACACCTGAGTGATGTAGCTCCAGAATATCAGTCGGTGAGTCTAAGCAGTCATCATTTGTCTGTGGTGCGTGTGGTTCAGCTTGAATGGAGTATGAGGTGCTGCTAGCCGAAATTGTTAGTGTGTACCTGCTTGTATCGGTATCGCAAAACGAGCACGTCCCTCCAGAAACTATGTTTCCAGCAGCCGTGGCATAATTTCCGGCGTAAGCACTCTCAAGTTCAAGTTGAATTTTTGCCATATCTCCTATCGCTGTCATTCGATGCGATTTTAAAACATGGCTTGTGTAGCTTGGATAAGCTATTGCACTGAGTACTCCTACAATGGCAACAGCGATCAATAATTCGATCAGTGTCATTCCTTTCATACTTAAATTGTTGTTGTTACATCTTTTTATTCGAATCTTCACGAGTAGTTTCCTTTCATAACCCTGTCCATTTTTCTCGGGTGGTAGCATCGGTGCAAGATTAAATATGATTACGCACCTGATTACATAGGGATTTGGGAAATGACTCGCGGGTTTACTTTATTAGAGCTGTTAATAACGGTGTCTATACTGTCGATATTGGTAGCGACGGCTGCTCCGAGTTTTAGTTCAGTCACCCAAACAGTCAAGATACAGCGCCTTGCTGGGGAGTTGAATGGTTTCTTAGTACAGGCAAAGTCTGAGTCTGTGAAAAGAAATCAAAAACTCTGGGTACATTTCTCGACGGCTAAAAATGAAGAGCAATCTACGGGGGAGTGGACAGTATGGTTGAAGCCTACGGAAGATCTGTCTGGTGATACATTGCTGATGTTGTCGGGAGAACCGTTTCGAGATTTATCGTTTTCTCATAACTATACAGGCTCAAAAATCAGCTTTGAAAGTGTAAGAGGAAGGCCTGCCAGAGGTACGATTTACTTGGCTCCTAAAAGAGCTTCAACCGACCGGCTTTTGATTAAACTATCTAGCCCTCCGGGGCGAATTAAAGTGTGCGGCGAATCAGGCGCTCAGTATGGTTACTATGCTTGCTAAGGCCCGCAGCAGAAGCTTGCGAAAGCAAAAGGGCGCATCTCTCATTGAACTGATGGTCACCTCCGTTATTGGTGTATTCGCGATTGCTATTATCGGCAGTGTATTTATGACGGGGCACAGAATAGCCAAAGATAAAGGCATTGAGCTATTGCTGCTGCAAAACCTTACGAGCACGATGCAGGTAATGAAAGAAGATATTCAACGAGCAGGCTACGATGGTTCAAATGGTGAATCCCTGAAGCTATTAGATGCCGTTAATACGATTCATGTTAGCGGTGGTGTTGAGGTGGGGTTCGTCTATTTGAAAGAGGGAGCAACTGACGGAAAAAATTACAGGAATATCGTGTATAAAAAGGAGGGGACTCGATTGAAAGTTTGTGAAAAGGGCGTTCTTACTCCAGGGAACATTTTAGCCCATGATCAAGTTACCTCATGCTACTCACTTTTCGACGATAGCATTATTTCCGTCGACGATTTATCAATATCCTCACAAGTGTTGAGCAAAAATGGGGTGAGCACTACGCTCACTGATTTGAATATTGTTGCGTCAATTCCGAGTGCTGGGATCTCTAAAGGCGTCGCTATAACCGTTAAGCAAAGGAATTGGCAATGACCTCGGTAAAGCAGCAAGCTGGAGTAGCTACGTTGTTAATCACATCTGTTTTAGTGTTGAGTGCTTTAATTGTTACTTTGGGCACCTATCGCAGTGTTTTTCATCAAATTAAGGTCGCGCAGAATGAAGTTCAAGTTCGCAAAGCTCATTGGAACGCCGAGGCTGGGTTGGAGTGTGGTTTTACCTATATAGCTGAAAATGATCTCACGGCAATTCCCAATGATTTAATGAATCACTGTCAGCAGTCGAAAGTCCTTACGTTGAAATCAGATAACCTAACACCGAATATATTGGTGTCGAGTGCTCACTATTTATCTCTGAACAAAGAGATAAGTTTTAACAATTCGTCGGGGCTAGGGGCGATGCAAACCAATTCGAGTTTGGAGTTTATTTCTGATCACAATATCGATATTACCCCAGATATTAGTCTTACTGCGGTCGGTGGTATTAACGAATGTGTGTCTGTTCGGTTCTTAGATAGTGTGATCTATAAAAACCAAGGCGGCGGGCGTTTAAAGACAATCACACCTACGGGCGGCCTCCCTCCTTTTCCTACCTTTGAGTCTTGCCAACCGACAACCGATATTAGCCGCAATGCAACCATTGATTCAGTTGGGTCATTGCCTTCAAATGCTTTTCAATCAGATTTCAAATTTGACCCAGCCATCGATACTTTCTCTAATTACTTTGGGGTATCTAAAACGCCAGAAAATATTGACCAGATTAAGCGTGATTATCATGTGATTGACCTCATTGACAGGACTGTATCTCCCCCCAAGCACATTGATTTAGTCAATGGGAAGTATCAAGGTAATAAGTGTAGCCAAGCGATTAATAACGCCTTTACTAGTGGCAAAGATAAGGTGTGGGTGATAGGTGATTGCGTGGTCTATCACCCACCAATTAATGTGGTAGAACCTATCCCCGGTGTTATTACTCCACGTTCATTAGTGATTCAAGATGGCATCGTTGCGAACGGTAATGCAAGTGTGTTTGATGGTTCCTTTTATCACCTAAATGATATGATCATATACGACGAACCAGCCTCACCTGATGTTGATACGGACCTATTGAGCGGCTTATGGGCCAAAGTTCCAAATACGATACCTATCGCCGGCTTAGTGCAGAGCAATTCGGTTTATATTGGATTTGCTTCTTTTTTTCCCAAGGGAGGGATGTTCTTTGATTCAGTAGGCGGGTTATCGACAATTCAAGGTTCGATTAACTTAGATTACACAGGCGAATACAACCCCCATAGTGTTCCTTTGAAAGCCAAATGGAAAAAGGGATCATGGAATGACTTATAAACATTCAGGTTTTAGCTTGATAGAGGTCCTGATCTCTTTTCTATTGATCGGTATCGCTTCGCTAGGGTTGGTTAAGCTACAGGTCTATGCAGAACAAAAATCGGATTACGCGCTGCACAGTGTAGAAGCGCTTCACTTTGCTGAAAGGCAGATGGAGTATTATCGAACTCGTGTATCGGATGTGGGGGGAGCTGTAGGGTTAATCCTTTTTACGGATCTCAATCAAGCGGACTACTGTCGCAATGCGACAAGTTCGGATCCTTTATCTGGTTTGTCGGGCTCTGGGTATACGATGAGCTGTGAGGTGACAAATGCCAGTGGTGCCTTGTCTCACGCTTTGAAAAACATTACGGTGACTGTTGCATGGCAAGATCGCATGAACCGTGCGCAAAGCATTCGCCTCGAAACTATGCTCTCCAAATACAGTGAATTTGATTGATCTATTAAGCAAACGTTTACTGCATGCCAAGCCCTACGCTTCTCCTTTACTGATAGTTTTCACTCCTCGGACATTGTTTACGTGCCAGTTAAAACTCTGTATATGGAATGGTGTTTTTTGTGTTTTTATATTGTTGCTGTTGTACAGTATTTTTGCAAAATATGTCTCCATTTATGGAAAATGATGTGGAACCTTGTGCTTTTTAACAGCGACTTTAATAGAATATGTGCTGTACCAATAGGCCATGGTCAAAACTTATATTAGGCCTAAACAAACAACATCACATATGGAGTTACCATGAGTAACCAAGCCGTAAAAAAAGCACCATCGACTGAGAAGATCAGTGGTATGGACCGCTTTCTAAACTTCATTGAACGCGCCGGCAACAAAATTCCAGATCCAGCAATTTTGTTCTTCTGGGCTCTAGTTATTGTATGGGTAGCATCTGCACTTTTGTCGAACCTTTCATTCGACCTAATCAACCCTCAAACGGGTGCTGCTCTAGAAGTAAACAACCTACTTACTGGTGAAGCGCTTGCTAGCTTCCTAGCGAATATGGTTACCACGTTCACAGGCTTTGCACCGCTAGGTATCGTACTTGTTGCTATGCTAGGTGTTGGCGTTGCTGACTCTTCAGGCTTCATTACGACTGGCCTTAAGAAGATGCTGAATTTCACGCCAGCTAAGTTGCTAACGCCAATGCTAATCCTTGTTGCTATCGTGTCTCACACAGCAGCAGATGCAGGTTACGTTCTAGTAATCCCTCTTGGCGGTATCATCTTCCACGCTGCGGGTCGTCACCCTCTAGCGGGTATTGCAGCAGCGTTTGCTGGTGTATCCGGTGGTTTCTCAGCGAACTTCATTCCTTCGGGTATTGATCCGCTACTAGCAGGTTTCACTCAAACAGCGGCAAACGTTCTTGACCCTGCATATGTGATCAACCCTCTAGCGAACATCTTCTTTACTGGTTTGTCTTCAATTCTAATTGTGGCAATTGGTTGGTACGTTACAGAGAAAATCATCGAGCCTCGTCTTGCTAATACGCCTGTCGATGAAGATGCAGAACAAGCACCTGATCTAGGTACATTTACAGCCATTGAATCTAAAGCATTCAAATTCGCTGGTTGGGCAATGGTTGCCGGTATTGGTCTGCTTATCGCGGCTCTAATGCCTGAAAACTCAGCACTTCGTTCACCAGAAGGCGAACTAACGGCGTTCTCAGCACCAGTAATGAAGTCTATCGTTCCTCTGATTTTCATCCTGTTTATTATTCCGGGTATCGTCTACGGCCGTGTAGCGGGTACATTCAAGAATAGTAATGATGTTATCAAAGCAATGTCTGAGACGATGGCAACGATGGGCGCATACATTGTAATGTCGTTCTTCTGTGCTCAGTTCCTATCAGCATTTGCTCAATCAAACATCGGAACTATGTTGGCGCTTTACGGTGCTGAAGGCTTGAAAGCAATGGATCTTCCTGGTGAAGCAACGGTTGTTGGTATGATTCTACTAACGGCTTCAGTTAACCTTCTTGTAGGTTCAGCTTCAGCTAAGTGGGCACTGATTGGTCCTATCTTAGTTCCTATGTTAATGGTTGTGGGTATCTCTCCTGAGCTATCTCAAGCGGCTTACCGTGTAGGCGATTCAGTGTCTAACATCATCTCTCCACTGATGGTGTTCTTCCCACTGGTTGTTGTTTACTGTCAACGTTACGTTAAGTCGACAGGTATCGGTACTCTAGCTTCTCTAATGATGCCATTCTCGATTGCTATGCTAATCGGTTGGTCTATCTTCTTGCTAGGTTACTGGGCTCTTGGTATCCCGCTAGGTATCCAAGCTCCTTACACTTACACAATGTAAGATTGAACTAAGCAAAATTAAGCTTTATTCATTGCTAAGCCCGCACCGAAATGTGCGGGCTTTTTTTTGCTATTTTTTTCTGTTTTTTTTATCCAAGATTTTTATAGCCAAGACTTTTTATATCCCAAACTTTCTATATCCAAAACTTTTTATATTCAAAATAAAGGCACTCAGCTTATACTCCGGATTACGGCTAATTGTTGGCCGGTAAATTTAGGAAATCCAAGCCACATGAAGATTCTGCTTTTAGTAGGGTTAATTGTTTTAAATGGTCTGTTTGCCATGTCAGAGATTGCACTGGTAGCAGCAAAGAATAGTCGGCTGAAACGCTTAGCCGAAAAACATCGCTCCGCTCAGGTTGCTCTTGAGCTCAAAGAAAATCCAACCCGCTTCCTTTCAACCATTCAAATCGGTATTACGGTAATCGGCCTACTCAGCGGTATTGTGGGTGAGGCGACGCTTTCTGCTCCACTGGCCGTTCAACTTGAACTGTGGGGACTCGATCCAACACAAGCGAATATCCTGTCTACCACGGTAGTCGTTGTGGGTATTACTTACTTCGCGATTGTTGTAGGTGAGCTAGTGCCAAAACGTTTTGCTCAATCTCAAGCTGAAAACATTGCTGTGCTAGTCGCGCTGCCTGTCTTCTGGTTATCTAAAATTGCGACGCCGTTTGTGTTTGCGTTGTCTGCTTCTACGGAAGGTATTCTCAAGTTAATGGGACGTGGTGGCGAAGAAGACAGTGTGACGGAAGATGATATTCATGCACTCGTGAAAGAAGGCTCGGAATCTGGTGTGATTGAACGTGGCGAGCAAGAGATGATTCGCAATATCTTACAGCTTGATGACCGTTTGGTGAGCTCGTTGATGACGCCACGTCGAGACGTCGACTTTCTGGATATTAGCCAACCGGTTGAGCAGATATTTAAAAAGCTGCGCAGTTCAAAGCATAGTGTGTTTCCATTGTGCCAAGACCACCTCAATAAAGTGGTCGGTACGGTGTCAGCCAAAGCCTTATTGAATCAGGCGGGCAATTTAAACATTCAAGTGATCATGGGGCTATCTCGCTCTCCGATCTATGTTCCTGAATCGATGAAGGCTTTACGTCTACTTGGCTATTTTAAAGAGTCGGGTACAGAGATGGCATTCATTGTTGATGAATATGGCGATGTTCAAGGCCTTGTGACTCATTACGATATCCTAGAGGCGATTGCTGGTGAGTTATCGAACAACCCTAAAGATCTTTGGACAGAGCAAGTGGAAGATGGATTGCTGGTGGATGGATTGATTCCTATCAGTGAACTGAAAAACCGCTTAGAGCTGTCGGATTTTGAGGGTGAAAGCGAGAGCTTCCAAACGTTGAATGGCCTAGTGACTTGGTTAATAGGGCGCTTACCTGATGCCGGTGAAGTTGTTCAATACCAGCAGTGGCAGTTTGAAGTTATCTCTGTTGAGAACAATCGAATTGTGAGTATCAAAGCGACGCAAATAGCCGATGACATAGAAGGCGCCAATAGCTAGCGATCCGCCTAATCAGTAAGCGGCGATTGTTCATTGCCTCTTATCTCTTTATTGTTCATTATCACGAAGATTAGGTATGCTTCACCGCATACCTATTTTCGTTTTTATCCTTTGTTTTCTGGAGCTCCCTTTGTCAGACTACCAATTCAGCCCTCAAGATGAAATCTTCATGCGACGCGCCATCGAGGTAGCTAAGCAAGCAGAAAAAGAGGGAGAGGTTCCCGTTGGTGCTGTTCTAGTGAAAGATGGGGAGGTTATCTCTGAAGGATGGAACCGCTCGATTGGCTGCCACGATGCAACCGCACATGCAGAAATCGAAACCTTGCGTAAAGCAGGTCAAGCCTTGGAAAACTATCGCTTACTTGATACCACCTTGTATGTCACCTTAGAACCTTGCCCAATGTGCGCGGGTGCCTTATTACACAGCCGAGTAAAGCGCATTGTGTTTGGTGCTCCAGACTTAAAAGCGGGTGCGGCGGGTACGGTATTGAATCTCTTTGAAAGCCAAGCCTCATACCACTATGCCGATGTTGAGCATGGTTTGTTAGAGGAAGAGTGTCGTGAACAATTACAGGCGTTTTTTAAGCGCCGTAGAAAAGAGATCAAAGAGAAGCGAAAGCTTGAGCGTTTGCAGGAAGAGCAGCGTTTAGAATCTGACAAGGCAAGTAATAAGAATAAGGTCAGTAACAAGAACAAGGTCTGTAACAAAAAATAGCAGCGATCTTTCGGCACTCTCAATCATAAGAGTGCCAAGCAAACTTAGTTGGTCATTACTTTTACTCAGCAATCATCTGCATGAAAGCACGGTTGCGCCAAATGATCTTCTTCTTATTATTTGAAAGCATACGCTTACGACGGTTGGCAGCAACGGTCTTATCAAGGCGTTTCGATTTCAGTTTGTTCTTCATCATTTCAACGATTTCCTATTTGTCGTCTGGCTTTGTAAGTATGACTTCAGTTTTAATTATAGTGGTTATTTGCTTATAAGCTTTGCCACGAACTTAGCGTTGGCTTTCTGAACCACTATCGTGATGGCTAAGAGCTGAATGCAACAGAGCATTATGTCGCTTATGGTGTGACGTTATAAAGTTCGATTGTTACTGCAATATGACACTCTGGATATCGCAGGCGTTTTGTTTGTTTTGGTCATTTATCGTGATGCAATAAAAAAGAGCAATGCTAAATGGCATTGCTCTTTTTCTTTTATTTGGAAGACTCAGCGTCGTTCACTGCGGATTCAGTTTCACTGATTGTTGATTCAGCATCTGATACCTCTAGAGGTGGGATAACGACCAAACCTTCAAGGCTCGCTTCTTCCTCTTTATTACGCTTATTTACATGGCCAATAATGCTCTGATAATAACGGCGAATGTTCTCAACGTAATTCCTTGCTTCATCACCACGCGCATACCCGTAACGAGTTTTGCTGTAGTACTTCTTCTGTCTTAGCAGAGGAAGCCTGTCTTTCACATCACCCCAAGCATCAGGATCACCGCCTTGTGCTTTGGTTAAGCGACGAGCATCCATCATGTGCCCGTAACCTACGTTATATGAGGCAAGCGCAAACCAGATCTTCTCGTGTTGGGTGATTGAATCTGGTACTCGATTCACGATACGACGCAGGTATTCAACACCGCCTTGTACCGACTGTTTCGGATCGAGACGATTGGTTACACCAACGCTCTTCGCGGTTGGTAGCGTCAACATCATCATGCCTCGAACACCGGTTGGAGAGCGTGCGACAGGATTCCAGTGTGACTCTTGGTATGCTAAAGCGGCAATCAAGCGCCAGTCAAATTCTTGAGAATATTTCTGAAATAGCGGCGACCATTTTGGCAGCTTGCTATCCAATGCACGGATAAATGCACGAGTATCAACGTAATCAAAAGTGCCGATATGGCCGATGTACTTCTCTTCCAGTGAAGCCAGTTCACCAGACTGTTTTAGGTTACCAAAGAACTCAATCAGTAATGCATAAAGGCTTTCATCTTCAGATTTCTGTAAATACCAAGAGATAGGTTGATCTTCTGTCAGTTCAAAAGCTAAGGCTACGTCTGGGTATAAACGTTGTGCGAGTGACAGCTCAATCGAGTCCGCAACAGTAAACAAGCGTTCACCAGTCGACACTTCTTTTAGCAGGTCATTGATGTCAGCATTACCTATTGCATCGTAGATAAAGTCATCGTGCTTGTTCTGGATCTGTTTTAGCGTTGGCTCAAAATGTGAGTCCTTCACTACCACCAAAGATGGCGTCAATGTTTCGGTAGATGCCGTTTCTTCTGATTCAGTTTGTGCTTTTACGAAATCAGCTTGACGCTTATTCTCGAACTTGATCAGTTGTTGAAGGTTTCTTGGGCGCCACTGTCCTTTTTTATACACCACTTGCTGGCTTACATAGTAATAGGCGGGCGCGGCGCGATAAGCGCGTGTCAGGTTATTGTTTTGCGTTAACCCTGTCGCGATAAGATCGATCTCGCCTTTCTTTAAGGCTGGAAAGAGGCCGGATAAACGGTAAGCGGGTTTAATCTCAAGCTGTACACCAAGCTCCTGCGCAAATTCACGAGCTAACTCGTAATCCAAACCAGCAGGGCCATCGGGACCAATGTAATAAGAGAGTTGGTTATTTAGGGTGCCGACGCGAAGAACGCCTCGCTCTCGTATCTGCTCAAGGACACTTTTAGGTTCTGACTCAATCTGGCATCCAGCCAACCCAACTAGGGCAATGGCAAGCAGAAGGAACTTAGACGAAAAGATGAGCGTAAATTTAGGCATCAAAATGAAATCTCGAAAAGTGGAAGCCCCTTTATACCAAACCCCGCAAGGCTGGCAAAGCAGGTTTATTTAAACAGTTGTAAAAGTGCTGATAAATGCAGCAAAAGTACCATTTACGCATAAAGATAAAAAAAATCACGCAAACGGTTGCTTTTGGTGTTACGTCACAAAAAGAAATGCTTTATAATGCGCTCGCATTGAAGAGGTGGAATCGGCATAGGTTTGGCAACCTTCGGGAATAGCTTCGAAGAAAACAGTTAGGTTGTTCCTATAACCCACTGAATTTATTCCAATACTACCTTAATCAACTGCATAAGAGACCTAAGCACATGAGAATTTTGCGTGGCTCCCCAGCTCTATCTGAGTTTCGTGTTAACAAGCTTTTAGAGCTTTGTCGTGAATTAAGCTTACCTGTAACAGGTATTTACGCTGAGTTTGCCCACTTTGCTGATCTAACGGCAGACCTAGATGAGTCTGAAGTTGAGAAGCTAGAAAAGCTACTGACTTACGGTCCAACGATTGAAGAGCATGAACCTGAAGGTTTACTGCTGCTTGCAACGCCACGCCCGGGCACTATCTCGCCTTGGTCTTCAAAATCAACAGATATCGCACACAACTGTGGACTGGCTAAAGTGTCACGTCTAGAGCGCGGTACTGCTTTCTACATTGAAACCTCTGCTGAACTTTCTGAGCTTCAACTTGTTGAGCTGAAAGCAATCCTGCACGACCGTATGATGGAAGTGGTTTTCACTGACTTCGAGTCAGCGGCGGCACTATTTAGCGTGGCTGAGCCTGCTCCTTATGCGGAAGTTGACCTATTAACTGGCGGACGTAAAGCGCTTGAAAAAGCAAACGTTACCCTAGGTCTTGCACTTGCAGAAGATGAGATCGATTACCTTCTTGAAAGCTTCACCGAGAAGCTAGGTCGTAACCCGACTGACATCGAACTAATGATGTTTGCACAAGCGAACTCAGAGCACTGTCGTCACAAGATCTTTAACGCTGATTGGACTATCGATGGCGTTAAGCAAGAAAAATCATTGTTCAAGATGATTAAGAACACCTTTGAAACGACACCAGAGCACGTTCTGTCTGCTTATAAAGATAACGCAGCGGTAATGACAGGTTCTGAAGTGGGTCGTTTCTTCCCAGATCCAGAAACTCGCCAGTACAACTACCACCAAGAAAAAACACATATCTTGATGAAAGTTGAAACGCACAACCACCCTACAGCAATCTCTCCATGGCCGGGTGCATCAACAGGTTCAGGCGGTGAAATCCGCGATGAAGGCGCAACTGGTATTGGCGGTAAGCCAAAAGCAGGTCTGGTTGCTTTCTCTGTATCTAACCTTAAGATCCCGAACTTCGTTCAACCTTGGGAAACAGACTTTGGTAAGCCGAGCCGTATCGTTACTGCTTTGGATATCATGCTTGAAGGCCCTCTTGGTGGTGCAGCATTCAACAACGAATTTGGTCGTCCAAACCTATTAGGTTACTTCCGTACTTACGAAGAGAAAGTAAACTCTCACGCAGGTGAAGAAGTACGTGGTTACCACAAGCCAATCATGCTCGCTGGTGGTCTAGGTAACATTCGTGATGATCATGTTCAGAAGAAAGAGATCCCAGTAGGTGCAAGCCTGATCGTTCTTGGCGGTCCTGCAATGAACATCGGCCTTGGTGGCGGTGCTGCATCTTCAATGGATTCTGGTTCTTCTTCTGAAGACTTAGATTTTGCTTCTGTACAACGTGAAAACCCAGAGATGGAGCGTCGTTGTCAGGAAGTTATCGACCGTTGTTGGCAGCTTGGTGATGCGAACCCAATCGCATTTATCCACGATGTGGGCGCGGGTGGTATCTCGAATGCACTTCCTGAGCTAGTCGACGATGGCGAGCGTGGCGGTATCTTTAACCTACGTGACGTGCCAAATGATGAGCCGGGCATGAGCCCACTTGAGATCTGGTGTAACGAATCTCAAGAGCGTTATGTAATGGCGGTTGCTGATAAAGACATGGCAACGTTCGATGCGATTTGTAAGCGTGAACGTGCACCGTACGCAGTGGTTGGTAAAGCAACTGAAGAACGTGATCTTAAATTAGAAGATTCACACTTCGACAACACGCCAATCGATATGCCAATGGACATCCTATTAGGTAAAACGCCTAAGATGCACCGTGACGCGAAAACGCTAAAAGCAAACAACCCAGCGATTGACCGTTCTGGTATCGAACTAAACGAAGCGGTTGACCGTATTCTTCGCCTACCAACAGTGGCAGAGAAAACATTCCTTATCACTATCGGTGACCGCTCGGTAACCGGCCTTGTGGCTCGTGACCAAATGGTTGGCCCATGGCAGGTTCCTGTAGCAAACTGCGCAGTAACAGCAGCAAGCTACGACTCTTACCATGGTGAGGCGATGTCTCTTGGTGAGCGTACGCCAGTAGCTCTTCTAGACTTTGGCGCGTCAGCTCGTCTAGCGGTTGGTGAAGCAATCACTAACATCGCAGCGACGAACATCGGCGATATCAAACACATTAAATTGTCAGCTAACTGGATGTCTCCAGCTGGTCACCCAGGTGAAGATGCAGGTCTTTACGAAGCGGTTAAAGCCGTGGGTGAAGAGCTATGTCCGGCACTGGGTCTAACTATCCCTGTGGGTAAAGACTCAATGTCGATGAAGACTAAGTGGGAAGAGAATGGCGAGCAGAAAGAAGTAACGTCTCCGCTATCTCTTGTTATCACTGCGTTTGCGCGTGTTGAAGATGTTCGTAAGACGATTACGCCTCAGCTTCGCACTGACAAAGGTGATACTTCACTAGTTCTTATCGACCTAGGTAACGGCAAAAACCGTCTAGGTGCAACGGCACTGGCGCAAGTTTACAAGCAGCTTGGTGACAAGCCAGCAGACGTAGACAACGCAGCGCAACTAAAAGGTTTCTACGAAGGTGTTCAAGCTCTTGTGGCTAACGACCAAGTTGTGGCTTACCACGATAAAGGCGACGGTGGTCTATTCGTAACTCTTGCTGAAATGGCATTCGCAGGTCACTGTGGTGTTAATGCAAACATTGAAGCTTTAGGCAAAGACACACTAGCAGCACTATTCAATGAAGAGTTAGGTGCGGTAATCCAAGTTCGCAACGACGACCTAGACGCTGTTCTTTCTACTCTTGCAGCAAACGGTCTAGAAGCGTGTTCACACGTAATTGGTTCTGTTGAGGCATCTGATGAGCTAGTGATTAAGTCTGGTGAGTCGGTTGTGATTGAGCGTAACCGTACTGAACTACGTACTATTTGGGCTGAAACTACGCACAAGATGCAAGGTCTACGTGATAACCCAATCTGTGCAGACCAAGAGCACGAAGCGAAGAAAGACAACTCAGACCCAGGTCTGAACGTGAAACTAAGCTTCGACGTAAATGAAGACATTGCTGCTCCTTACATCAACACGGGCGCTAAGCCTAAAATGGCGATTCTACGTGAGCAGGGTGTTAACTCTCACGTTGAAATGGCAGCCGCATTTGACCGTGCAGGCTTCGAAGTAACTGATATTCACATGAGCGACATCCTAACGGGTCAAGCGGTACTAGAAGAGTACAACGGCCTTGTGGCTTGTGGTGGCTTCTCTTACGGTGATGTACTAGGCGCTGGTGAAGGTTGGGCTAAGTCGGTTCTGTTTAACGACTCTACTCGTGACCAGTTTGAAAACTTCTTCAAGCGTGAAGATACCTTCTCTCTAGGTGTGTGTAACGGTTGTCAGATGCTGTCTAACCTGCGCGAGCTAATCCCTGGTGCTGAGTACTGGCCACGTTTCGTTCGCAACGAATCTGAGCGTTTTGAAGCACGTTTCAGCCTAGTTGAAGTTCAGAAGTCAGATTCTGTATTCTTCAACGGTATGGAAGGCTCTCGTATGCCAATCGCTGTTTCTCATGGTGAAGGCCGCGTAGAAGTGCGTGATAACGACCACCTAAACGCGATTGAAAACTCAGGTACAGTTGCCCTACGTTACGTTGACAACAACGGTAACCAAACGCAGCAATACCCGAACAACCCGAACGGTTCGCCAAATGCTATCACTGGTCTAACAACGACGGATGGCCGTGTGACTATCATGATGCCTCACCCAGAGCGTGTATTCCGTACGGTTGCTAACTCTTGGTCTCCAGAAGGTTGGGGCGAGAATGGCGCTTGGATGCGTATGTTCCAAAACGCACGTAAGAATGTGGGTTAATCTGGTTCACAAAACCGAATAGTTTTAAAAACTAATAAAAGCGCAGACTGAAAGGTCTGCGCTTTTTTATTGGCAACTCTTTAGGAACCAGAGCGAAACAATTAACGTTTGCAGTTTGCTGTTCTAAAAAACTCCACTACGCTAAATGTTATGGAATCAATTTGTTAGGCCATGAATTTCTGTACGTGAACAGGAAGACTGCTGTTTGGCTATGCAAAAACCGAATCAATCATTGTGGCATAAGAGGGATCTATGAAAACAACAATCACAAAAGCAGTTGCAGTGGCAGCGATTGTCATGTCGTTAGCTGGGTGTGTCGGTAGTAATGCCGTTACTGGGAAATTAATGAAGTTCAACGTTGAGGTTGTAGATAACCGTTACGCTCGTGCTGGGGTCAACTTCTTGCTTGCTCCCGTTTACGCTTTAACATTCGCAGCCGATTACATCGTGTTTAACTCGATCGAATTCTGGGCGGGGAAAAATCCACTCACAGGCGCGCCTCATATCTTCGATAGTAAAGTCGATACCATGATTGATGTGAACGACAGCCTAGACGATTCACTAAAAGAAGCCCCACTTGGCTTTAATAATCGTCAGATCGAATGGGGTGAGATGCAGCAAATTGATGAGAATACCATTCGTATGGATATTACTTACAATGATGGTCAAAAAGCGGTGCTGTTAGGCGTACGCGATGGTGATAAGGTCAGTTACTACATGGATGGTACGTTAGTATCAGAAACCTCTATTCAAGCGCTTGAGCAGTTAGCTGCCGAGAAAGTGTAACGCTTTCCGTTTTATATAGATAAAAGAAAAGCCGCTGGATTTACCTCCAGCGGCTTCGTGTTTTTTAGTATCTAGTAATTTAGCATCTAGTGCGTAGATTAGTTGTTGCTGTGTAGCTCGCTGTTCAGTTCAACAGCTGACTTGTTCGCTAGACATTCAATTTGGCCAGTAATCGAGTTACGACGGAACAGAAGATCAGAAACGCCAGCAAGGTCACGAGCTTTAATGATTTCTACTTCGTTGCCTTCTTTATCTAACATGCGAACCTTAGTACCCGCAGTCACGTAAAGACCAGACTCAACCGTACAACGATCGCCCATTGGGAAGCCAAGACCCGCATTTGCGCCTAGTAGGCAGTTTTCGCCGATAGAGATAACCATAGTACCGCCACCCGACAGAGTACCCATGATAGAAGCGCCGCCGCCGATGTCTGAACCGTTACCCACAACAACACCCGCAGAGATACGACCTTCAACCATGCTTACGCCAGTAGTACCCGCATTGAAGTTGATGAAACCTTCGTGCATTACTGTTGTGCCTTCGCCTACGTGTGCACCAAGACGAACACGAGAAGTGTCAGCAATACGAATGCCTGTTGGTACCACGTAATCCACCATTTTAGGGAACTTGTCTACGCAATCTACAGACAGAGCGCGACCCGCTAGGCGAGCTTCGATTTGACGCTCAGCCAGCTCAGGAAGATCGATAGGGCCTTCGTTAGTCCATGCGATGTTGTGCAGTAGACCGAAGATACCGTCTAGTACCGTACCGTGTGGTTGAACTAGGCGGTTAGAGATAAGTTGCAGCTTAAGGAAGCCTTCAGCAACTGATGCTGGCTTCTCGTCAGTCGCAAGAACAACAAGAACAAGAGGTTGCTCAGATGCTGCTGCTTTTTCTGCGAAAGATGCGTTTGCTGCATCGTCGTTTGCTGCGAATGCTTTCGCGAGTTCTGCGCTTTGTGCTGCAGAGATTTCGATAGCTTGGTTGCCTTCAGTGTAACCTGCAACTTCACCAATAGCCGCAACAAGAGCGTCGCTTGGGTCTAGAAGTGGGTTAGGGAAGAACGCTTCAATGATGTTATTGTCGCGGTTTTTGGTTGCCGTACCGAAGGCTAGTGAAAAGTAAGCCATGTTGAATCTCCATGTGTTGAGTCTTGATTTTGCTATTTCATAACAGCGGCTCGAATAACAAGCGCTGCCGTTAGCAAAGTTAATTTAATTGCGTTCATCATAAAGAGAGCGCCCTAGTTATGAAAGGGCGCATCGGGATAAAGTCTGTAAAATGATATTGCTTGTCTTTCTGGAGATAGTTTTCTGCAATGAGAAAATGATGCAATTCAACAAAATTTGATATCAAAGTTAGATAACCAACGTTCTTTAAATGAACAACACTCTTTAGATAAATAGCGCTTTATAAGCCTGCTCAATCCCTTCAATCAACATCTGCATACCGATAACGGCGAGTATTAAACCCATCATTCGGGTTATCACGTTCAATGCACTTGGTCCGACAGCTTTAACAAATCGCTCGCCGAATACAAATAAGACATAGGTTAAGGTACATAGTAGGCCGAAAGCGACGATGGTTATGATGGTTTCATAGACCCCCTCGGTACTGGCAAAGTTCATCGCAGTGGCAATGGTGCCGGGGCCAGCGAGAATTGGCATTGCAAGTGGTGAGACGGCGATACTTAGAGCAGCGTCTTTCTGGGCGTCTGAGTTCACTTTCTCTTTTGCTTTGGCGTGTGTTGAATCACCTTGCAGCATGTGGAAGCCAATCAAAAAGACCAAAATGCCGCCTGTGATGCGAAGTGCGTAAAGTGTGATACCAAAGAGGTCAAAGATAAGTTTGCCAGAGAGTGCAAAAGTACTGACGATGATGAATGCGATAAACACTGAACGGAAAGCGATCGATTTGACGGTTTCCCTGTCATTGTCACCGGTTAATCCAAGAAAAATTGGCGTATTAGCGATTGGGTTCATGATGGCAAAAAAGCCCATGAACACGGTAATGGTATGAATGATGAGCTCTTTCATATTATTCCTTTGAAAAGATGCAGTTAAATACAAATGGTTTGTGTATTTAATCTTAGATACAAATAATTATTAGAAATAGATAGTAGAGCAAGTGTGAATAAAAAACAGCCAGCATAAGGCTGGCTGTTTGGTTTTAGTGATAGGTGTAGAGTTTTGGTCGTCTGTTATTGCTTGTTTCTCAGTTAACGGACTCTATTCTATGGATAGATCGTGGCGCCCAACGTTGTCGTTATGCGTTTTGAGATTCGCTTACTGCTACAGCCAATGCAACTGTCGCACCGACCATTGGGTTGTTACCCATACCGATGAAGCCCATCATTGCCACGTGAGCCGGAACAGAAGAGCTACCTGCGAACTGAGCATCAGCATGCATTCTGCCCATGGTATCTGTCATGCCGTAAGACGCTGGGCCTGCTGCCACGTTATCTGGGTGCAATGTTCTACCTGTACCGCCGCCTGAAGCAACTGAGAAGTAAGGTAAACCTTGGCGAGTACGTTCTGCTTTGTAGATACCTGCAACAGGGTGTTGGAAGCGCGTTGGGTTAGTTGAGTTACCCGTAATACTTACATCCACTTCTTCTCTGTGCATGATTGCCACGCCTTCACGTACATCATCAGCGCCGTAACACAAGATCTCTCCGCGAGGGCCTTGTGAGAAGCGGCGACGTTCTGTTTCAACAAGCTCGCCTGTTTGGTAATCGTACTGAGTGCGTACATAGGTAAAACCATTGATGCGAGAAATTAAGTAAGCTGCATCTTTACCTAGGCCATTGAGTATTACCTTTAATGGGTTGTGACGTGATTTGTTGACGTTGAGTGCGATTTTTATTGCACCTTCTGCAGCAGCAAAAGATTCATGGCCCGCAAGGAAAGCAAAACAGTGGCTCTCTTCATTGAGAAGACGCGCAGCTAGCGCACCGTGGCCGATCCCTACTTGGCGTTGCTCAGCAACACTGCCGGGTTTGGTGAATGCTTGAAGGCCTTCACCAATGATATTCGCTGCTTGTTCTGCGCTGGTGGCTTTGCGAAATAGCGCCAGTGCTGAACCAAGGATATAAGCATCGGCAGCGCTTTCAAAAGCGATAGGCTGGGTGTCCATCACCAAAGCTTTTGGATCAACGTTGTGGGCTTTGCAGTATTGGTTCGCTTGCTCTAAAGAGTCGAAGTTCATTTCTGCCAATACGCGAGTTACCGATTCATTAAATTGAGTGTTCATCATATCTTTCCTCTAAATTGGCAAAATTAGTGTTGGCGTGGGTTAATGGTGGTAACGGCTTCATCGAAGCGACCATAAGTCCCCGTCGCAAGGTCAGCAGCTTCATTAGCTGGCATGCCTTGGTTAATCGCCTTCATCATTTTGCCGAGGTTGAGATATTCGTAGCCAATCACTTCGCTGTGATCATCAAGTGCAAGCTTGGTCACGTAGCCTTCTGCAAGCTCTAGGTAACGAACGCCTTTCGCTGAAGTTGAATAGCTGGTGCCTACTTGGCTACGTTGTGTTTGACCTAAGTCTTCCAATGCTGCGCCAATTTCTAGGCCGCCTTCAGAGAATGCGGATTGAGTTCGACCGTAAACGAATTGCAGAAAGATTTCACGCATCGCTACGTTGATTGCATCACACACCAAGTCAGTATTCAGAGCTTCAAGAATGGTTCTTCCTGTGAGGATTTCGGCTGCCATCGCGGCTGATTGAGTCATGCCTGAACAACCAATCGTTTCGATTAGCGCTTCTTCGATGATGCCGTTTTTTACGTTCAGCGTTAGTTTTGCTGCACCTTGTTGTGGTGCACAAGTGCCTACGCCATGGCTTAAACCAGAAATAGCGATGACATCTTTTGGGCTAACCATGGCGCCTTCAACTGGAATTGGCGCTGAAGTGTGAAGATCACCCCTTTGAATAGGGCACATTGATTGAATTTCTGAAGAGTAGTGCATAATGTTTTCTCACTGATAGAGCCATTTAAGACCTAGGGCGTTGAGAAAACAGGACGTGTTGGAAGAGGTGCGGCTAATTCACTACAGATCTTGAGTATCGATCATCCAAAGGTGACATGAAGCTCAGTCTTAATAGACTAAGTCCATTCCAAAATGGAGGAGTAGCGATACATCCAACAGTATTACCTGTTTTCGATTCTGTAGGAGTCATTAGCACGGTTCAAAAGAACGGGCGGTTGAAGCAAAAGCTTAGGTGGAACCCCATCACCTGATGGCTATAGATTAGATCTTAATCACACTTTTGTGCAAGCGAATGTTTAGAGCGATTTCGACTATAAACAGAGTTCATTATATTTCGATAAGTATAAAAAAACGCCAATAACGAGCTCTGATTAGAGACATTATTGACGTTTTTTAGAAAACTTCAGCTAATTAAGCGGCATCTTCTTCTGCGTCTTCAACAGCTTCAAGCTTCTTTTCTTTTTTCGGAGCTGGTTTACGCTTAGCACCTAATGCGTAAAGAACTTCTTCTTTGTTCTTCGCTAGGTACATAGCAAGCTCTTCTTGCTTGCCTTCATCTTCAACTAAATCGCTTTTGCTTAATAGTTCAAAAAGCTCATCAGCCATATCCAGCATTTTGTCGTATGCGTCAGCTTCGGCTTTAGAGGTAAAAGTCATTTTCTCTTCTCCGTTGCGTTCGACCACGTACTTGACGATAACAGCCATGGTTAATCCTCTAAGTTTGATAAATTTTACTGGCTTTTTATACAGTTTCTGATGTTAAAAGTCCAGTTGGAGCCCTAACAATGCGGCCTCAATCTTGATGTGTAGCCCAGTCTTCACAATAACTCATGAAAGATTTCAGTAGCGGGCTTTGATATTTGTCTTTATGGACCAGCATCCAGAATCGACGTTTCATGTCGAGTGGGACATCGAGTGCTTTCACTCGGCCTGAGTCAATTGCTCGTTGCGCAGCCAGCCGTGATAAACACGCGAATCCAAGATTGGCAGAAACAGAATTGATGATCGCCTCAGTCGTGTTGAGCTCAAAGGATTCATACCAATGTTCGATACGCGGTGCGACGGCACGCAGGAAAAACTCGCGAGTGCCTGAACCAGACTCACGTAAAATCCAATGACTATCTTCTAAATCGCTTAAAATCACTTTTTCTTTTGAATTGAGAGGGTGTTGATTACTAACAATAATACACATTTCATCGCTACTGAACTGGCTAGAGATCAACTCCGGATGGAGTGTTTTTCCTTCAATTAAAGCGATATCCAGTTCATAATCCACCAACTTTTGGCAGATCAGCGCACTGTTTGAAATGAATAAGCTCTGATCTTGATGCTGAGTTAGCTCGCGAAAGCCAGACAGAATAAACGGTGCGACCTGATTACCAATTGTGTCACTCGCACCGACCTTTAGATTGCCACTTAAAGGCTGGTCGTCACGGAACAAAACATCAATACCAGCAGCACGATGTAATATCTCATCCGCCAAAGGAAGAAGCTTTTGTCCTTCTTGATTGAGAATTAATCGGTTATTAACCCGGTCAAATAGAGAGTGACCGAGTTGTTTCTCCATTTCGCCTAGCGCCATGCTGACAGCGGCCTTAGACAGAAACAGAGCCTCAGAGGCTGCGGTCAATGTCGAGTGCTGGGTAATGGTGACAAACACTTTGAGTTGTTTGATTGAAATATTAGCCATCAGGTTCCTAGTTTTACGCTGCTGGAGGAAAGGTATCGTTCAGTATTAATGAACATTTGTTATATATAATTGGATATTGTTTAACGAAGCGCAAGCGTATTATGGCTTCAACAAGCTGATGAGTTCACAAGTTTAGTGAATTAAGTTTAAGAGAGGCTGACATGATTCAACGTATTAAATATAGATTAACAGGAGCTCCAACTCCCATGGCAGGGTTAGCACTCGCAATTGCAAGTTTAGGCTGGTGTTGGGATGGTGTTTTAGTCGCACAAGGTATTTTGCACACACCGGGTTTGGTGCAGTGGGTCAGTGCTGGTATTGCGGCGGTATTGCTTCTTGTTTTAGCTGTGAAATTTTTGATTCACGGCCACTTATTACGTGAAGACCTTGCTCACCCTGTTGTCGGCAGTGTTGTACCCACATTCGCAATGGGTTGTATGGTGGTGTCTGCTTCGTTGGCTCCGATCTCTCAATTCTTACAAGAAGCTGTGTGGCTCGCTTCGGTAGCGTTACATGTCGTGTTCTTGGTGAGCTTCTTATACCACAGAGCTAAAAACTTTGAGATTCACCACATGGTGCCAAGTTGGTTTGTGCCACCAATCGGTATTATCGTGGCAGACGTTTCTTTTTCAGGTAACCCGATCTTAGAACCCGTTGCTCACGCGACTTTAGTCTTTGGCTTATTGGTTTATGCGGTAATGCTACCTCTCATGATTTACCGTTTGATCTTCTCTCATGAAGTGCCTGACGCAGCAAAACCAACCATTGCGATTATGGCGGCACCAGCAAGTCTATCTTTAGCTGGCTACCTAACGGTGACGGCAAATCCTTCGCCAGTGATCATTGGGTTACTCTTTGGTATTGCAGTGTTGATGACGTTTATTATCTACATCGCGTTTTTCAAACTACTTCGTCTGCCATTCAGCCCGGGCTATGCGGCGTTTACATTCCCAATCGTGATTGGTGCAACGGCGTTATTCAAATTGGCGGCTTGGATGCAAACTGTTGGTGTGGAAACTCACTATGTAGATCAAGTGTTCAACCTAGCGTATCTAGAATTGATTGTGGCAACGTTTGTAGTGGGTTATGTGGCGGTTCGTTATTACATGAATTACAAACCTCACCGTGTTCTAAGTGCGGTAGGCAGTAGATTGTAAGAAGCAATAGTTCAAAAGATAAACGGACCTTAAGTTTTCAGTATTTCATAAGCTTATATTCCTAATCCAAACTCGGTACTTATGCTAATCTGGCTTTATATTGTGGCAAGATTAGCGTGAGTGCACTTTGTTTACTGTTTACCATTCCAATAAAGTCGATACTTTAAAAATCCTTCTCGTTCACTTAATTAAAAGTGACCCTTTGGCCAATCCTTTCGAAAAAGAGCAGATCTTGGTTCAGAGCCCAGGCATGTCTCAATGGCTTAAGATGGAACTCGCCAAAGAGTTTGGCGTAGCAGCAAATATCGATTTCCCACTTCCAGCAACCTTCATTTGGGATATGTTTACCCAAGTGCTTCCTGATGTACCTAAACGCAGTGCTTTTAACAAAGAAGCGATGACGTGGAAGTTGATGAGTTTGCTACCCGCTAAGCTTGACCACCCTGATTTTCTTCCTTTACAGCGCTATCTTGAAAACGACGAAGATGATTCGAAGTTGTACCAATTGGCAGAGAAAATTGCTGATATCTTCGATGGCTACTTAGTGTATCGACCTGAATGGATGGCGATGTGGGAAGCGGGAGAGTCCGTTGCAGAACTTATCGATGAGGAAGGGCAGCAAGAGCACCCTTGGCAACCGATTTTGTGGCAAGAGCTCTATGATCAAACTCTGTCCCAAGGCCAATCTAAATACCACCGTGGCAACTTGTATCACGACTTCATTGAAGCGCTAGCCAATCAACAAGGCCAACTGCAGCATCTGCCTAAGCGCTTATTTGTGTTTGGTATTTCTTCGCTGCCTCCTCGTTATATGGATGCGTTGAAAGCTCTAGGTGAGCAGATTGATGTGCACTTGATGTTTACCAATCCAAGTAAGCCTTATTGGGGTGATATCAAAAGCCTCAAAGATTTAGCAAGATTCGATGCTAAGCAGCGTAAAAAGCTCGCCTTGTCTAACAACATGGTTTCATCAGTTGGCTCGTCTTCCTTAATGGAAGGGGGGAAGTATGAAGTGCATGATGAACTGCATATTGATAATGCCATTGGAAATAACTTATTGGCTTCGATGGGAAAATTAGGACGAGATAACTTACTTTTGCTCTCTGAGGGAGATACTGAGGAGTATCAATTTTTTATTGATGTAGAGCGAGATGGCTTATTGCATCAAATTCAAAGAGATATCCTTGAATTGGAAGAGCATCGCAATGATGAAATTTTAGACTCCAGTAACCATAAACAGGTGGTTGAGCTTGGCGATCGCTCGTTGACGGTGCACGCTTGTCATAGCCCAATGCGTGAGGTTGAAGTCCTTCATGATCAGCTGTTGGCAATGTTTGATGCCGACCCTACCTTGAAACCGCGCGATATCATCGTGATGGTGTCTGATATTAATGCTTATAGCCCAGCGATTCAGGCAGTATTTGGTAATGCCCCGGGTGAGCGTTATATCCCTTACTCGATTTCTGATAGAACCGCAGACCAAGAAAGCCCAATTCTGACCGCTTTCATGCAGTTAGTCGCGCTACCGAACACGCGTTGTTTAGCCTCTGAGTTGCTAGAGCTGTTAGAAATTCCTGCAATGATGTCACGTTTTGGTATTGACGAGTTTCAATTCGAGCAAGCCAAGCAATGGGTTGAAGAAGCAGGTATCCGTTGGGGTGTTGATGCTTCAACGGCGACAGAATTTGATCTACCTGCGACCGAGCAAAATACCTGGCTATTTGGCATTCAGCGCATGTTATTAGGATATGCGATGTCGGACTCTGCGGGTTTGTTTGAAACCGAACACTCTCCAATTGCCGCTTATAACGAAGTTCAGGGCATTAACGCCGAACTTGCGGGTAAGTTAGCGCACTTTATCGATCGTATCGCCCATTACCGTCAACGCTTAACTGAAACCCAATCTATCGATATGTGGCGTGAAACCTTGCTGCAAATGATTGATGACTTCTTTGCGGTTGAACTGGAAGGCGAGGTGGTACTTAAGTCGATTCGTGATGCACTTTCACAACTGAATGAACAGCTTGATGATGCCCTGTACGAACAAGAACTGTCGCCAAGCATTATCTACCAGTACCTCAATAATAAGTTATCTGGCGCGCGTATTAGCCAGCGTTTCTTAGCGGGTCAAGTTAACTTTTGTACCTTGATGCCGATGCGTTCTATTCCGTTCAAAACCGTCTGTTTGTTAGGCATGAATGATGGGGTTTACCCTCGCTCAATGCCGCCAGAAGGTTTTGATTTGATGAACGGACGCACACGACCGGGTGATCGTTCTCGTCGTGATGATGATCGCTACCTATTCCTAGAAGCAATGCTGTCAGCACAAGAGTGTTTATACATCAGCTATGTTGGCCGTTCGATTCAAGATAATACCGAGCGAGTGCCGTCGGTGTTGGTTTCTGAATTGATAGAGTACTGCCAACAGAACTATTGCTTAAGTGAAGATCAAGCATTACCAAGCGATGATTCTGGGGTCAACCTGACTCAAGCGATCAGCTTTGAACACACCATGACACCGTTCAGCCCTGCTGCGTTTACTCAAGGTGACGCAAGCCATGTATTGAGCTACGCCAAAGAGTGGCTACCTGCGGCAAATCGTTCTGGCGAACGCAGTGGTGAATTCAATCGTGCATTGGATGATTATTTGCTGGGTGCGACGTACCCGTTAGAACTCGACTTGGTTGAGTTACAGCGTTTTTGGCGTTTGCCAGTACAGTACTTCTTTAATCGCCGCCTAAAAGTGGTATTTGAGCCGCCACTTCCTGTAATGGAAGACGATGAGCCATTCGTACTCAATGGACTAGAGAGCTTCCAGCTTAAAGATGCTCTGCTGCAAGTGTTGTTGGACCATCCTGAAGGTGCAGATGAAGCGGTGCGACAGTTTGTCTCTGAGCAAAAAGCACAAGGTCGATTACCTGTTGGCGCCTTCGGTGACATCGAATTTGAAACCAATCGTGTTCAAGCGGAAGACTTAGCCAAAGAGATTAGATTTGTGAGCGGTTCGCCGCAGCAAGATCTCGAAGTAAATATCGAATTTGATGTGTTGGGCGAAGGTAAGCCTGTTCGCTTGATGGGGTGGTTAACTCAAAACTATCAATCAGGTCTAGTGCGTTTCCGTAGTGGCAAAATACGCTCTCAAGATTACTTGGCTGCGTGGATTGATCATCTATCCTGCGCTGTTATGGGATACGGAAAAACGACCCATATTATTGGCTATGACAGAAAAGAGGGCGTGGTTCACCAAACGCTACAACCTATCGGCGATGCGCAGCAAGCGAAGAGTATATTAGCTGAGTTAGTACGACTGTTTTATCAAGGTATGACTGCACCATTGCCATACTTCCCGAAAACGGCATTAGCTGGTGTTGAAGTGGGCTTTAGCCGTGGTAAGTGGGTCGATGATGAAGAAAAGTCACTCAAGAAAATGGCCGATACCTTTAATGACAGCTTCGCCTTCACGGGCGAGGGTAGAGATACCTACATCTCACGAATCTGGTCTAAGTGGGACGATGATCTGGCTGTTGAGTCGCGTATGTATTCAACGCTTGTGCTACAGGCGGCAAGGTTGGCTGCTGCCGATCTGGAAGAGCAGGAGTAAGTGCTTGTGATCGACAAGATCGATAACGAGTGTGCTGAATTAATGAAAAACGAAAGAGAGTTGCTGGTAAGCATTTGGGATGCGTGCTTTCAAGGTGAAGGGAATCAAGGTGAAGAGAAGCAAGGTACAGGAATAAAGTGGCCGCCAGTAAATCATTATTAGTGTAGGGCGTTCGCTGTACGGCCACAGGTCAGAGGGACCATTATTCTGTGGTTCAAAGTAACGCCGGAAAGTACAAAACTCGTACACGCTCCTGAACTCGTGGGCGCATAGTAGCGAGGCGATCTGAATTGATCCGTGAGAGAGATCGCACTAACTATTAACAAATCAGCGTAGGACGTAAATTGAATGACGTTTTCCACGCTAGGTCACATTTATAGCAATAGTCACATTTTTAACAGACTCATCTATCAAAAGGCAGTAAGGCATGACGACCACAAGCAGTGTTCAGGTAATCGCTCCACAGACACTCGATACCATGACGTTTCCACTTCATGGCGCGCGTTTAATTGAAGCATCAGCGGGTACGGGTAAAACATTTACCATCGCTGGCTTGTACTTGCGCCTACTGCTCGGGCACGGCACGGCCGCTCCACAAGGTGATCTGACTGAAGCCACTCGACACCATGAGCCGCTAACCGTAGACCAAATATTGGTTGTGACCTTTACTGAAGCGGCAACGGCAGAGCTACGAGATCGTATCCGTGCTCGAATCCATGATGCACGTATCGCGTTTGCACGTGGGCAAAGTGACGACCCAGTGATTGCGCCTTTGTTACAAGCCATTGATGATCATGCTGGTGCTGCGAAAACCTTACTCAATGCCGAAAGACAAATGGATGAGGCGGCGGTATACACCATTCACGGCTTCTGTCAGCGTATGCTGACTCAAAATGCCTTTGAGTCTGGAAGCCGTTTTGATAATGAATTTGTGACCGATGAAAGTCACCTGAAAGCGCAAGTGGTAGCTGACTATTGGCGTAAACAGTTCTACCCATTGCCAATTCAATTAGCAGGTGAGGTTCGTAATATCTGGGGTTCTCCCGCTTCTCTATTGGCTGACGTAAATCGTTACCTGACGGGTCCTCCACTAAAGCTAACCGTCGAAGCAATGTCGGGCGACCTGCAAACTCTGCACAATCAAAACCTAGATAAAGTGAAGCAACTTAAGGCGTTGTGGTGTGAATCTGAAGCGGACTTTCTGGCTTTGATTTCAGGTTCAGATGTGAACAAGCGTAGCTACACCAAGAAGTCTTTACCGACTTGGTTAGAAGCCGTCACAGCATGGGCACAGAGCGACACTCATGATTACCAGTTCCCAGATAAATTAGAGAAGTTCTCACAAGCAACATTAATCGAGAAAACACCAAAAGGCACTGCACCTCAGCACGCCGTTTTCGAAGCGATTGAGGACTTCTTAAATTATCCAGCAGATCTAAAAGCTCCATTGCTGGCGCATGCCATTACCCATTGTCGAACTATGTTAGCTAAGGCTAAGCAGCAGAAGCAGTGGTTATCGTTTGATGATTTGTTGACTCAGTTATCTGCGTCAATTGATGTGGATGAGCAATCATTGCTAGTGGAGAGAATCCGCACCTTATACCCAGTGGCGATGATCGATGAATTCCAAGATACCGATCCGCTGCAATACAGTATTTTTAGCCGAATCTATCTCGATAACCCGCAATGCGGTCTGTTTATGATCGGCGACCCGAAGCAGGCTATCTATGGCTTCCGTGGTGCGGATATCTTTACCTACATTAAGGCAAGAAACCAAGTTAGTGCTCACTATACGTTAGGCACTAACTGGCGTTCGAGTGCTGATATGGTCAGCGCGGTAAACCAAGTGTTTATGAATTCGGATAGCCCGTTTATCTACGACCAAGACATTCCATTTTTGCCCGTAGCAGCGAGCCCATCGGCTGACAAACGCCAATGGGTGATGGATGGTCAAACTCAACACGCGCTCACTTTTTGGCTGCAAGAGACTGAAGACAAGCCCTTACCAAAAGGCGAATATCACAAAGCAATGGCTGAGGCGACGGCGAGTCAAATTCAAACCATTCTGACCGCTTCTCAAAACGAGCAAGCTTATTTTGATAACGGTAAAAAGCAACATGCCGTGAATGCAGGTGATATTGCTGTCTTGGTTCGAACCGGTAGTGAAGGTCGCCTGATTAAGAATGCGTTGTCGGAACAAGGCATCGCTAGTGTGTATTTGTCTAACCGAGACAGTGTATTTACCAGCTTGGTCGCGCAAGATATTCAACGCCTATTGCAAGCGGTGTTGACACCTGAAAACGATCGTGCATTGCGCGCGAGTTTAGCGTCGGAATTGTTTTCTTTGGATGCCGCATCATTGGATGAACTCAACAACGATGAAGTGGTTTGGGAAAACGTCGTTAACGAATTTCGAGAATATCGTAAGTTGTGGCTACAGCGTGGCGTGTTGCCAATGTTACGCAGCGTGATCAGCAAACGACATCTCGCGGAACGCTTACTGGAAGAAGAAAATGGTGAGCGCTCACTCACTGATTTAATGCACATTGGCGAATTGCTGCAACAAGCTAGGCAAGAACTCGACAGCGACTATGGCTTGCTGCGTTGGTTAGCAGAAGCGATCTCAGATGCTCAAAATGGTTTAGGCGGCAGTGAAGACGACATTCAGCGTCTTGAGTCAGAGAGAAACTTGGTTCAAATCGTTACCATTCACAAATCGAAAGGTTTGGAATATGACCTAGTATTCCTGCCGTTCGTGGCGAGTTATCGTGAAGCGAGTGAAGGTAAGTTCTACGATCACGACTCAGATACCACAGTGCTTGATATTACGGGCAGTGATAGTGCTTTGGCACAAGCCGATAAAGAGCGACTGGCGGAAGACTTACGTTTGATTTACGTGGCGCTTACTCGTGCTGTCTATGGATGTTTTATTGGAATGGCACCGCTACGTAAAGGGCGTTCAACCAAAGAGCCGACCGGTGTACATTTGAGTGCTATGGGCTACTTGGTTCAAAACGGACAAGAGCAAGGCATCGCTGAGTTACATCAAGCTCTGTCAGCGATTGAGGGGAAGAATTCAAGCGTATTGCTGTCTGAAACGCCTACCGCTCACGAACAAGTTTTTGTGCAAACAGAGCAAGTGAGTGAAGACTTACAGGCCAGTGAACTGAAGGCTTCAATTGACCGAGCTTGGCGAATAACCAGTTACTCGGGACTTGTAAAACAAGGCAGTCACGGAGCTAGTCATGATGCCACGATTGAGGTGTCTGGCTTCGATATTGACTCGGCTGATGAACAAGACGAGTCGGAGTTGATTGAACCTGAACGTTCTATATTCACGTTCCCTCGTGGCGCTCGCCCTGGAACTTTCTTGCATACCTTGTTTGAGGATGTTGAATTTACTGAGCCAGCAGCCAGCAAACATAACACGCAAGTAATTACTCACTTATTAGAGTCAGAGCAATACGAATTAGAGTGGCTACCTGTGCTTCAACAGCTTGTTGATACGGTGCTAAACACCGCTTTAGATGGAAAGAACTTAAAGCTGAGCGAGAAAGGCTCAACTCAACGATTAGTCGAAATGGAGTTCTTGTTGCCGATCGAAGTGTTGGCCGCATCTGAGCTGAATCAAACCATTCAATATCATGATCCGTTATCGGCTAAAGCGGGCGATTTAGGTTTCCAAACCGTGCAAGGCATGCTGAAAGGCTTCATCGATTTGGTGTTCGAGCACCAAGGTAAATACTATGTGCTCGACTGGAAATCGAATCATTTAGGTGATGATGTTGCCGTCTACCATGGTGAGGCATTGAAATCGGCGATGGCCGACCACCGCTATGATCTGCAATATCAAATCTACGCGTTGGCTCTGCACCGCTTCTTACGCAGCCGCGTTGCAGATTACAGTTATGAACAACATTTTGGTGGGGTTTATTACTTGTTTTTAAGAGGAATGGACGGCCAATCTCAACAAGGTATTTTCTCGGCGAAACCTACATTGGCTTTGCTCGATGAAATGGATCAATTGATTGACGGTAAAGTGATAGACAGGCGTTCAGCACAATTGAATGACAATGAAACTGGACAGATGGGGCTTCTATAATGACAACAACGACCACTAATACCACCATAGAAACAGCGAATTCTGTTAAGCCAGTTTCACTTATCCCTGAGCAGCTCATGGATGTATTAAAGTTCCTAGCGGACAAAGGTTCAATTCGTCAGCTGGATTATCAGTTTGCTCGTTTTATTGCTCAGCAAGCGACGAGTCATTCTCAAGAGATCGGGTTTCTAGCTGGCGTTGTAAGCCATGAATTAGGCAAGGGGCATATTTGTACTCAGCTTATACAGCAGCATAAGGCAGGCCCTGAACTAACGACAGATCTAGCCCAGTTGCTTGGTTTGTACGGTGAAACGGCACTGCAATTGAACCAAAAACTGTTGGGTATTGATTGGGTGACTGTTCTGCAATCATCTAACCTAGTTGGAACAACGAATGACTGCATTAAGCCGCTAATGTTTGATGGACAACGTGTCTACTTACAGCGTTATTGGAACTACGAAGTTGTGTTGGCTGAAACTCTAAACCGTTTAAGTAAGCCAGTAGAGTTCAATATTGAGCAGAAGAAGGCTCTGACTGAAACGCTCAATCAGCTTTTTGCACGTAGTTACCATTTTCTGTTTAATGCCTTAGCCAAAGCTGAAGTAAACCAACAAACCTCTCAGGTGTTGCGTCAACAGTTAGTGTGTGACCATCTAGATATTGTCGACGAACAGGCTTTGGATTGGGGTTCTATCGATCAAGCGATTGTTCAAGCCAAACAAGTGACCGATTTAGATGTGCTGGATAGTCTAGTGCCGTTATCTGTTTGTTTGAATTGGCAAAAAGTAGCGGCAGCGGTGGCGTTAAGTCGTCGCTTCGCGGTGATTTCTGGTGGGCCGGGTACCGGTAAAACGACCACGGTAACTAAGTTACTGTCGGCGATGGTCGAGCAATCACTCAGCCAAGGTAAAATACCGACGATCAAGCTGGTGGCTCCGACAGGTAAAGCGGCGGCACGTTTAACCGAGTCGATTGGTAAAGCGATTGAGCAACTGCCTTTAGCACTTGAAGTGAAGGCCAACATACCGACGGAATCGAGTACCTTGCACAGACTGCTCGGTGCTATTCCTAATCGAGCGGAGTTTAGACACAACCGACGTAATCCACTTCACCTTGATATCTTGGTGGTGGATGAAGCATCGATGGTCGACTTATCCATGATGTATAAGCTGGTGGATGCACTCCCTGAACACGCAAGGTTGATTCTGCTTGGTGATAAAAACCAGCTCGCTTCAGTAGAAGCTGGTGCTGTGTTGGGTGATATCTGCTCGTTTAATTCAACAGGCTACAGCACAGCGCAAGGTAACTTGATTGCGGAAATGACAGGCTTTGATGCGATAGCTAAACCAAGGCAGCTCAAAACAGGATCGTTTAACCCTCCTGCGATTGCAGATAGTTTGTGTATGCTGCAGAAGAGTTACCGTTTTGATGCACGTTCAGGTATCGGACAGTTGGCAAAGGCGATCAATAACGGCTCTGCTAATCAGGTCGATCAAGTGTTTGCGAAAGGGTTTGCGGATATTGAGAATCATCCCTTGTCGAGTGACAGCTATAACTTGATGCTACGTACTTTAGTTAATGAGTATGGTGCGTATCTGAACCGAATGAATGTGCCATTGGAAGAGCTAGAAACTCAAGAAGCGAGAGCGAAATCGGTTCTCGATTTGTTCAGCCAGTGTCGGTTGCTGTGTTCCATTCGCGAAGGTGACTTTGGTGTTAAAGGCCTCAACCACAGAATCGAAAGGGCACTTGCCGCAAGACGCTTGGTGAATCCGCACAACGATGAATTGTGGTATCACGGGCGACCAGTAATGGTAACGCGCAATGATCATGGCTTAGGTTTATACAATGGTGATATTGGTATCTGTATGCTTGAGGCTGATGTAAGTAGCTCTTCTTCAATTGATGATAACTCAGCCCCTCGATTAAAGGTGTACTTTGAATTGCCCGATGGCAGTGTAAAAGCTGTACTACCAAGTCGAGTGCCTGATCATGAAACCGCGTATGCAATGACGATACACAAATCTCAAGGCAGTGAATTTGATCTGACCTTAATGATCTTACCGCCAGACTTCAGCCCTATTTTAACGCGAGAACTTATCTATACGGGTATTACACGTGCTAAGAAACGACTGATGATGTTCAGTGATACCAATGTATTGAAGCGTGGTATTAAGGTAAAAACAGAGCGAGTGAGTGGTTTAGGAAGTCGATTAACTAACTGACGGTCATTGGTTTTAGTGGAGGTGTTGCTGGAAGTAAAACAACGAAATAGCAGGGTAAATCGTATACACAAAGCAACCATCCGTGGTTGCTCTGAACGTTATTAGGAATCCGTGCCTAAAAACGCTCGAGTAAACGATATATGGTTTATTTTGTACTTTGCTTGGCAATTCAAAATAAACTCTTTTAGGTTCTCGCTCACAGGGAACACGCAGTGTACGTCTAACCCTTCTAAGAATTGGTTATCAGCCATATCCCAAAAACTTTGCAGCGAGTTACAAACAATGGTTCTCATATCAGTGTTGCTCTTTTGCTGTTTATATTAACGAGCAGACTGACTACTAGCATGCTGATCGTTAATGGGTATAGCAATCCGTGCAGTGACCACCTAAATGTCATAGGTTAAACATTCGGCGGCATTCCAATAAAAACGCTTGTCGATATTCATAAAGCGTGCAAATTATATACAATTATAGCTGTGAATGAAAGTGCATATTTAATAAATATCACATGAGAAACGATTACATTTGCAATGAATTCCTCATAAAAGTGAGATTTTACTCCAAATTTAATTTACACATTTAACGCTAAGATCTTGGAATTCCTTTGATAGTTGTACAGACCTTGCTTTTCCATTGGTAATTCATCAACAGTAATCTCATAAAAACCCTGTTCACGGAACCAATGAAGGCTGTGTGTGGTAAGAACAAAGATTTGGTCGATATCACGAGATTTGGACTGATGACGCATGTAATCAAGCAGTAACTGCCCACGGTTTCCATCTCGGTAGTCTGGGTGAATGGCCACGCAGGCCATCTCTGCCATGTGATCTTCTGGATAAGCGTACAGCGCAGCGCAACCAATGATCAGACCGTCTTTTTCGATGATAGTAAAACGATGGACTTCTTGTTCTAACTGCTCTCTTGAGCGACGAACAAGAATGCCTTGTTCTTCAAGAGGGCGAATGAGGTCAAAGATACCACCGATGTCATCAATCTGAGCTTGTCTGACTTGTTCGGCACTCGCCATGACCACTTGGGTTCCAATACCATCAAAAGAGAATAGCTCTTGGATCAATGCGCCATCGGCTTTGTAGCTGATCAAGTGACAACGAGGCACGCCTGCTCGGCAAGCGGAGATCGCTCCTTTCAAGAAGCGCAGTGTTCCGGTGCTCATGTCTTCGGCGGGGTTCTGGGATTCCGTTAAGCGTTCAAGAATTTGCTTGGCGTCTTTAGGGAAGAGTTCGGCGAGTACATTACCGCTTTCGTCAGTCACCCCTTGCTCAGAACAAAAGCCAATCAGTTTGTCGGCTTTCAAACGGATAGCAACTTGTGTCGCGACCTCTTCCGAAAGCAGGTTAAAGCTTTCGCCAGTGACTGAACTGGCAATCGGCCCAAGAAGGACGATGGAACCTTGGTCAAGGGTGCGATTGATCCCTTCGATGTCTATTCGACGAATGCGTCCACTGTGGCAGTAATCTGTACCATCATCGACGCCTAAGGGTTGAGCGGTAATGAAGTTACCACTCATAACATTGAGTTGAGTTCCTGCCATTGGGGTGTTGTTCAAACTCATTGAAAGACGAGCGGTGATCGCAAGTTGCAGTTGTCCAGCCGCCTGCATTGCAACACCTAAAGAATATTCATCTGTGACTCTAATATTTTTATGGTAAGGCGTATGGCAGTCTTGCTTCTCTAACAGTTGGTTGATCTGTGGTCTTGCCCCATGAACGAGAACAATCTTAACCCCAAGGCTATGAAGCAGGGCTATATCACTAATAATGTTGCCAAAGTTTCTATCGGCAACGGCTTCACCCCCCAACATAATCACCATGGTTTTACCACGGTGAGCATTTACATAAGGGGTCGATTGCCTAAAGCCTTTGACTAGCGCCGTACTTCTTAATTTCACAGAATAAGTCTTCCTTGTTTATTTATTCGATAATTTAGCATTTAAATTCAAATCTGAACAACAACTTTTTGGAATGAAGCGCAAACTATTCTCATCTAGGCTTCGTTTTATAAACTGTCTCAGTGTACAATGCGTACAGCATCCTTATGAGTCGTAAACGAATGCAAAAAAATCCAGTAAGAAAGAGTAAGATTGATGAGATCGCAAAAGGTCTCTACAGTGGAGCAGAGCAGCGCAACAAACCTAAATTGAGACGTAAGCTCATTGAACGCAGTTTAATGGTTTTAGCTTTGGTGGGTTCGTTTGCCGTCGCTTCCTTGTTCGCCGATGTGTTTTATAGAGTGCAAGATGCGATAACACCTAATAGTCAAATATATGGAACTTGGGTCGAGCAAGATGTCGCTCGTTATGCTGCGGACGAGTTTGTGCTGAGTGAAAATGGTGTGTCAGTGCGAGGCTCTGTTGTGTCGACTCATTTTGATTTTGATGGCAAGTACTTCGAATATAAGGCAGGCAATAAAACGTATCACTTTCGCCTAACGAATTCTGATAAAACAGAAATGATGCTTGTGTCGGATAATCACTATAATCCAGTCTTTCGCCTTAAAGGTTATATCGATAACTCAGTTCGATAGGTTATCTTACTGTAAACATTTACAATCTAAGATTGTGTTATCTGATCGTTTTTGTCATCCTCGATGCATAGAATATTTAGGATGACTCTTGTGATTAAAAAATGGCTTCCCCTTGTTGCTGCCTCTTTCTTATTTGGCTGTGCTCAACCCACTGATCTTGCCCAACAACACCTTGACGGTGAATTTCCCCGAACCTTGAATAAGGTCGATTTGGTTGAATCTAATAAACCAAGAGACTTCACCGCATTTGCAGAGCAAGCTGAGATGGTGGTTTCTAAATCCCCTTCGATGGCTAAAATCTATGAGCCGCTTTATCAGCAACTCAATGAATGGGCGGTGCTGAGTGGAGAGCCGAGTGAACTCGCTAATTTTGGCGTTCAAACTGCTCAATTAGGTGGTGGTGATAAACAAGGTAATGTTTTATTCACGGGTTACTTTTCTCCTGTAATGGAACTGCGACATGAAGCAAACGAAGAATACCGATTCCCTGTTTATGGGCTTCCAGAGTGTGATAAAGAGTGTCCAACACGCGAAGAGATCTACAACGGTGCATTAGAAGGCCAAGGTCTTGAATTAGGTTATTCAGCAAACCGTATCGACCCATTTATGATGGAAGTACAGGGCAGCGGCTTTGTGCATTTCGGAGATGATGACACGCTGCAGTATTTTGCATACGCGGGTAAGAACAATAAAGCTTACGTGAGTATTGGTCGTGTTTTGATCGAACGAGGTTTAGTGCCACGAGAAAAAATGTCATTGAAAGCTATCAAAGAGTGGGTATTGGCGAACGATCCTGAAGTGGTAAAAGAGCTGCTTGAGCAAAACCCATCTTTCGTCTTCTTTAGCGCGAGAGATGATCTATCCGTAATGGGTAGCGCTGGCATTCCTCTATTACCGATGGCGGCGGTAGCGGGCGATCGCTCTATCTTACCAATGGGAACACCTATCCTGGCTGAGGTTCCGTTACTGAATGCTGATGGTACTTGGAGCGGCGCGCACCAACTAAGACTACTATTGGTTTTAGATACCGGTGGTGCGGTTAAGCAAAACCATTTGGACCTCTACCATGGTATGGGCCCACGAGCAGGAACTGAAGCGGGTCATTACAAGCATTTTGGTCGGGTGTGGAAGCTGGGTCTAGATGGCAGCGCAACCGAAGCGCCTTGGGCTTTGCCTCCTGAAAAGGTCGAGTAAACAACAATAAAATGGGGCATTGAAAGCGAATCGCTAATCCCCTAGACTTTTAATTCAAGAGTGCGTATAAAACGCACTCTTTTCTTTTTCTCAGAAATAAATTGGCGGCAACAATGCGTGAATTGACCACTCCAGCTTCAGAAAACTATGACCAACGATTTGGTGGCACTCGTCGCCTGTATGGCAATAGTGAAGTCGATATACTTAGAGCAGCACACGTGTGTGTGATCGGTATTGGCGGTGTCGGTTCATGGGCGGTTGAAGCGCTTGCTCGTACTGGTTTAGGTGAGCTGACATTGATCGACATGGATGATGTGTGCGTGACCAACATTAACCGTCAAATCCATGCAATGTCAGGAACTGTCGGTAAGAGTAAAATCGAAGTGATGGCAGAGCGCGTTAAGCTGATTAACCCTGAGTGTAAAGTGAACCTGATCGACGACTTTATTGGTCCTGATAATCAGGCTGAATACCTATCGAAAGAGTTCGACTTTGTGCTCGATGCGATTGATAGCATGAAAGCTAAGGCTTCGCTGTTGGCGTATTGCCGTAGCAACAAAATTAAAGTGATCACCACCGGTGGCGCGGGTGGACAAATCGATCCGACTCAAATCAAAGTGGCTGATCTGACTAAAACGATTCAAGATCCGTTAGCGAAGAAATTGAAAGACACATTGCGTCGTCATCATAATTTCCCTAAGAATCCAGCGCGTAAGTTTGGTATCGATTGTGTGTTCTCGACTGAGCAACTTAAGTACCCACAAGCTGACGGCAGTGTATGTGCTGCGAAAGCAACCGCAGAAGGTCCAAAGCGAATGGATTGTGCGACGGGTTTTGGTGCAGCAACGGTTGTCACGGCTACCTTTGGTTTTGTGGCGGTTTCACGTATCGTAGAAAAGATCGTTCAAAAGCACGCTAAGTAACGTCTTCTTCTCAATTAACAATCGACTGGATATTAAAATGACCACATTCCCAAGCTTTCCATTCGGCAAAGAAATTACCAGTGATGATATTGTCGCAAAAATGCAGACTTTCAGCGGCTGGGAAGATCGTTATCGCCAGCTGATTCAGTGGGGTAAGAAACTGCCTAGCATGCCTGATGAACTGAAAAGTGAACAGGTTGTCGTATCTGGTTGTGAAAGCCAAGTGTGGTTGGTTTCTCAAAATATCGACGGTGTTTGGCGCTTTTGTGCTGATTCTGATGCGCGTATCGTTCGCGGTCTGATTGCATTAGTGATGGCTGCGTATGATGGAAAAACATCAGAGCAGATTCAAGCGTTCGATATCGATGGATACTTTGAACAAATCGGTTTAATTACCCATCTAAGCCCATCTCGCGGCAATGGATTAAAAGCGATTGTTGCTCAAATCCAAGAGCTAAGTGCTTAACATTTCTTAGATACACAGAAACAAAAAGGGTTGACGCTAAACGCCAACCCTACATAATTTCGCTACTCGCTACTCGCTACTCGCTACTCGCTACTCGCTACTCGCTACTCGCTACAGCATATCAACGGCTTTTTCTATCGCCGCTACGAGCTTTTCAACATCATCTAGATTGTTATAAATACCAAATGAAATACGAACCGTTCCTTTCACATTAAGTGCATCCATTAATGGGTGAGCACAGTGGTGTCCAGCACGTACTGCGATACCTTGTTGATCCAACAGGGTTGCAATATCTTGGTGGTGAACGCCATCCATCACAAAAGTAATCACACTTGCGTTGGGTTGATAACCCAATACCTGAATATCATCCAGTTTACTGAGTGCAAGATAAGTCTCGTGCTGTAGCTGGTGGATATGATTTTCGACATCTCGTTGAGCAAAATCACTTAACCATTCTATTGCGGTACTTAATGCTATCGCTCCTGCTACATTTGGCGTGCCCGCTTCAAACTTCCCCGGCAGTTCAGAAAACGTGGTGCCAGAGAAAGACACGCGCTCAACCATCTTGCCACCACCATGCCAAGGTGGCATCGCTTCGAGCAATTCAAGCTTGCCATAAAGCACCCCAATACCAGCTGGAGCATAGAGCTTATGCCCAGAGAACACGTAGAAATCAGCCCCTAAAGCAGCAACATCAACGGGCTCATGAACAATACCTTGCGCTCCATCGACCACAACAATCGCATTCATCTTGTGTGCTTTCTCAATAACTTGTTTAATGGGCTGGCGAGAACCCGTAACATTGGTTATCTGAGCCAGAGCAACAATCTTAGTTCGTTCATTCAAAAGGGCGTCAAACGCAACAACGTCAAAGTCACAATCTGATGTCATCGGTACTTTTACGACTTTCGCTCCGGTTTGTTCTGCCACAATTTGCCAAGGTACGATGTTGGCGTGATGCTCCATTTCGCTCACCAAAATCTCATCACCAGCTTGAAGCGTACTTCTTGCGTGCGTTTGAGCTATCAGGTTGAGTGCTTCGGTTGCACCGCGAGTCCAAATGATCTCTTTTGAAGAGCTTGCGCCGATAAACTGAGCGACCTTATCTCTGGCGGCTTCAAATTGACTGGTCGCGTTGGCTGTTAAGCTATGACTACCACGGTGAACATTGGCATTTTGTTTGGAGTAGTATTGGCTAATGGCATCAATAACCACCTGAGGTTTTTGTGTCGTTGCCGCGCTGTCTAAATAAATCAACGGTTGTTGATTGATGGTTTGTGATAGCGCAGGAAACTGCTCTCGGATGTGATTGATATCAAGCATCTATTCTTACCTAAAATCTTGGAAATTGTTGCTAGCGTTATGCTGAGCGGTATCGTTATTTTATCGCGACTTGTTAATCGTTGCTGACTAATCTTGATGATTCCAGCTATTTTCTCGTTCTTTAACCTGCGTAAACAGCTTTTGGTTAACAGGAACTTCTATCTGATGTTTGAGTGCTGTCTTTATTAGGTGTCCGGTAATGAAGTCGATCTCTGTCTTGCGCTCATAAAACATATCTTGCTGCATGGAAGAGTTGTTTTGAGCCGTGGCTTGAATAACGTGTTTTACGCTTGTTTCTAATTCGTCGAATGAACAAGTAATGCCTTCCGCCTGCATCACTTGCGTGAGTTCTTTAATTATAGAACTCAGAGCTCCGCTAAATCTTTTGTCAGCAAGCTCTCCGTTTTTGATTTGTTCCAGCCCAGTCAGTGGGTTGATCGCACAATTTATGGCGAGTTTAGCCCACAGCGCCGTTGTTATTTCTGGATTCCAACTCACGGCAGGGAAGGCATGTTCCAACACATCAACTAAAAAAGTGCACTGTTGCCCCTTTAGGTTAAAAGCACCCAATTGAGTTTGGCCGATTCCGGTGTGGGATACATTGTTGCTATTGGGTTTGAATGCTGCTTGAGTCGTGGTCGCCAATACTACAGGGTGAGCGTCAATTTGATTAGCAATGTTATCGACCGCTCCCATACCGTTGTGCATGAACATGAGAATAGTGTCAGGGTCTAGGTGTTGAAGCAGTGGAGTAGTTGCTTCTTCTACTTGCCAAGCTTTGACCGTGAAGATCATTAGGTCACTTTCTGATAGCTTCTCGATATTGTTGTTACTGAAGGAAAGTGAAGCTTGTCCATCAAGTGATAAGTCAATTGAGTGATCCGTGGAACGACTCCACAAAGCCACATTATGACCTGCTTGAAGCAGTTTTATTGCCCATAAAGAGCCTATAGCCCCAGGGCCAACAATAGTGATGTTCACAGCAATACCGAGATAAGAAAGTGGTGCTGCAAGGATAGCGAGGCATTAAATGAAAGCAATAAAAAATGGCACCCGAGGGTGCCATTTTGGAAACTTTCTTAGAAGTTCGATTAGAACTTGTAAGTTACTGCGAAGTAGTGACCTACGCCTGAAGTAGAGAACTGGCCGTATTGTGGGTTAGCACTATCAATTTGAGCACCATCTCTTAGACCGTATACATCTTGGTATAATTTAAGACCGTAACCTACAGCAAATTGGTCATTGTGCCAGTAAATACCATTGAACATAGCTCCGCCGTTGCTCGACTGGTTGTATGAACTATCACGACCAAACTCGTAATCGATGTAACCTTGGTAAGCAATGAATGAACCGTTATCGAAGTTTACGAATGGCTTAAACCAGTTTGTAGAAAATTGGTAACCGTTCCAATCTTTCGTATTTAGATCGTACGTAGCGTAAAGATTGAATTGCATTTTACCAAACCAAGGTACCATTACGTCTGAACCGATACCTGTTTTAGTTGCGTAACCACCGTCAGCTTTGCCATCGATAGTTGTGTAGTTTGCAACGTATAGTTCTTGTACTGGACCAAAAGAAAGGTCTTTACCAGTTAGGCCATCGATAGACATACGAGGCGCAAATTTAACAAACAGTTGATCGTCTTTTGCTTTATCGCTGCCGCTATCGTTAGTTAGGTTGAATACATCAATGTAACCGTAAAGATCGAAGATACCAGAGCGTCCACCAAACTCCATTTCAAGATAAGTATGATCTTTGTCTTGAGGCTTCTCATCGATAGTGTGCATGATATTAAACTGCATCCAGTTGTAATCATTCTTGTGAGTATCGCCGTCAGAATAATCAGCCGCCATTACTGGAGCAGAAGCTGCTGCAAGTAGGCCAAGAGTTAAAAGTGATTTACGCATAATGGAACTCTCTATGTTTGAAATAAGTAACCCGCTAATCCGTGCGTGTTTATATGTCCGAATGCCGAGCATAATAGCGATTTTGTTCTCAAATAAAAGTGAGACAGAGTGAAAACTATGATTATTATGGTGAGCGTGATCACACTAACGATCTAAATGATGGAACTTTAAAGTTGTTATGCATCTTGATGAGTCCCTACTTCTATTGATTTTGTGAAATTCGATTATTTTGTGTATAAATTGGTGAAATACCGCTCTAAGCAAACGATTCTACCAAAAATCGTGACATGCATATCAAAATCAACAGTATTCCTTTCCAAGGATTTTCGTGCTGAAAAGTGACTAAATCAAATCGCCCTCCATCCTGTATTTGATCTATTTTCGACCAACTTCGTAATGGTGTTGGAATCAATTGATGAACAATTCATGTGATGACTAGCCTGACTTTTAAATCTGTTTGTTTTTTCATCGCTGATAATATTGAGACCGTTCATTGCACCAAATTTGAGGCAACATTTAAAGATCTGCTCCTGAGCTTATCTGCTGTGTGACGAACTGGTCGAACTTTTTGGAGAGAAGACCAATGAAATATTCACCTATACTCGCTGTAGCGATGTCAGCCCTATTCATTGTAGGGTGTAATGATGACGATCAACCAACAACCCAGCTGCAAGCTGTTCACGCATCGCCAGATGCTCCACTAGCTAATGTGTTAGTTAATAGTCAGGCTCGTTGGACTGGGGTTGATTATGCTCAGGCATCTGGATATACCTCGGTCAATCAAGGCCAGACAACTCTACAGGTCGATGTTCAACTCCCTGGAGATGGTGTGGCGACAGTGATTCCGCCAAGCCAGTTCGATTTAAGCGGTGATTTAGATTACACGGTGATGGTGGTCGGTGATGCTGACGGTTCCAACAACCCAGTTGAGGCTCTCGTTGTGACACGACCTGCAGCAGGCACGGCGACGAGTTCGAGTTTGGATGTGCAAGTTGTTCACGCGGCAACTGGAGTTGGTGATGTGAATCTATACGTTACAGCACCGAATGATCCTCTAGGCGCACCGATTGGAACTTTGGGATACAAAGGATTTACCGATGTGCTCAATATTCCTGCTGGTCAATATCGTGTGAGATTAGAAACCGTGAGTGGAAGTGCTATCGCGTTTGATTCAGGATAGATCACTCTCCCTCCTGGTAGCGAGCTGACCATTGCAGCCGTGCCAAGAGCGGATTCAACCAGTACGTCTCCGGTGAAGCTGATGGTAATGGATGGCAAAAGTTCATCTATAATTTACGACATGGCAGAATCTGCAGAAGTGAGAGTAGGGCATTTAGTTGATGGTGCACCCTCTGTGGATGTGTTTGTAAACTCGGCTAAGTTTGCTCCTCTTGATGCTCTAATGTTTAAAGAAGTTCGTGGCTTCTTAGATTTGGCAGCAGGCAGTTACGATATCGATATTTATGAAACAGCAACCACCTCTCCAACATTCATTGATGTTGACGGTTTAGCGGTGTTTGCCGGAATGGATTACAGTATCTATGCCGTGGGGACGGTAAGTCCTTTCAATTTGGAAGCGCTAGTTGTTCCAGAAAATCGACGCTCTGTTGCAACCAGTGCAGTATTGAACATTACTCATGCTGCAGCTAATCCAATTGCAGCTTCGGTTGATATTTATTTAACCGAGAACGTGGGAATTTCTGGAAGTACGCCTGCGTTGAGTAATGTGAAATTCAAAGACTTCGCGAATGGTATTTATGTAGCTGCGGGAACTTACTATGTGACGATTACGGTGGCTGGCGATCCATCTACTGTTGCTATTGACTCCGCGCCTGCGACCTTAGTTAACGGTGTTGTGTATCAAGTAGTGGCGATTGATGATTCGATGGGAACGGGATTTAACTTAATAGTAAGTGAAACTACAGATTAATCCGTTAAGCGTCTGCAAATAGAAAATAGAAAATAGAAAAGAGAAGAGGGTAGCTCAATGCTCCCCTCTTCTCTTTTGCTTTCTTTTTCTTTTATTCGTGGTTGTTTTTCGCTTTTTCTAATAAATCAGTGAAAAAGTGGCGTAACGAATAGAGCATGATCAAACTCGGAATCACCATTAATGACGTCAGTATAAAGAAGGTTGACCAATCATTGAGGTAATCGACGAGCTCGCCACTGAATGAAGCCAGTGTTGTTCTACCGAAATTGCCTAAGGATGCTAATAAGGCATATTGCGTCGCTGAGAAAGCTTGACCAGTCAGTAAGGTTAAGAAAGAGACAAATGCTACCGTCGAAAAGGCGGTTGTGAAGTTGTCGACAATGATAGTTGCCAAGAACAGAGTTTCACTAGGGCCAGCCTGAGCGATCCAAGCAAACATTAGGTTGCTGGCTGCCATTGCGATGCCACCAATCATTAGTCCGCGTACAATACCGAATTTCACATTGAAGATACTGCCGAGCAAGGTGAAGAATATCGTCGCGCCCCAACCGATTAACTTAGAGTAGTGGCCAATCTGTTCATTGCTAAAGCCTATCTCTTTATAGAAGGTGATTGACATTCTACCCAAGAAGGCTTCACCTATCTTAAATAGGAACACAAACAGTAGAAGGGTGATGGCAACTTGAACTCCGTTTCGTTTGAAGAAATCATAAAACGGTTCTAGCACTGTAACGCTGAACCAAGCGACGACTTTTGAACCCACAACTCTGTTGTGACGTTGTTGTGCTTGCTCTTGTAATGCTTCACGTTGTGTATTGGGTTCTCCGACAAAAAGAGTAAACAGCATTAACACGACAACCACACCAGCCATACCGTAATACACACCATTCCAACCGATTGAGTCAGCATTGATAAAAGCAAGATAACCTGGAAGAGAATAGCCAGTCCACCATCCCATCACGGCCATTGCGGATGCTTGTGGCAACTTTGATGCTTCCGATTTTGGAAATGAATCAATACGGAAGGCATCTATTGCGACATCTTGAGTTGCTGAGGCGATAGCTATTCCGAGAGCAAGCATAGAGGTGAACATCAAGTCATTGGCTGGGTTTACTCCAGCAATGAACAGGGTACAGATCAATACCAAGCTTTGGCACAAGAATATCCAACTGCGTCGTTGGCCTAATATCGCGTGTAAAACTGGCAGTTTGACTCGGTCTACCAACGGTGCCCATAAAAAGTTAATAGCATAGACAGCAAACACACTGCCGAAATAACCGATCGCAGCACGAGTTAAACCGGCATCTTTTAGCCAACCAGACATGTTGGATCCAATCAGAACCCATGGGAAGCCACTCGAACAACCGAGCATAAACACCCAAAGTAGACGTTTGTCTAAGTAGCTGCGGAAAGTTTGCATCCAAGAAAGAGAGGGGGTGCCTGATGACATGGGGCGTCCTTGTATAGAAAACGCCCTTAAGAATAAGGGCGTTACATTGGATTACTTAAGAAGGGTCACTTTAGTGATGACGATTGGGTCGACAGGAATGTCTGACATGCGGCCCATTCGCTTGGTTGGAATTGTTGCCATCTTCTGAACAACGTCAAAACCATCGGTTACTTTACCAAACACAGCGTAACCAGGATTACCGCCTTTCGCGTTTAAGAAATCGTTGTCTGCAAAGTTAATGAAGAACTGGCGAGTTGCAGAATCTGGTGCATTGGTGCGAGCCATTGCGATCGTTGCAGTATCATTCTTCAGGCCATTGCTGCCTTCATTTTTGATAGGCGCATAAGTTGCTAATTGCTTCATATCTTGATCGAAGCCACCACCCTGAGCCATAAAGCCCGGGATCACACGGTGAAACTGAGTGCCTTCGTAGCTACCGTCAGCAACATATTTCAGAAAGTTATCAACACTAACCGGTGCTTGCTCTTGGTTTAGCTCGATAGTGAAGCCGCCTAATGTTGTTTCTACGTTCACTTTAGGACCAGCCCAAACGCTCACGCTCACCAGCATCAATGCGATAGAAGATAGAATGCGCCCCATTAGAAACGTTCCTTCATGTAAGTTTGCAGCTCTTGGTCATTGGCAATCTCTTTAAGAACTAAGTCGATAACATCGTTTAGTACCATTGCGATATCGTCATTTGATGCACTTAATGCACCTGTGCGAGTTGCTGTACCATTGAATGTCTTAACTAGCTTGCCTTCAGGCGTTTCAGCGGTTACTTCAAGAGTTACTTTACCATCCATTTGGTTTTCCATGATGGTGTGCTTGACGGTAACAAGCGCTTCTTGAATCTCTAAAACAATTGAGTTTTCACTGTTAACGCTTGCACGAAAACCTTGAGACTCCAATTGTTGAGCAATAGCGTTTTCTAGAGAAATACGCATGTTTTGCTTAGCGTGAATTGGCTGAATGTTTGAACGGCCACTATCAACCAATGCAACATATTGAGCGGCACGAACATCTTTACTGGTTAGTGTGTATGTTTTGCCTTGTACAAGGTTGCTTGAGCTTAGTGAAGCTTCTGGCATTACGTTGATCTGTTCTTGCTGAGGGGCTGAACATGCTGTCAAAGCCAAAATAGAAGCAGCCAAAATCAGTTTTTTCATTCCTTTATCCTTTCTAAATTCACACCAGGAGCTCGGTATCTTAAATTCTTGTGACGTCGTTTCTGCTTATTTATTAAAATTCGCAGGTTCTCTTGTTGCTTGTAATATCTCAAATTTCTGGTTTAGTTCAAGCGTTTCAACGTTTGCTTCACCAAATAGTCTTGCTAGTTTGACATCGTATCCGAGGTGTCGGTTACCAATAACAATTAATTTGCCTCCGTTGCTAAGAACATGCTTTGCATCACAGAACATTTGCCATGCAATGTGATCTGTAATCGCTTGTTGTTGGTGGAACGGAGGGTTACACATAACTAAGTAAGTGCTGTTTTTCTTAAAACCATCTAAACAGTTATTGGCGATGAACTGGAAATTACCTTCTTCGCCAAGGTTATCCTTAATATTTTGGCGCGCTGATTCCACTGCCATAAAGCTTTCATCAACACAGGTGATACGCGCTTGTGGGTTTAATTGCCCAGCTTTTACACTCAATACACCGTTGCCACAACCTAGGTCGATAATATGACGCAGTTCAGGATCTTGAGGGATGTGCTCTAGCATATAGCGAGCGCCTTGATCGAGTGCCTCGCCTGAGTAAACGTTCGGTAAATTTTTCAGGCGAATATCTTCACCGTCTACATCCCATTCAACAAAAGGCTCGACCGTTTGAATCGGCTGACAATTTGGTGAAGAGATAACCAAGCGATGTTTCTTCTTCGCTAGAGAAGTTTTGGTTTCACCTAGGTATTTTTCGAAAATATTAAGTGTAGATGTGTGGATGTCTTTTACTTTGTTTACACCGATGACTTGGCAGCCTTCTGGCAACGCTTGGCGTAGTTGGCTCAATTGCCATACTAGATGACGGTTTGTTTTCGGTAGTTGCATGATCACAAGATCGATACCGTGTGGGATATCATCCATCGTATTCAGGAAGTTCACACGGTTACTTTGATTGCGCTGCAAGTTTTTTAGCGCACCGCGATGAGAGATAAACGAGTCGCTCATCATGGTCACGTCATGATCTTTGGAGAACCAAGCGGATAGGGCGCCAAAACTGTCGTTCATGATCAGGATGTGTTTACCAGGTTCAAGATTCATCTCTTCAACGTGACTAATAATGTATTCGTCGCCCGCATCCCAAGCTTGAAGGGTTTCATTTGAACGGTTGGGGAAACGATGTAAGGTCAAAGTTCTATCGAGAAGAGTAAGTTCGGTTTTCATAGCTTGAGATACTTATGTAAGAAATAACAAAGATATTGTCTCAAATGCAGCCTGAACAAGATAGAAAAAACTCAACCAAACCTAAGTCGTTCGTTATGAAATACTCAGACAGTCGACCAGTTAGGGTTTATACTTCCCCCACAGATAATGCCAATACGTTATTAAGGAATCATAATGATCCAAGAAGTTATCGAAACAAAATTGCACAATGAGTTTTCACCAAGTCATTTAAACGTGGTCAATGAGAGCTACATGCACAATGTTCCGGCTGGTTCTGAGAGTCATTTTAAAGTGATTGTTGTCAGCGATGCGTTTGAAGGCTTGCGCCTTATTGGTCGTCATCGAGCGGTAAATAAAGCACTTTCAGAAGAGCTAGCGAATAATATTCACGCACTATCTATTCACACTTATACAAAAGATGAATGGATGAAGCAACTCGATAACGTGCCAGACAGCCCTATGTGTATGGGCGGTGGTAAGTAATAAAACTAACTGATAGAAGAGGTGGCTATGCTGCCTTTTTTATCGCCAGGCTGATGTGTTTTTAGGGTTTATATCACTCAAATTGATGTCAAATTAGGCGTCTTTAAATACCCACAATGAGTAATGTTTTTATTAACAGTGTTTCAACATAACTCGTAAAATATTAGTTTGTGACAGAGTATTAATCTCTTGTTTAAAACACGATTCAAAAGCCATTTTATCTGTGCGGCTCGTCAAATTTATACATATTTGAGAGTCCATATGCTTCAAATCTCACCAAATTAAGGCCGTATTCAAGTTATTGGTCATGGCATCAAGTTGTCAAAAAATGCTAGAATACGGCACCTGATAAATCTCACATAATCTTTGTGATGAGTTTATTAATGTAATGTTGCGATTTTGGTATCTCTAATTTACCAAAACCGGACACTGTAATGTCGTGTCTAAGGGCGATTTTAAAACGTCCCGAATTTACGCAATTAAAAGAATCTTTTTCCCGATAAAGTAGTGCAAGTGCGTATGATTACAATAAAGAAGGGTTTGGATCTTCCTATCGCAGGAACTCCATCCCAGGTGATTAATGATGGTAAGTCCATCACTAAAGTCGCCTTGCTTGGCGAAGAGTACGTTGGTATGCGTCCTACGATGCATGCTCGCGTTGGTGATGAAGTGAAGAAAGGCCAAGTTCTTTTTGCAGATAAAAAGAACCCAGGTGTTGTATTTACTTCTCCAGCAAGCGGTAAAGTTATTGAAGTGAACCGTGGTGCTAAGCGTGTTCTTCAATCAGTAGTGATTGAAGTAGCAGGCAATGAGCAAATCACGTTCAATAGCTATGAAGCTAACCAACTAGTAAGTCTTGACCGTGAAACGGTTAAAACTCAGTTAGTTGAGTCTGGCGCATGGACCGCTTTGCGAACTCGTCCGTTCAGCAAGGTTCCAGCAGTTGATTCTGAAACTCAGGCTATTTTCGTTACTGCTATGGATACTAATCCGCTAGCAGCTGAGCCAGAATTAATCATTAACGAGCAGTCTGATGCTTTCGTTGCTGGTTTAGATCTTCTTTCAACTCTGACTAACGGTAAAGTGTACGTTTGTAAAAAAGGTACTAGCTTACCTCGTTCAGCTCAGTCTAACGTTGAAGAACATGTTTTTGATGGCCCACACCCTGCAGGTCTTGCAGGCACGCATATGCATTACCTATATCCGGTAAATGCACAAAATGTAGCGTGGAGCATTAACTACCAAGATGTTATCGCATTCGGTAAGCTTTTCCTTACTGGTGAGATTTACTCTGAGCGTGTTGTTTCTCTGGCTGGTCCAGTGGTGAATAACCCACGTCTAGTTCGTACTCAAATTGGTGCTAGCCTTGAAGAGTTGACAGACAGCGAGTTAATGCCAGGCGAAGTTCGTGTGATTTCTGGTTCTGTACTTACGGGTACTGAAGCAACAGGTCCACATGCTTTCCTTGGTCGTTACCATCAGCAAGTTTCTGTTCTACGTGAAGGTCGTGATAAAGAGCTATTCGGCTGGGCTATGCCTGGTAAGAACAAGTTCTCTGTTACTCGTTCATTCCTTGGTCACCTGTTTAAAGGTCAGTTGTTCAACATGACAACGACGACAAACGGTAGTGACCGCTCAATGGTTCCAATTGGTAACTACGAGCGCGTAATGCCTCTAGATATGGAACCTACATTGCTGCTTCGTGATCTATGTGCAGGCGACATTGATAGTGCTCAAGCACTTGGTGCGCTAGAACTAGACGAAGAAGATGTAGCATTGTGTACCTTTGTATGTCCAGGTAAGTACGAGTACGGTCAACTACTTCGTGAATGCCTAGATACGATTGAGAAGGAAGGGTAATTTTCATGGGCCTTAAAAAGTTTCTTGAAGACATCGAGCATCATTTTGAGCCAGGTGGTAAACACGAGAAGTGGTTTGCGCTTTACGAAGCAGCAGCGACAGTGTTTTACACGCCCGGTCTTATCACAAAGAAAAGCTCACACGTTCGTGATAGCGTTGATTTAAAACGTATCATGATCATGGTTTGGTTCGCGGTATTCCCAGCAATGTTCTGGGGTATGTACAACGCGGGTGGCCAAGCTATCGCTGCACTTAACCATATGTACGCAGGCGCTGAATTAGTTTCTGTTATCGATGGTAACTGGCACTACTGGCTAACCGAAATGCTTGGAGCCTCCTTAGGGCCCGATGCTGGTGTTGGCAGCAAGATGCTACTTGGTGCGACATACTTCCTACCTATCTACGCAACGGTATTCATCGTAGGTGGTTTCTGGGAAGTTCTGTTCTGTATGGTGCGTAAGCACGAAGTAAACGAAGGTTTCTTTGTTACTTCTATCTTATTCGCGCTTATCGTTCCGCCAACACTTCCTCTATGGCAAGCAGCACTAGGTATTACCTTCGGTGTTGTTGTAGCGAAAGAGATCTTCGGTGGTACGGGTCGTAACTTCCTGAACCCTGCACTTGCTGGCCGTGCGTTCCTATTCTTTGCATACCCTGCACAGATTTCAGGTGACGTAGTTTGGACTGCTGCAGATGGTTTCTCTGGTGCAACTGCTCTTAGCCAGTGGGCTCAAGGCGGCGGTAGTGCACTAATGAACGTAACATCAGGTGAAGCAATCACTTGGATGGACGCATTCATTGGTAACATCCCAGGTTCTATCGGTGAAGTATCGACTCTAGCACTTATGATTGGTGCTGCGATGATCGTTTACATGCGTATCGCTTCATGGCGTATCATTGCCGGTGTAATGATCGGTATGATTGTTGTGTCTACGTTGTTCAACGTGATCGGTTCTGATACTAACGCAATGTTCAGCATGCCTTGGCATTGGCACCTAGTTCTAGGTGGCTTCGCATTCGGTATGTTCTTCATGGCGACAGACCCAGTATCAGCTTCATTTACCAATAAAGGTAAGTGGTGGTACGGCATCCTAATCGGCGCAATGTGTGTAATGATTCGTGTAGTTAACCCTGCATACCCAGAAGGCATGATGCTTGCGATTCTATTCGCAAACCTATTTGCTCCTCTGTTTGACCACGTTGTAATCGAGAAGAACATTAAGCGGAGACTAGCGCGCTATGGCAAGTAATAACGATAGCATTAAAAAGACGCTGTTTGTTGTTATCGCATTGAGCCTAGTGTGCTCAATCATCGTTTCAACAGCTGCAGTTGTTCTTAAACCTAAGCAGCAAGCTAACGCAGTTCTGGATCAGCAAACTAAGATCCTTGAAGTTGCGGGTATTGAGCTTGCAGGTGATATCCCAGCACTCTACGCAGAGAACATCGAACCTCGTCTAGTTGATTTCGCTACTGGCGATTTCGTTGACGGCGATGCTGCTGCATACGACCAACGTAAAGCGGCAAAAGATCCAGCTCAGTCAATCAAGCTTTCAGCTGAAGATGACATCGCTAAGATCATTCGTCGTGCTAACACGGGTACTGTATACCTAGTGAAAGATGGCGCTGAGACTTCTAAAGTTATCATCCCTGTTCACGGTAACGGCCTTTGGTCAATGATGTACGCATTCGTTGCGGTAGAAACTGATGGCAACACAGTTTCTGGTATCACTTACTACGAGCAAGGTGAAACTCCTGGACTTGGTGGTGAAGTTGAGAACCCAACTTGGCGCGCTCAATTCGTTGGTAAGAAATTATTCGACGAAAACCACAAACCTGCTATTCAGGTTGTTAAAGGTGGCGCTCCTCAAGGTTCTGAGCACGGTGTAGATGGCCTTTCTGGTGCAACACTGACTAGCGTTGGTGTTCAACATACATTTGACTTCTGGTTAGGTGATATGGGCTTTGGTCCGTTCCTAGCAAAAGTTCGTGACGGAGGTCTGAACTAATGTCTAGTGCAAAAGAAATTAAAAAGAGCATCTTAGCGCCGGTGTTGGATAACAACCCAATCGCGCTACAGGTTCTTGGTGTGTGTTCTGCTCTTGCGGTAACCACTAAGCTAGAAACAGCATTTGTTATGACTATCGCGGTAATGTTCGTTACTGCTCTGTCTAACTTCTTCGTTTCTTTAATCCGTAACCACATTCCTAACAGTGTGCGTATCATCGTTCAGATGGCAATTATCGCATCATTAGTAATCGTGGTAGACCAAGTGCTTAAAGCATACCTATACGATATCTCTAAACAGCTATCTGTATTCGTTGGCCTAATCATTACTAACTGTATTGTAATGGGTCGTGCTGAAGCATTCGCAATGAAGTCTGCGCCAATCCCATCGTTTATCGACGGTCTTGGTAACGGTCTTGGTTACGGTTTCGTTCTTATCACTGTTGGTTTCTTCCGTGAGCTTCTAGGCTCTGGCAAACTATTTGGTATGGAAGTACTACCTCTAGTGAGCAACGGTGGTTGGTATCAGCCAAACGGCTTGATGCTTCTAGCACCTTCAGCATTCTTCCTAATTGGTTTCTTGATTTGGGCAATTCGTGTGTTCAAACCAGAACAAGTAGAAGCGAAGGGGTAAGGTAGTCATGGAACATTATATTAGTCTGCTAGTTAAATCGATTTTCATCGAAAACATGGCGCTTTCTTTCTTCCTAGGTATGTGTACGTTCCTAGCGGTATCTAAGAAAGTTAAAACTTCTTTTGGTCTTGGTGTTGCGGTAGTTGTAGTACTTACAATTGCTGTTCCTGTAAACAACCTTGTTTACACACACATCCTGAAAGAAAACGCGCTTGTTGAAGGTGTCGATTTAAGTTTCCTTAACTTCATCGCATTCATCGGTGTTATCGCGGCACTTGTACAAATCCTAGAGATGGTTTTAGACCGTTTCTTCCCACCTTTGTACAACGCACTAGGTATCTTCCTTCCACTGATCACAGTTAACTGTGCAATCTTTGGTGGTGTATCTTTCATGGTAACGCGTGACTACAACTTTGCTGAATCTGTTGTTTACGGCTTCGGTTCTGGTGTGGGTTGGATGTTAGCTATCGTTGCTCTTGCGGGTATCCGTGAGAAGATGAAGTACTCTGACGTACCTCCAGGTCTTCGTGGCCTTGGTATCACGTTCATTACTGTTGGTCTGATGGCGTTAGGCTTTATGTCTTTCTCTGGTGTTCAACTGTAGGGTAAGCACCCAGTAATAAGGAATAACAAATGCAAAGCATTATTCTTGGCGTAGCGATGTTTACCATTATTGTATTGGCTCTAGTACTAGTGATTCTTTTCGCTAAGTCTAAGCTAGTACCATCAGGTGACATCACTATTGCTGTAAACGGCGACCCTGAAAAGGCGATCGTTACTCAGCCTGGTAGCAAGCTACTTGGTGCCCTAGCTGGCGCTGGTATCTTCGTATCTTCTGCTTGTGGTGGCGGTGGCTCTTGTGGTCAGTGTCGTGTAAAAGTTAAGTCTGGTGGTGGCGACATCCTTCCAACTGAACTTGACCACATCACAAAAGGTGAAGCTCGCGAAGGCGAACGTCTTGCATGTCAAGTTGCTATGAAAACTGACATGGAGATTGAACTAGACGAAGATATCTTTGGTGTGAAGAAGTGGGAATGTACTGTTATCTCTAACGATAACGAAGCTACTTTCATCAAAGAACTTGCACTAGCAATCCCTGAAGGTGAAGAAGTTCCGTTCCGCGCGGGTGGTTACATTCAGATTGAAGCTGAACCACATCACGTGAAATACGCAGATTACGATATTCCTGAGGAATACCGCGGTGACTGGGATAAGTTCAACTTGTTCCGTTACGAGTCTATCGTTAAAGAGCATTCGATCCGTGCTTACTCTATGGCTTCATACCCAGAAGAGAAAGGCATCATCAAGCTTAACGTGCGTATCGCAACTCCGCCGCCAAACAACCCTGACGTAGCTCCTGGTGTGATGTCTTCATACATCTGGTCTCTTAAAGAAGGCGACAAATGTACTATTTCTGGTCCATTTGGTGAGTTCTTTGCTAAAGACACAGACAATGAAATGGTATTCATCGGTGGTGGTGCAGGTATGGCGCCAATGCGTTCACATATCTTCGACCAACTTAAGCGTCTTAACTCTACTCGTAAGATGTCTTACTGGTACGGTGCACGTTCTAAGCGTGAGATGTTCTACATTGAAGACTTCGACGGCCTAGCGGCTGCAAACGAAAACTTCGTGTGGCATTGTGCTCTGTCTGATCCTCAACCTGAGGACAACTGGGACGGTTACACTGGTTTCATCCACAACGTATTGTACGAAAACTACCTGAAGGATCACGAAGCTCCTGAAGACTGTGAGTACTACATGTGTGGTCCACCAATGATGAACGCGGCTGTGATCGGCATGCTGAAAGATCTTGGTGTAGAAGATGAAAACATCCTACTAGATGACTTCGGTGGTTAATCCATTTAAGTGATTGATATTATGGCTGACTCTTACGAGTCAGCCATTTGTTTTTCTAAGACTACTCGTGACAACAAACTGGCTTATATAAGAAAGAGTAAGGCATTTAAAATACGTATTTTTCACTCTTATTTTTCCTTATATAAATCCTCAACATTAGACAGGAGTAAGCAAGTGAGAATTTGGCTTGTTGCATTAACTTCTTTGATTTTTCTTGCGGGCTGTGAGCAGGCAAGAGAGCAAGTACATTTAAGTGGTCCGACAATGGGGACCAGTTATAACATTAAGTACATCAATGGCGATGAATTTCCTGAGTCTAAAGAAGTTCATACCGAGATCGATCGTCTACTTGAAGAAGTGAATGATCAAATGTCGACTTACCGTGAAGATTCAGAGCTGAGCCGTTTCAACCAACACAAAGGTGCGGACGCATTCGAAGTATCTGAACAAACCGCTATCGTTGTGAAAGAAGCGATTCGTTTGAACGGTCTTACTGAAGGTGCATTGGATGTTACGGTTGGACCATTAGTTAACCTTTGGGGTTTTGGTCCAGAAGCACGTCCTGAAGTGGTTCCATCAGACGAAGAGCTTGCGGCTCGTAAGGCTAAGATTGGTATTCACCACTTAAGCGTTGAAGGTAATAAGCTAAGCAAAGATTTGCCTAACTTGTATGTTGACCTTTCGACTATCGCAAAAGGTTGGGGCGTGGATGTCGTTGCTGACTACCTCGATTCAATTGGCATTCATAACTACATGGTAGAAGTGGGCGGTGAAATCCGTTTGAAGGGCTTAAACCGTGAAAGTGTGGGTTGGCGTATCGCCATCGAGAAGCCAAGTGTTGACGAGCGCAACATTCAAGAGATCATCGAGCCTGGTGATATGGCGATCGCAACGTCTGGCGACTACCGAAACTATTTTGAGCGTGATGGTGTTCGTTATTCACACATCATCAACCCAGAAACAGGTAAGCCACTTCATCACAAAGTGGTTTCAGTGACTGTTTTAAACCCGTCTTCAATGACTGCAGACGGTTTATCTACTGGCCTTATGGTCTTAGGTGAAGAAAAAGGACTGGAAGTCGCAAACCAACATAACATCCCAGTGTTCATGGTGGTAAAAACAGCTGATGGCTTTAAAGAAATTGCTTCAGAAGCATTTAAGCCATACTTAGGTAAATAAGGTAAGCGAGATAATTATGAATACATTTCTGATTACATTTGGTGTTTTTCTTGCAGTAATCGCAGCGATGTCAATTGGCTATATTATCCAAAAGAAAGTTGTGAAAGGTAGCTGTGGTGGCTTAGGTGCTGTTGGTATTGATAAAGTATGTAACTGCCCTGAACCTTGTGATGCGCGTAAAAAACGTGAAGCACGTGAAGCATACCGTAAAGAGAAACTGGCAGAACGTCAACAAAAAGAAGCGGCTTGGAGTAAAGACCGTATCGCTTAATTGGTGACAGTCATAGGGGAATAGAGTTGTCTATGCCCTTAGAATAAGAAGCTCAAGATTATCGTCTTGAGCTTTTTTTGTTTGAGTGAACTGTCTATTTTGGAATGCTAAAAACGGAAACAAAAACGAATTTCTAGTGGTCGATTTGCATGTTATTGCGCGCAAAGACCAGTTGGTTCCTACCTTGTTCTTTTGCAGTATAAAGTAGTTCGTCCGCGGCTTTTATTTGCTCATCCAAACTGCCAACTAAGTCGCTTACCCCGATACTCATGCTGACTTTAATCCGTTGTGAGTCATGAATAACTTCTTGGTTTTGTATCGCAATCCTCATTGACTCTAGCGTGTCGACAAATTCTTCAAATGGTCGGCATGATTGAATGCAGAACTCTTCACCGCCGAAACGAACGGCGACATCATCTTTAAAATGATTTTTGATGATCTTTCCGACTTCAATGAGTACCGCATCGCCACCATCATGACCGTAGGTATCATTCACCTTTTTAAAGAAGTCTATATCCATCATGGCGATGCTGCGATGTTCGCAGCCTTTACATGTTTGATTGAATAGATAACGACGGTTCCAAAGCCCGGTCAGAGCATCTTCATTTGCATGACGAAATAGCTCATTGGTGGCCTCTTTCATATCGAGTAGCTGATGAATACGGCAGAAAAACTCTTCTTGGTTAAATGGCTTGTAAAGGAAGTCGTTGGCACCAGCCTTAAGGAAACGAGCTGTCATGGTTCGGTCGTCACTGCCAGATAGCCCAAGAATAGCGAGTTGATTACGATCATGGTGTACTCGAATGTCACGGGTCATCGAAATGCCATCTTTGTTTGGCATGTCATGATCGGTAACGACGAAAGTGATGTCGGGGTCGTTTTGGAGAAGCTCTAGTGCTTGTTCGCCATCTTCCGCTTGAATCGTTTGAATATATTGGTGCTCAAGAAGTTGCACTACATATCGACGAACAACAGCAGAATCATCAACAACCAAGGCTTTATGATATCGGTTATTTGAGATTCGATTAACCAGAGGAAGCAAATAACTGACTGATGACATGCTGTCTTTGAGGATGTAATCAATCACACCCTTCGCGAGTACTTGTTCTCGAAGTGTGTTGTTGAACATGCCGGTTAGGACTATGATTTTTTGTTGATAGCCGAGTACCAAATCAATGATCTCGCCATCTTGACCATCGGGTAAGCAGTAATCGAGCACCGCGCACAAGAAATCCGTATCTTGTTCTAAGATAGCTTTAGCTTCAGCCACTGATTCAGCCAGCGCAACCTCATAGCCATCATTTTTAAATTGCTGGTACAGGTAGTTTCTGAATGCTCGACTATCTTCGACTACTAGTATTTTATCACTCAAAAGTTATCCCTACTTATAGGTTAAATACTCTCTAACAATACTATCAGAATAGTAAGTGGCTAATGAAGTTAAAGCTATTTAGCTGGGCTCCAGATCATTTTAAATCTGAGAATAATTGATTATACTGTTTATAAATACAGTTGTAAGGTTGGGTTATTCCTAGATGTGTAGTGCGGGTGAAGAGAAAGTAAGAAAGATAATCCACGTTGATATGGACTGTTTTTACGCAGCTGTTGAAATGAGAGATAATCCTGCTTACCGAAATCGGCCACTTGCAGTAGGGGGGCATGAAAAGCAGCGTGGCGTTTTGAGTACCTGCAATTACGAAGCTCGCAAGTTTGGTATTCGTTCTGCAATGCCGACGGGAAAGGCGCTGCAGCTTTGTCCCAATCTGTTGGTTGTTCCTGGGAGGATGTCGGTCTACGTCGAGATATCGAAAAAGATTCGCGAGATTTTTTCTCGATATACATCCATCATTGAACCTCTGTCTTTAGATGAAGCTTTTCTTGATGTCACGGATTCGACGCTGTGTCGTGGCTCGGCAACACTGATTGCTGAATCAATTCGTCGCGATATCTGGAATGAACTTAACCTGACCGCTTCTGCTGGTATTGCGCCGATTAAATTTTTGGCGAAGGTGGCCTCGGATCTGAATAAGCCCAATGGTCAGTTTGTAATACCTCCACAAGACGTACAATCAGTGATAGATGAATTGCCACTCGAAAAAATCCCAGGCGTTGGCAAGGTCAGTATTGAAAAGCTCCATCAAGCTGGCTTCTTTACTTGTAAGGACATTAAGGAATCTGACTATCGAGATCTATTGCTCAGGTTTGGCCGTCAAGGCGCATCACTCTGGAAGCGCAGCCATGGTATTGATGACAGAGAAGTTATTATTGAGCGTGAACGAAAATCAGTAGGCGTAGAGCGAACTTTTACTCAGAATATTTCTACTTACGCAGAATGTTGGCAAGTAATAGAAGACAAGCTTTTTCCTGAGCTTGAAGCACGTCTAGAGAAAGCTAGCCCAAGTAAAGCTATCATCAAGCAGGGCATTAAGCTCAAGTTTGCCGACTTCCAGCAAACCACTATCGAGCACATACACGCCTCTCTCGATCGAGAGCACTTTAAAGAACTGTTGAGTGAGATACTCAAAAGGCAGCAAGGGCGAGAAATTCGCTTGCTTGGTTTAAGCGTAATGCTACAACCCAAAGACCAGATGCGTCAGTTGAGTTTCTTTTAGGGCTGTCTAGTTTAGAGGGGAATCAGAATAGAGGGGCGTCAAAATAGATGGTATTGAGAAGCACTGACTAGACTTGGTAGTCTAGTCAGTTTCTATATCAATACGTAAGATGCCTTATCTAGGAAGTTGTTTAACTCGCGCTAAGGTATCACTGAATGGTTGTTGCTCTAGCTTTCCGTATCCAACCATTTTACTGGCTTTAAGCTTGGTTGAAAGTGGAGTTGCGATTCCGCATAGAAAACGAGTAATGGCTTCGTCGGTGATCAATTGTTGACTCTTAGATACAAATTCATGAATCCATGTCATTACCGTTTCATCATCAATAGGCTCAACATCAATGGTTGGTAATATTGCTACTTGACCGCGACATACTGAGCAGTGACCACACTTGGCTGGCGCTTTATCATCGGCGAAGTAACTCGCAAGGCGAGAGCTTAGGCAGGTATCAGCCTCAAAGAAGCTCAGCATTTGGTTAAGGCGGTTGATCTCACTGTTCTCTTTTGCCTTAAACAACTCAGTTAAACGTTCTGATAATTGCATCATATCTTCAGACGTATTGTGGATCGCGTAAACATCCGTGATCTGTTTACTTTCCAATTCAATCCAGCCTTGTTCATTGAAGTAATCGATAGCCGCAATCACACGCTGACGATCTGCTTGAAAGTGAGTCCAAAGGGCATCGAAATCGACTTGGCACCAAACTCTGGCTTGAGGAGAGCATTGGAAGATCGCTTCTACAAAATGACGACGTTCGCCTTGGAATTGTTCGGTGATCTGCTGCTTAGTACGTATGAATTTAAATTTGTAGTCAGCAAAGTAGCTGTATTTAGGCTCAATCACGCCTTCAATTTCAAGATACACCAATAGCGTTTTTAGTGGTAACTGACGAATGTTGGACTCACGCGATAGTTGGTTGAGCATGATTTCCCATTGGTTTGTGCCAGAAGCCGCAATGTTTTGGTTTTCGTATATTTCTTTTAAGACCGTTTGAATTGATATGTTGTCTGGCGTGTCGCCAAAGACGAAGTTCTCTAGTGTACTTAGACCATATTTGTTGGCGAGAAGAATACATTCTGAAGGCTGACCATCTCTGCCGGCTCTGCCTATCTCTTGCGAGTAGTTTTCGATCGATTTCGGTAAGTCAAAGTGAATCACTCGGCGAATGTTGGACTTATCGACACCCATACCAAAAGCAATGGTTGCCACGATGCAGTTCACGTCATCGTTCATGAATTGATGCTGAATGGCATCTCTGTTTTCAGGCTTAAGACCGGCATGGTAAGCCACGGCATTAACGCCAGCATTACGGAGTTGCTGAGCCACCATCTCTGCTGTCTGTTGAAGGGTGACATAAACAATAGTCGGAGCGAGAGAAGCTTGGTTAACGACATTGCACAAGGTTTCTAGTTTGCTGGTTTGTTCGCAAGGTTGAATCGACAGGTCGAGGTTTTGACGATAGAAACCCGTAACCACAACGCGTTCCTCATCAATTTCAAACTTCGACTTCATATCTTGGATAACCGATGTCGTCGCAGTAGCTGTCAGTAGCAGTACTTGTGGAATATTGAGCTGCTTTTGGTATTGGGGAAGCTTCAGGTAGTCTGGTCTGAAGTTGTGTCCCCATTCTGATATACAGTGTGCTTCATCAACTACGAGCATAGAGATGGGAACTTGGGAGATAAACTGACGAAAGCGTTCGTTCTTCAAGCGCTCAACAGAGATCATTAGGATTTTAGTATCGCCGTTACGCACGGATTGCATCACCTGTTGTGTGGTTTGTCTGTCTTGGCTTGATTCGATTGCAGCCGCGCTTATTCCCTTACTGTGTAAGAAGCTGAGCTGGTCTTTCATTAAGGCTAACAATGGTGATATCACTAAGGTTAAGTGCGGCAACTCTAGTGCTGGCAATTGGTAGCAAAGCGACTTGCCTGAGCCTGTTGGGAATATAGCGGCAGTCGAGTGACCAGATAGAACATTATCAATGACTTGCTTTTGCCCATTACGCAGTGAGTCGAATCCGAATACTTGTTTTAGCTTCTGCTCAATCATTTATGTTCTACCTGAGTTATTAAGTGTCGTATTGATGTTAAAGCGGGCGCCTATTGATGATTGCGTCGCTTGATGAATCAAATGTCTTGCACCTGATTGTACCTAATTCTATTCTGTAGCTCCTATAGAAAAGCACCCCAATAGTATGAATAAGTCTGAGCTTCGCCAAATAATCATAGAGCAACTCGAATCCCGATTACGTATCGCACAATCTGCTACTCAACGCGCTATTGATGCTGCGACCGATGAAGAGACTGTGCCTGAGCATAAGTACGACACTCTGGCTCTAGAAGCTTCGTATCTTGCTCACGGTCAAGCTGTAAGAGTGCAAGAGTGTGAAGATGACATTCAGTGTTATCGTAACTTAGTGCTGCGTGATAGTGAGAGGATTACAGTGAGCAGCTATGTTGTGGTCATTGACGAGCATGATCAATATAAACATTTTTTTATGGGGCCGAGAGTCGGTGGGCTTTCTGTTACGTGGAATAACAATGAAGTTGCTATCGTGACGGAAAATGCACCTTTTGGTCAGGCTCTAATGGGGAAAGAAGTCGGTGATGAGATTGAGTTTAAGGTCGCAGATAAACAGTTTTGCTATGAAGTAATATCTATCGACTAACTGAGTAACGGATATATATAAAACGTTTCTCTGACAAAGAAGCATATACCAAGGGTATAGTAATCTGTCAGATTGATGAGAGGATGTTATGAAAAACAATGTATTTATGAAAAACAAAATGTTTATGAAGAACAGTGTATTAATCGCATCGTTAACAGCGGTAATCTCTGTTGTGAGCCTGCCAACTTTTGCTGCTCAGTGTCGAGTTGATTTGAAAAATGAATTGCGAATCGATGACCAGAAAGTCGAAATCCACCAAGTGAATGGTGATACTGCCGTTTTTGATGGTAACAACGACTTATATATCCATGGTGAGAAGGTTGAGCTTGATGCCGACCAACAAGCGGCGATTGAGAAATACCGCGAAAAAGTGAGTGAGTACTTGCCACGAGCGAAACAAATGGCTAACGATGGCTTAGCGTTAGCGAATGACGTTATTGATGACATTGCTGCTAGCCTAGATTCACCGGAATCATTTGATAATGTAAAAGAGTCAATGAAAACCTACTTTGATGAACTGGAAGCTCGTTACTACAAAGATGGCGAGTTAGTGTTACCAGCAGACAGTTTTGATTCGATGGCCAATGGTTGGTCTGAAGATTTCGAGAAGGCTAAGGAGATCTTTAACCAAGAATTTATCTCTAGCGCTTTTAATGCGATGTCAGAAAAAATGAAACAAGATGGTGGCTTAAATCTTACTGAATTGGCTGACAGCATGGCTGCATTAAAGCTTAAAGTTGAAGAGCGCATGAAAGAACACTCTCAACAAGTGCAAGAGGAAGCGAATGAGTTCTGTGATTCTCTTGATGAGATGGCAGAACAAGAGCAACAGCTGCATGAAATCATTCCGAACCTAAAAGACTATCAAGTCTTCACGATCTAATCTGAATCTAACTATAAGTCACAAGAGCACCATTTGGTGCTCTTTTTGTTCGTATAAATTGAACAAAAAGACGAATATTCATCTCAATTCAATCAATTGTCTCTCTAGTCCTGAACCTTGCTTTACTGCTTATAAGTAAACGATAAGACCGGTCATTTGTTAATTTAATGGTTCTAAATAGCGCATTTGTTGTAAAAACTAGAAGATTGCTCATTTATTAGTTGTACCTATCATTGCTTTTGATTACTGTACTTCCCAACTAGTTCACTGATTTTTGATGCGGGCAATATGGACCAACAATCTTCCTCTTCAAGAGAGCACTTTAGCTCTCGTTTGGGTTTTATTTTAGCAGCGGCGGGTGCAGCTGTTGGCTTAGGTAATATTTGGGGTTTCCCAACCCAAGTCGCCAGTAACGGCGGTGGTGCTTTTCTGCTTGTTTACCTAATTATGATTTTCGTGGTTGCTTTCCCTATGCTAGTGGTTGAGATGGCTATTGGTCGACATGGCCAAGCAAACCCTGTCGATAGCATGCGTTCTTTGACTACAAACCCGTTAGGCAAGAAAGTCGGTGAATTTGTCGGTTGGATTGGGTTGAGTGTTCCAAGTGCCGTGCTAGCGTTTTATAGCATTGTCGGTGGTTGGTTGATCTGCTTCCTAATTGGTGCTGTCGCTGACCTGATTGGTCTAGAGGCTGCTGCTGATTGGTTTAAAGGCTTCAGTGTTGAGCGCAATGTTTTTGGTACCGTCGCATTCTATGTACTGACTATCTTGATTGTTCAGGGCGGTGTTAAGCAGGGGATCGAGAAATGGTCGACCCGTTTGATGCCTGCGCTATTTGTGTTATTTGGCTTATTGTTTGTTTACATCATGACGCAATCTGGCGCGATGGAAGGCCTAAAACATTACCTTGTTCCAGACTTTGAGAAAGTGTGGGATAGAAAACTGATTCTGGCGGCAATGGGACAGGGCTTCTTCTCGCTCACTATTGGCGGTTGCTCGATGTTGGTTTATGGCTCTTACTTAAGTAAGAAAGAGAACCTGCCAAAAATGGCAATGAACGTTACCTTAGTTGATACCGCGGTTGCTTTTATTGCGGGTTTAGTCGTGATGCCTGCGATGTTTGTTGCGATGCAAAAAGGTGTTCAAATCTATGCTGAAGATGGCTCATTACTGAGCTCTGATACCCTAGTATTTACGGTTCTGCCTTTGATGTTTGATAGCTTAGGTATGCTGGGTCAGGTCTTCGCAATTGTATTCTTCTTATTACTAACGATTGCTGCACTTACTTCATCGATTTCAATGTTGGAAGCCCCTGTCGCTCTTGTTAGTGAGCGTTTCAAGACTAGACGAACGCCAACAAGTTGGGTAATTGGTGGTGCTATCGCATTGTTCAGTGTGGTGATTGTTTACAACTTTGCTGCGATGTTTGGCATGGTAGCGATGATTGCGACTCAGTACCTTCAACCAGTCGCTGCACTGATGTTCTGTGTGTTTGGTGGTTGGGTATGGAGCCGAGCGTCAAAAGTGAAAGAGCTTGAGCAAGGTTGTCCTGACTTTCAACTTGGTTGGTTTGGTAAGGTTTGGCCAATATATGTGAAGTTCGTGTGCCCAATTTTAGTCGCAACGGTTATCTGGGCATCTTTTGGCTAGTAGACCATTTAACATCTAGATGATTAGACTTGCAGTTCAAGGCCACTCTTAATGAGTGGCTTTGTTGTTTTTGTATCGAACAAGCTTGTTCGATAGAAAAAAGGCGCTGAACATAAAATTCAGCGCCTTTGTATTGTTCGTTAAGCAATCGTGATTACTTAATTTCCATACCTTGTGCTTGCAAGTCTGCATGGTAAGAAGAACGTACAAACGGACCACATGCTGCGTGAGTGAAGCCTAGCTCTAGAGCAATCTCTTTCAACTCATCAAACTCAGAAGGCGGCACGTAGCGTTCAACTGGCAAGTGGTGACGGCTTGGTGCTAGGTATTGGCCTAGAGTCAGCATCGTTACACCATGTTCACGAAGATCTTTCAATACTTGAACGATCTCTTCTTTCGTCTCACCAAGGCCCATCATCACACCTGATTTGGTTGGGATGCTTGGATGCTGCTCTTTGAATTTTCTTAACAGATCAAGAGACCACTTGTAGTTCGCACCTGGACGCGCTTTACGGTATAGACGCGGCGCTGTCTCTAGGTTGTGGTTGAAAACATCTGGTGGGTTGTCTTTCATTAGTTCAAGCGCAACGTCCATACGACCACGGAAGTCCGGAACCAGTGTTTCGATACGAATGTTTGGGTTTTGCTCGCGAATTTCACGGTTACAATCAGCAAAGTGTTGAGCACCGCCATCACGTAAGTCATCACGGTCTACTGAAGTGATTACAACGTACTTCAGTTTCATGTCTTTAATCGTCTTAGCCAGTTTCTTCGGCTCTTCGGCTTCTGGAGCATTCGGTCGACCATGGGCAACATCACAGAACGGGCAGCGACGAGTACAGATAGCGCCAAGAATCATAAACGTTGCCGTGCCGTGGTTAAAACACTCAGCTAGGTTAGGGCAAGACGCTTCTTCACAAACTGAGTGCAGGTTGTTTTTGCGCATTGCAGATTTGATTTCTTGAATACGATGGCTGTCTGAAGGAAGTTTAATCTTCATCCATGCAGGCTTACGTAAAACTTCTTTCTGTTCAGCAGGCATATTCTTTACGGGAATTAATGCCATTTTGTCAGCGTCACGATATTTAACGCCTTTTTCCATTTGGATTGGTTTGCTCATGATTTTATGCTTCTGCTGTAATGTTACTGGTGGCTTGAATGTCTACTTGGTCATAGCCGAGTAGTTCTACGAGCTCTTGTATTAACTGTTGCTCAACGTTTTCTAGTTCACTTGGACCGCCGAGTTGGCTTACTTGCGCCATTTCCATCCCTTGGTAACCACATGGGTTAATACGTTGGAATGGAGACAAGTCCATATCGACGTTGAGTGCTAGCCCGTGGAACGAGCAGCCGCGTCGAATCCGTAATCCGAGTGAACAGATTTTCTTGCCATCGACATAAACACCAGGAGCGTCAGGTCGGGCAGTTGAATCTATATTGTAAGCTTTCAGAGTATTGATTACGAGGTTCTCAATATGAGTAACCAAATCACGCACTCCGAATTTCTTGCGGCGGATGTTTATCAGGAAGTAAGCGACTAACTGACCGGGCCCGTGGTACGTCACTTGGCCACCGCGATCGCTTTGTATCACAGGGATATCACCAGCATTTAATACATGCTCAGCTTTACCTGCTTGTCCTTGAGTGAAAACTGGGTTGTGTTCAACCAACCAAATTTGGTCTACGTCTTCATCCGTGCGTTCGTCTGTGAACTTATGCATGGCTTTCCATACAGGTTCGTAATCCTGACGACCTAATTTTTTTACGATTAGCTTATTTTGCAAAGCGGCACTTCCTCAAGGATTAATAAAGTGAGCGCATTATAAACGCGAAACAGGTTTCTAACTACAGACGGACAGCAAGGTTTTTCAACTTTCTTTGTATTTATTGAAAATTAAGTTGAGTGCTTTGGAAGGGAAGCGAGGGTTTTAAACAAAAACAGCGGCAATAAGCCGCTGTTTTTCATGCGTAATCGAAAGTTACAGAACCATACGAACGATTTCGATTTCGCCCAGTTCTTTATATAGCGTTTCTACTTGCTCAATTGAAGTCGCAGTAATATTGATAGAAACAGAGTGGTAGTTACCTTTCGCACTCGGTTTTAGAGTTGGGCTGTAGTCACCAGGAGCATGACGCTGGATCACTTCTAGTACTAGTTCTGTAAGTTCTGGCTTAGCGTAGCCCATAACTTTGTAAGTGAATGAACAAGGGAACTCTAAGAGGTCTTTTAGTTTTGCATCAGAATTGATGTTCATGATTAGCTCCAAAAGGCTAGACTCTCGCAAATTGGCGAAATGTCGATAAAAAGCGTGTTCGGTCAACAGACACGAGTAATAAGGCGGAATATTACGTGTAAATATCACCGAACTCAAGATCAACAAAAGCCGCACATGGCGGCTTTTGTTTAGCTAATGAGCAAATCATGAACTTACTCATTAGGTTAGCTATACAGCAAGCTTAGATTTTACGTAGAACAAACTGTTGACTGGTTTAGAACAAACCTTTAAACAGCAGTACTAGGTAATCCCACAGGCGGCTAAATAGGCTGCCTTGGTCTACATCTTCAAGTGCAAGTAGTGGGTATTCAGCAACGTCTTCACCGTCGACTTGGTAGAATAGTTTACCCACAACGTCGCCTTTGCTGATTGGTGCTTCTAGCTCTTTCTCAAGAACGAAGCTTGCCTTCAGGTTCTTAGCTTGGCCACGAGGCAGAGTCACGAACGTATCTTCGTCGACACCGAGTGCAACCGTGTCCTTGCTACCCATCCAGATCTTCTCTTCAACGAAGGTTTCACCAGCGGTGTGTGGTGCTACTGTTTCGAAGAAGCGGAAACCGTAGCTAAGCAGTTTTTTGCTTTCTGTTTTACGAGCGTTAGCATTCTTGGTGCCCATAACAACAGCAACTAGGCGCATTTTACCTTCGGTTGCTGAGCTTACTAGGCTGTAACCTGCATTGCTTGTGTGGCCCGTTTTAATGCCATCAACGTTCATGCTCTTATCCCATAACAGGCCGTTGCGGTTGTACTGGGTGATGCCGTTGTAAGTGAATTTCTTTTGTGAGTAGATACGGTACTCATCAGGAACGTCGCGAATCAGCGCCTGACCTAGTAGCGCCATATCGTAAGGCGTTGAGTAAAGGTTAGGGTTGTCTAGACCGTGCACGTTAGCAAAGTGCGTGTCTTTCATGCCGATAGAGCTCGCCCATGCGTTCATTAAGTCAACAAATGCATCTTCAGAGCCGGCAATATGTTCAGCCATCGCAACACAAGCATCGTTACCTGATTGAATAATGATACCGCGGTTCAGCTCTTCAACTTTAACGGTTGTACCCACTTCAATGAACATCTTAGATGAATCAGGGAAGTTTTTAGCCCAAGCATTTTCACTGATAACAACATCGTCGTTTAGGTTGATGTTGCCACGCTCTAGCTCTTGGCCGACTACGTAGCTCGTCATCATCTTGGTTAAACTTGCTGGAGAAAGTTGAGTGTTCATCTCTTTCTCTGCGAGTACTTTGCCTGAATGGTAATCCATCAGAACAAATCCCTTAGCAGCGATTTGAGGAGCGTCAGGAACAATAATAGGAGCGGCGAATGACGATGTTGCTATCGTTGCAGAAAGTGCAACTGAAGTAGCAAAAATCGATTTAACAAGTTTATTAGATTTAATCATTTTGAATGCAATTATTAGGTGAACTATTCATATATTAACAGAATCACTCTGTCACACCAGAGCGCTGATTACCAGAAGTAACTGTTAGATAAATTAGCGAGTTAGCGTGTGTTTTTTTATATAAGCTGACGGGTAACCCATTAGCTTAACTTGTTCTAATTTTTCTTGAGTCAGAGCATAGTCATGAAATGGGCCGAGCATCAGGCGGTAGTTATCATCATTTGGCTGCAAGAACGTTGCTACAGCTAACTTTTCGCCTAGATCTTTGGCTAACTTCTCGGTTCTATCTTCATGTGGAGAAGTGACTACTTGAATAATAAATTGAGGTAAAGCCGCCTTTTTATTTGCGTCAGTTGGCATAGCCACAGTGATGACTTCTATCTCAACATTTGCCGTGCCTGTTCTCAATACATCGAGTTTGTATGCCGCGGCATAACTAAGGTCAATGATTCGCCCTTCATGAAATGGACCTCGGTCATTGATGCGCACAATCGTCGTTTTGTCATTGTCGGTATTCGTCACTTTTACATAGCTCGGAATCGGCAATGTTTTGTGTGCCGCAGACATCGAATACATGTCGTAGATCTCGCCATTCGACGTTAAATGACCATGAAATTTCTTACCGTACCAAGAGGCTTTGCCTTTCTCAGTAAACCCTTCTGTCTTCTTTACGATCTTGTAGTCTTCGCCACGCAAAGTGTAATCCGTGTTACCACCTAAACTATAAGGTTCATACTGAGGGTGAGCATCCTCGAGATGCTCTACTGAGATTGGTGCGTCTGGTGCAATATCTGAATCTATATCGTAGCGGCCTGTTGGTTCTGTCGAAGAACAACCGTTTATAACAACGGCTAGGCTCAATATAGACACTAGTTTTTTTATTGGCAGCTCATTAACCAAAGATGTTTTTATAGGAGTTACTTTAACAGACATCAATTAGGTCGCCTTTGAGAATGCTTTTCTGTGTGTATGGATTGACATTAAAATACCGAAACCGGCCATAAGGGTAACCATAGAGGTACCGCCATAGCTGACCAGAGGTAGAGGGACACCCACCACAGGTAGAATGCCGCTTACCATACCAATGTTTACGAAAATATAGACGAAGAAACTCAGTACGATACTGCCGCCCATCATTCGACCAAATGCTGTTTGAGCTTGGCTAGCAAGCACTAGGCCACGGCCAATAATGAACAGGTAGATAGCGAGCAAAAACAAAATACCAATCATGCCCCACTCTTCGGCGATGACCGCAAAAATAAAGTCGGTATGGCGCTCTGGAATGAACTCTAGTTGAGATTGGGTACCTTGCAGCCAACCTTTTCCTGATATACCACCAGAGCCAATTGCAATCTTACTTTGGATGATGTGATAGCCTGCACCTAATGGATCTGATTCAGGGTCAAAAAGGGTTCTTACACGAACTTTTTGATATTCACGCATCAAGAAGAACCATAAGATTGGAATAAACCCACCCAGTGCAATCGCGGCACTAGCAATGATCTTCCAACTAATACCTGCCAGGAATATCACGAAGATACCGGATGCTGCGATGAGTATCGATGTGCCTAGATCTGGCTGTTTAGCGATAAGGATTGTAGGTACAAACACCATCACTAATGAGATAGCTAAGGTTTGGAAAGTGGGTGGCAGTGAGCGCTTACCAATAAATCGAGCCAGCATCAAAGGTACTGCAAGCTTCAATAGTTCAGAGGGTTGGAATCGAATAAAGCCGAAGTTTAACCAGCGCTGTGCACCTTTAGAGGCCTCGCCAAAGAACAACACTCCGAGTAGTAGAATAACGCCGCCCGCAAACAGTAGTGGAGCCAAGGTCTCATAAGTACGAGGCGAGATTTGCGCTAAAAAGATCATCACACCTAAAGACAGCACCATACGCATCGCTTGGCGATCCATCATCGCAAGGCTTTGTCCGCTTGCGCTGTACATGATCAATAGGGCAAAGCCCATTAAAACCAGAATGCCAAGTAATAGCGGCAGGTCGATATGCAGCCGTTCAAATAGGGCTCTATTTCGTCCAGTTGAAGGATCAAGTTTCATTATTTTATGGGCTCACTTTCATAATCTTCTGCAAGAATAATATGGTCTAAAATTCTTCTTACAACTGGGCCACCATTTGATGACCCACCACCGGCATTCTCCAAAACGATAGTTACGACCGCTTCAGGATCTTCAAAAGGCGCATAACCGGTGAAGAGGGCATGATCGCGTAAATGTTCTGCGATTTCATCTGCGTTGTATTCTTCATCTTCTTTTAGACCGAAGACTTGTGCAGTACCTGATTTACCAGCAGTTTGATAAGACATTTTTTGGAATGAGCGTCTTGCTGTGCCTTTCTTTCCGTGGTTTACCAATCTCATGCCTTCTTGCGCGATATCCCAGTATCTCTGCTTAACACCAGTTACCGGAGGGTACGTTTCGATTTCAGATATCGTTTGTTCATCGAACGGTTGACCGTTCTCAATTGTCGCGCGTAGTAAATGGGGAGCGGTTACCTCTCCTTCATTGACCAATACTGAAGTCGCTTTTGCAATCTGCATTGGTGTTGCTGTCCAGTAGCCCTGGCCAATACCGACAGGGATGGTGTCACCTTGATACCAAGGTACACGGTGTCTGGCCATTTTCCATTCGCGAGTGGGCATATTCGCTTTGCTTTCTTCGTAAATGTCGATGCCAGTGTAATCACCAAAACCGAATAACATCATCCATTTAGATAAGCGATCGATGCCTAAATCAAATGAGATTTGGTAGAAGAAGGTATCAACCGATTCTTCAATGGCTTTCTCTATGTCAACGACACCGTGTCCCCAACGTAACCAGTCGCGGAACGGCTTCGTTTTCGAGTTTGGAATCTTCCAATAGCCCGGGTCATTACGCGTTGTGTTGGGTGTAATCACACCTTCTTGCAGAGCTGCGACGGCAATGAAGGGTTTGATCGTCGATGCCGGCGGATAAATTCCTAGCGTTGCGCGGTTAACTAAAGGTCGGTCTTTGTCTTGAAGCAGAGCATTATAACCTTTCGAAGAAATACCATGCACAAAGGCATTTGGGTCGTAGCTTGGGCTGGAAACCATGGCTAATACGCCATTGTCTTTCGGGTCGAGAACCACTGCTGAACCACGACGTCCATCAAGCAGTTTATGCACGTATAGCTGAAGTTTGATATCTAAGTTGAGCACGATATCTTTGCCCGGAGCCGAAGGCACAAATTTAAGAGTGCGGATCACTCGTCCACGGCTGTTTACTTCGACTTCTTGATAGCCAGCGGTGCCGTGTAGCATGTCTTCGTAATAGCGCTCAATGCCGAGTTTACCGATATCGCGGGTGGCTTGGTAATTGGCGTCTTTCTCTTCACGAACCAAGCGCTGCATGTCGCGATCGTTGATTCGCGAGACATAGCCAATTACGTGGGTGAGAACATCACCATAAGGGTAGAAACGTTTTAGCGTACCTGTCACTTCAACGCCTGGGAACTTATGTTGATTTACAGAAAAGACCGCCACTTGTTCTTCGGTGAGCTGATTTAGAATCGGTACTGATTTGAAGCGACGTGAATTACGACGATCACGATTAAAACGTTCGATACGCTCCGGTGGTATGTCAATTAACGCTTGTAAACGAACAAGCGTATCTTCCATGTTTTTGACTTTTTCTGGGGTGATCTCCAGATTAAAAACGGGCCGGTTTTCTGCAAGAAGTACACCGTTGCGGTCGTAAATTAAACCACGGTTGGGTGCGATTGGAACAACTTTGATGCGGTTGTCGTTGGAGCGGGTTTTATAGTCCTGATATTGATTAACTTGGATATTGTAAAGGTTCACAACCAGTAAGCTCATCATCACTATAATCCCTGCAAACGCAACAAAAGCACGACTAGTAAATAGTCGTGCTTCTGCTTTGTAATCACGAATTTGGCTACGTTTACGTAACATTAACGCTTATTCTCGATGATAAGGGTGGTTAGCAGTGACGCTCCAAGCTCGATACAAGCTTTCAGCCATGATAACGCGTACTAATGGGTGAGGGAGAGTAAGTGCTGACAGAGACCAGCTTTGGTCTGCTGCCGCTTTACATGCTGGTGCTAATCCTTCAGGCCCGCCAATAAGGATAGAAACGTCACGGCCATCCAGCTTCCAACTTTCCAATTGCTCTGCGAGTTGAGGCGTATCCCACTTTCTTCCTGGGATATCAAGTGTGACAATGCGGTTGCCTTTTGGAACTGCAGCTAACATTGCTTCGCCTTCTTTTTGAAGAATACGTGCAATATCGGCATTTTTACCGCGTTTTCCCGCAGTGATTTCAATGAGTTCTAATGGCATATCATGAGGGAAGCGGCGTTTATATTCTTTAAAGCCTTCTTCAACCCACTTTGGCATTTTTGTACCAACTGCGATTAACTGGATCTTCAAAGCTTAGCCCCAAAGTTTTTCTAGTTGGTACAGTTCACGATGCTCTTCTTGCATAACGTGAAGCATGCTTGTGCCCATATCTAGAACAACCCATTCACCTTCTTTTTGGCCGTCCATGCCAAGGGGATTCATGCCAGCCTTGCGCACTTCATCAGCAACATGCTGTGCAATAGAGGCAACATGGCGCTTAGATGTACCAGTACAAACAATCATGTAGTCAGTAACACTTGATTTGCCTTCTACATCGATAGTCACAATCGATTCTGCTTTCATGTCGTCGGCTTTGTCTGCAAGAAAATCTTTTAGTTCTTCACGTAACACGGGGTGTTCCTTTAATCTGAGTTTAGCTTTTTAGGGTCTGTTGACCCTAGAATATACCACGCTTTTATGCGTGAAATGGGATTGAAGCTGAAGGGGTACAAAACTCTACGCTTAACTGATGAATTAGTGGCCAAGGCGACTGTTCATATTGCGTTTTTGTCATTAATTCTACTTGAGTGAGTAGCGCAAACAGGGAGTGTAATTGAGATATCGAAACTCTTGTTAGCGCAGCGTTATAAATAGTTTTTTTGGATTGCCAGACACGGTGCTTTTCAAATACCTGCGCGATTGGCATCTGCTTCATTTGTTGCTGCATTTGTAATAGCAGAGCAAGCTCACGTTGTATGCTGCGCAATAAGATAACGGGTTCGACACCTTCGGCTTCTAACTGACGCAGGATTCGCTGTGCACGATTGCCTTTGCCTGCTAATAACGCATCACTCCAATGGAATGGCGTAAAGTGGTTGTGTCGACTCAGCGATTCTTCTAAACGTACTAATGTGAGCTTTCCATCTGGGTATTGGAGAGCCAGTTTTTCTAGGCTTTGGGTGAGCGCAAATAGATTACCCTCATGCCATTGCGCCAACATTTGTATCGCTTCAGGATCCGGTGATAAGCCGAACTGACGACAGCGTGTTTGAACAAACTGAGGTAATCGGCTAACGTCTGGGGTTAGGCAGCTGATCCAGTGGCCTTGATTCGAGAGTGCTTTAAACCACTTAGCGCTTTCTTGAGCTTTAGTGAGCTTGGTACCCACCAAGATCAACAAGATGTCGCTATGAATATGCTCTGAAATTGCGAGCAGCTCTTTTGCTATTGCGGCATTGACCCCGGACTCTGGCAATTCAAGTTCGATGAGCTGACGACTAGAGAATAGGCTCAATGCTTGAGTGCAGTCGTAAACTTGATTCCAGTCGAGACTGCTATCAATAGCAAAGCGGTGGCGTTCTTCGAAACCTTGCTCTTTGGCTGTCTTTTGAATCGCTTCTCGGCTTTCCTGCAGTAGTAAAGGTTCGTTACCAAAAATTAGGTAAACGTTGCTTAACTGCTTAGCAAGTTGCTCAGATAAACGATCAGCAAAAATACGCATTAAATAAACCTATTGCTCTGCTGATTCACTTAACGTTGACTCTTCTTCTGAAGTCGGAGTGATCTCTACGTCTTCAATTTCAATGTTTTTGATGTTGTATTGTTTCTCAAGCTCTTTTACTTGAACCTGTTCAAGCTTTTCTAGGTTCATACTATCAGCTGCAATGTTAGCTTTTAATCGAGCCATTTGACGAAGGATTTGGCTCGTAGCAAGTTTGCGCATTTCGTCTTCTATCATGTCACGCTCAACCGATTTCGCAAGTGCAGTTAACGGGTTATCTAGATAACTGCGGGTTACGCTGGTTGAGAATGTCTTTGAGCCTAAATCCGGGATAGTTACGCGGTATCTTGCTTTGAACGTTAGCTCTTTTTCAGCTGCTCGAGGACCTGTTTTTTGAGAACCTTGATAAAGAGACAGCGTTCGCTCACCGACGCCTTCGCTAATGATGTGCAGGTTAGGTGTGTTCTCAGCAGGTGGCACGATTTCTACATCATTCATACGCAGCTGGCTTTTCATCATACGTGTAAACGTACTGTATTGGTCGTAACTGGTCACAGAGATTTTGTTGAGTTCTTCTGGCACAGAGTAATCACCGCGCAGGTGAAAACCACAGGCGCTCAGTAGGCTAACGGTTAGAACAACAATAGTAACTTTCAATGAAGATAGTGAATTCAGGCGCATTATTTGATGGCTCTCATGAAGGTAGAATACTTATTAAAAAGCTTTAGTTAGTTAGAGTTGTTAGGCTCAAGTCTAAAGCGCTTAAATAAGTAGACAGGGTTATTAGCTACCCTGTCTACAGACTGCTTTTGATGAATTAAGTTCTTTAATTCTTTAGCAATTGCACAATGTTAGCGAAATTAGTTCGCAACGATGTTTAGAAGCTTACCAGGTACGAAGATAACTTTACGGATAGTTAACCCATCTAGGAACTTCTTAGCGTTCTCATCATTTAGACCAAGCTCACGAACTTGCTCTTCTGTCGCGTCAGCAGCAACCGTTAGTTTTGCTCGTAGCTTACCGTTGATCATTACAACGATAGTCTTCTCGTCTTCAACTAGCGCTTTCTCATCGAAAGTTGGCCATGTTGCTGAGTCTACGTTTGATTCACCCAATGCAATCCACATTTCGTAAGAGATGTGTGGCGTCATAGGGTAAAGCATACGTACAACTGCTTTTAGTGCTTCATCAAGAATTGCACGATCTTGTACAGACTCTTGAGGCGCTTTCGCTAGCTTGTTCATCAATTCCATGATCGCAGCGATTGCTGTGTTGAACGTTTGGCGGCGGCCGATATCGTCCGTTACTTTCGCGATAGTCTTGTGGATATCACGACGAAGTGCTTTTTGGTCACCAGACAAAGCAGAAGCATCAACAGATTCAGCTGCACCTTTAGAAGAGTGAGCGTGAACCAGTTTCCAAACACGCTTAAGGAAGCGGTTTGCGCCTTCAACGCCAGATTCTTGCCATTCAAGTGTCATGTCTGCAGGAGAAGCAAACATCATGAATAGACGTACAGTGTCAGCACCGTACTTGTCTACCATCTCTTGTGGGTCGATACCGTTGTTTTTCGACTTAGACATTTTGATCATGCCTGAGTGTTCAACGTCGCGGCCTTGGTTGTCGACTGCTTTTTCAATACGACCTTTCGCGTCACGGTCGATAGTCACGTCAGTTGGAGCAATCCATTCCTTCGTGCCTTTCTCGTTCGTGTGGTAGAACGCGTCAGCTAGAACCATGCCTTGACATAGAAGTTGCTTGAACGGTTCATCAGATGTCACGTAACCCGCATCACGAAGAAGCTTGTGGAAGAAGCGAGAGTAAAGCAGGTGCATACATGCGTGCTCGATACCACCAACGTATTGGTCAACTGGCAACCAGTAGTTTGCTTTCTCTGGATCTAGAATATCGTCAGCTTGTGGTGAACAGTAACGTGCGTAGTACCATGAAGACTCCATGAACGTATCGAACGTATCAGTCTCACGAAGAGCAGGTTCGCCATTGAATGTTGTTTCAGCCCAAGATTTGTCAGCTTTGATTGGGCTAGTAACGCCATCCATTACCACGTCTTCTGGAAGAATGACTGGCAGCTGGTCCGCTGGTACTGGGTGAACTTCACCGTCTTCAGTGGTTACCATTGGGATTGGAGCACCCCAGTAACGCTGACGAGATACACCCCAGTCACGCAGACGGAAGTTTACAGTCTTCTTACCTTTGCCTTCAGTTTCCAGTTTCGCAGCGATTGCATCGAATGCTTCTTGGAACGCAAGACCATCGAATTCACCAGAATCGAACAGTACGCCTTTCTCAGTGTAAGCCGCTTCAGACACATCTAGCTCAGAACCGTCTTCAGGTTTGATTACTGGGATGATATCGATGCCGTACTTAGTTGCGAATTCGTAGTCACGTTGATCGTGAGCAGGAACCGCCATTACAGCACCTGTGCCGTAATCCATAAGAACGAAGTTAGCTACGTAAACAGGAACAACACGACCGTTAAGAGGGTGGATAGCTGTTAGGCCAGTATCCATGCCTTTCTTTTCCATCGTTGCGAGTTCAGCTTCAGCCACTTTGGTGTTACGACATTCTTCAACGAATGCTGCAAGCTCAGGGTTGTTCTGTGATGCTTTCTCTGCAAGAGGGTGACCTGCGGCGATACCAACGTAAGAAACACCCATTAGTGTATCAGGACGTGTTGTGTACACTTCTAATGGCGCTTCTTCACCGTTAACAGCGAAAGATAGTTCAACACCTTCAGAGCGGCCGATCCAGTTGCGCTGCATGGTCTTAACCATTTCAGGCCAACCTTCAAGGTTGTCTAGATCGTCTAGTAGCTCTTGAGCGTACTCAGTGATTTTAATGAACCACTGTGGGATTTTCTTTTGTTCTACCGGAGTATCACAACGCCAGCAGCAACCGTCTTCTACTTGCTCGTTTGCAAGAACCGTTTGGTCGTTTGGACACCAGTTAACAGAAGATGTCTTCTTGTAAACTAGGCCTTGTTCGTAAAGCTTCGTGAAGAACTCTTGTTCCCAACGGTAGTACTCAGGAGTACACGTTGCGAATTCACGTTTCCAGTCGTAACCAAAGCCTAAAAGCTTAAGCTGGTTTTTCATGTATTCGATGTTTTCGTAAGTCCACGGAGCAGGCGCTGTGTTGTTTTTTACAGCTGCGTTTTCTGCTGGTAGGCCGAATGCATCCCAACCGATTGGCTGCATTACGTTTTTGCCTTGTAGACGTTGGAAACGAGATACCACATCACCGATGGTGTAGTTACGCACGTGACCCATGTGCAGTCGGCCACTTGGGTAAGGGAACATAGAAAGACAGTAGAATTTTTCTTTGTTTGGGTCTTCACTTACAACGAAAGTCTCGCTGTTATCCCAGTGTTGTTGAACCTTTTGTTCAATCTCTTGCGGGTTATATTGTTCTTGCATCGATGGTATCCGGTTATCTTGGAATTTGTGAGTTCGGTTAGAACAGAATCTTACAGATCGTCATAGAATACCTAAAGGAGCCTAGTACAACAATAGTTATACCCTTCATACTTGCAGTTGCTGCCTAGTAGATGGCGTAATTTTCACTGAATTTCGCAGGGCAACTATACTTAAGAGTATGAATTGCATTTGTTTGTGAGCGGGAGTGCATTGTGACGCACCCGTTTGCCCGCGTAAAAGTTGGTTATCTTAAGGAGGTTGTTATGCCGAAGAAAAAAGCACTCTATGAAGAAGTGGTTGAAGAGGTCATCGAAACGCTGAAGCATAGTCCTGAAGAGCTCAACAACAAAATCGAAACGTCAGGTAAGTTTGCGAAAGCAGCCAATGACATGACCAAAGACGAGCTGTCGTTGATTTCCGCTTACGTAAAATCGGATTTAAAAGAGTTTTCCGAAAGCTATGAAGAGAGCAAAAGTGGTCCGTTTTATTTGATGATTGCAGACTCTATTTGGCAAGGGCTGTTGGACATCACTGATCGAACTAAGGTGGAATGGGTTGAACTGTTCCAAGATTTAGAGCATCAGGGCCTATATCAAGCGGGTGAAGTCATTGGGTTAGGTACTTTGGTATGTGACGAGTGTGGTCATCAAACCGAATATAACCACCCAACCAATATCATTCCATGCATTAAATGTGGTTCTAAAGGGTTTAGTCGTAAAGCCCTTAAACCGTAAACATGTAATTAACTTCAAACTGCGGCAATAAAAAAGGGTTGACTCAATCAGTCAACCCTCTAATCATTTTTCTTCGAATCTAGCTCTTTGGCTTTCTAATTACCCAACCCATCACCAAACTGAGCAACGCCCAGATGTACAGTGGCCAAGTACCAACTGTGTGATAAGGCGTTTGACCATCCGTTGAAATGAGTTCAGCTTTTAATACGGCCGTTTCAAACTGAGGCACTTGTTTGATGATGTTGCCTTTATAATCGGTAACAGCCGTCACACCATTGTTGGTAGAGCGAATAAGCGGCTTACCAAGCTCTAGAGCACGCATCTGTGCAATTTCCATATGTTGCAATGGCCCAATCGAACGACCAAACCACGCATCGTTAGAGAGCGTTAGAATAAAGTCAGTTTCATCTGTTACGTTTTGTCTAACTTGATCATTAAATATGATCTCATAACACAACGCAGGCGCTAGATGACGACCATTTGCTACGATGTTTGGTTGAACAAAGTCGCCACGGCTAAATGATGACATTGGCAAGTTAAAGAACGGTGCTAATGGGCGCAAGATATCTTCAAACGGAACAAACTCACCAAACGGTAACAAATGGTGTTTATGATAGCGCTCGTCTGGATCGTAGCTGTACTCACCATATGGATTCACACCAAGTGAAAGAACACTGTTGTAGTACTTCTTATCTTCAGATTGATTCAGCACGCCAGTGATGATCGAGCTGTTGTTCATCTTGGCTGCACTGTCTATGTTGCGTAGGAAAGATGGAATCTCAACTTCGAATGCTGGAATAGCCGCTTCAGGCCAGATGATGATATCGGCATCCCAGTTTTCTCTGCTTAGGTCGGTGTACTTCATCATGGTTGGCCAGCGATGACTCGGCAGCCATTTGCTGTCTTGATCGACGTTGCCTTGTATTAAGACGACTGACGTAGTTTTTTCCGGGTTCGGCGTGACCCAATCGATGTTGCGAATACCAAAACCGGTGCTAAATACGACGGCAGGAATGATAGCGATACTCCAGGCCCTGTTAACAATCGCATAAGCGAATGCAGAGGCTGAAACAATGATCGCTAGAGTTACTAACTCGACGCCGCCAATCGGTGCAAATGAACCTAGTGGCGAATCGATTTGGCTGTAGCCTAACCAAAGCCAAGGGAAGCCCGTCATTACCCAGCCACGTAGCCAATCACTGATTAACCACAATGCAGGAGCTGCAAGGAAAAAGCGGCTTAGGTTATTAGCAGGGAAGAACTTGTTCAAGCTCCAGGTAAATAGACCCGAATAAACGGCTAGGTAGCCAACAAGCAATGCCATCAAAAATAGGTTGGCAGCCAGTGGCATGCCGCCAAAACCATCAATGCTGACGTATACCCAGCTGATACCTGTCGTGAATTGACCTAAACCCCATGCGTAGCCAATCCAAAGCGCACTCTTAGGAGAGCGGTTGTGGATCAGTAACAGCAACAAAGCTGGGCTGAGAATAGCAAGAGGCCATATAGAGTATGGAGCGAATGAAAGGGTGGTTATAGCGCCAACAAAAACGGCCGCAAGCGGCCGTAATAGGCGATGAATAAATGTCTTAGTCATCTAATTTCTGTCATCTCTTTAGAGAGAAGTTGTTATTCTTCGATAGTCGGAAGAGGCTGTTCGTCAGGAATGGTTACCTGTAGCTGAATCACACGACGGTTATCTGCTGATGTTATTTTGAAATGGTAGTTTTCGATTTCTACAATTTCGCCACGAACCGGCAGGTGACCGAGTGCTGTCATAACCATGCCGCCTACCGTATCCACTTCATCGTCACTAAAGGCAGTGTTAAACGTATCGTTGAACTCTTCAATAGTGGTTAAAGCTTTTACAGAGAAGGTATGCTTACTCAGCTTACGAATATCTAGCTCTTCTTCATCGTCGAACTCGTCTTCAATTTCACCAACGATTTCTTCGAGGATATCTTCAATGGTTACCAGGCCAGAAACTCCGCCAAACTCATCGACAACGATAGACATGTGGTAACGCTCTTCTTGGAACTCCTTAAGCAGGCGATCAACTCGCTTACTTTCAGGAACAACCACGACAGGGCGAATCACTTGTTCGATATCAAATGGGGCACTTTCTGAACCCAAATACTTAAGTAGGTCCTTCGCTAATAGAATGCCTTCAACATGGTCTTTATCTTCACTGATCACTGGGTAGCGAGAGTGTTGAGCATCAGTAATGAGCGCAATCAATGTATCTAGATCATCGGTGCGTTCAACTGTAACCATTTGAGAGCGAGGCAGCATGATATCGCGTACTCGCATCTCTGAAATTTCCATAACACCCTCGAGCATGTCGCGTGTGTCGTGGTCAATTAGGTCATTAATTTCTGAGTCGCGGATTACATCTACGAGCTCTTGGCGATCTTTTACTTCACCTTGAAATAGTTGGCCTAGGCGTTCAAAGAAGGACTTTCTACTCGGACCTTCAGATTTTTTACTTCCCTCAGAAGTGGGGGGGTTACCTTCGTTCATGATTTCTCAAAAAATAACGCTATCAGAAGTGTGATAGCACACGTTACAACTCAGATTTCTGCGAAAATCACAGGTTCGATGAGTTATTGTTTCTCTGCAATCTACTTTACTAGAATCAATTTACTTTTCTAGAATGTAAGGGTCTTCAAACCCCATAGATTGCATGATTTCTGTCTCGAGTGACTCCATCTCTTCAGCTTCATCATCTTCGATATGATCATAACCTAGCAGATGCAGACTGCCATGTACAACCATATGAGCCCAGTGTGCTAGCAGAGGCTTACTTTGTTCTTCTGCTTCTTTTTCGACAACTTGGCGGCAGATAATGAGGTCGCCCAGTAGATCTAACTCGATCCCTGGAGGAGCCTCGAATGGAAAAGACAACACGTTAGTTGGCTTGTCTTTGCCACGATATTCATGATTGAGCTGGTGGCTTTCTTGCGTATCAACGATACGAACCGTCAACTCAGCATTCTCTTGAAACTGAGGAATGGTCTTGTCCAACCAAAGCTGAATATCTAGCTCAGTTGGAAGACCTTGCTCATTTTCGACCGCTAATTGTAGGTCTAGTTCAATAGACATCTATTTATCACCTTGTTCTGCAATTACAGAACTATTTTGTGTTGCTAATTGTGTCGTAACTGCCTGCTGAGCCTCAAGAAGTTTGGCTTCGCGCTCTTCACGTTTACGCTTTTCAAACTCTTTGCGCTCTTTCTGGTCTTTTGCTTCCCACTTCTCGTACGCGTTGACGATACGGGCTACCACAGGGTGACGAACGACGTCTTCAGACATAAAGAAGTTGAAGCTAATGTCGTCGACTTCATTGAGCACTTCAGTCGCATGGCGTAAGCCTGATTTTGCACCACGAGGTAAATCGATTTGCGTAATATCACCAGTGATCACAGCGCGTGAGTTAAAACCGATACGGGTTAAGAACATCTTCATCTGTTCTACCGTGGTGTTTTGGCTCTCATCAAGAATGATAAACGCATCATTCAATGTACGACCACGCATGTAAGCCAGTGGCGCAACTTCAATTACGTTACGTTCAATCAGCTTCTCAACTCGCTCAAAGCCAAGCATCTCAAACAGCGCATCGTAAAGTGGACGCAAATATGGGTCTACTTTCTGGCTTAAATCACCCGGTAGGAAACCAAGCTTCTCACCGGCTTCAACAGCAGGACGAGTCAGTAGGATTCGGCGAACCTCTTGGCGTTCAAGAGCATCTACCGCTGCTGCGACTGCCAAGTAGGTTTTACCTGTACCTGCTGGCCCAATACCAAAGGTGATGTCATGAGTCACCATGTTCATCAAGTATTGAGCTTGGTTTGGCGTTCGAGGTTTGATAACGCCTTTTTTAGTTTTAATGGTCACTTCTTTGCCGTAGTCAATTTCAGACTCGACGTGTTGATCCAAAATGCCAGATTCGGTGATCGCCAGATGTATTTGCTCTGGTTCGATATCGATTATGTTGCCTTTAACTGGAGCCGTTTCAACATAGAGGTGTTTGATGATGTCTAAAGCTGCGGCTGTAGTGTGAGGCTTACCGACAATGGTGAAAAAGTTGCTACGGTAATTAATCTCAACGCCCAGACGACGCTCAAGATGCTTGATGTTGTCGTCAAATGGTCCGCATAAACTTGCCAAGCGCTTGTTGTCTGCTGGCTCTAGATTTATCTCTAAGGTAACGATTTTATTGCTCAAATTAGCCTCTCATTTTGTGCCACTCACTCTTAAATAAAACAAAGAGCAAAAAGCCCGATTTAGACCGGGCTTCTGATGGTGATATCCCTATTTCTAAGATGGTCACTTAGTTAGGTAATTTCAAGCTTTGTGTTTGCGCTTTGTGCTCAAACAGTTGTATTGCCTATGGCGTAAATGTTGCTACACCTAGCTCGTCTTCACGTTTAGTTTTTTCCATCATTTCTGCTGGAGTCATAACAACGCGTAGACCCATGTCTTTTTCTGTGCGAACTAGCTCACCACGTAGTGAGTTGGTGTAAACCTCAGTGATCTTCACATCTACGAACTGGCCGATTAGGTCTGCAGAACCTTCGAAGTTCACAACACGGCTGTTTTCTGTACGGCCGCGAAGTTCCATTAGGTTCTTTCTTGATGGACCTTCAACAAGGATACGTTGCTCTGTGCCTAACATTAGACGAGAGAAACGCATAGCTTGTGTGTTTACCGTTTGCTGCAGTTCGTACAGACGATCTTTCTTCTCTTGTGCTGGTACATCACATGGGTAATCTGCCGCTGGCGTACCTGGACGTGGAGAGAAAACAAAGCTGAAGCTCATATCGAAATCAACTTCTTTAATTAGCTTCATTGTATCTTGGAAGTCTTGCTTAGACTCACCAGGGAAACCAACAATAAAGTCAGAGCTGATTTGAATGTCAGGACGAGCTTTACGCAGTTTACGGATAATAGATTTGTACTCGATAGCCGTATGCGGACGCTTCATCATCGTAAGAATACGGTCACTACCACTTTGTACTGGTAGGTGAAGGAAGCTCACTAGTTCTGGTGTATCTTTGTAAACTTCAATGATGTCGTCACCAAACTCAAGCGGGTGGCTTGTTGTGAAACGAATACGGTCGATACCGTCGATAGAAGCAACAAGACGAAGCAGTTCTGCGAATGAACAGATATCACCTTCGTGAGTTGGACCGCGGTATGCGTTTACGTTTTGACCTAGCAGGTTAACTTCACGTACGCCTTGCTCTGCAAGTTGAGCAACTTCGAAAAGTACATCATCCATTGGACGGCTAACTTCTTCACCACGTGTGTATGGTACAACGCAGTAAGTACAGTATTTAGAACAACCTTCCATGATAGAAACGAACGCCGTCGCGCCTTCAGCTTTTGGCTCGGGCAGGTTATCGAACTTTTCGATCTCTGGGAAAGAGATGTCCATTACTGGCTTTTCGTTAGACAGTGATGACTTAATCATCTCTGGCAAACGGTGCAATGTTTGTGGGCCAAAGATAACGTCTACGTATGGTGCACGTTGACGAATGTGATCACCTTCTTGAGTCGCTACGCAGCCACCCACACCGATCACCACACCTTCTTTTTTATCTTTAAGCGTTTTCCAACGACCAAGCTGGTGGAATACTTTTTCTTGCGCTTTTTCGCGGATAGAACAAGTATTCAATAGTAGTACGTCTGCTTCCTCAGGTACTTCAGTTAGCTCATAGCCATTTGCAGCGTTAAGCAGGTCGGCCATTTTTGATGAATCATATTCATTCATCTGACAGCCCCAAGTTTTAATTAGCAGTTTCTTACTCATTATATGTTCGCTCGATCGTTAGTTTAATTTAAGGGAGCAAATCGCCCATTATTCATCCGCTAGCTCCGTTCGTCATAATTCGGTATTCAATTTTATGACAGGCTCTAGCGGCAAGCGGCGTATTGTACTGGTTTCAAAACCGACTGACTAGTAGTCTGAACAAATCTCTTATGTAGTGGTTTTTATTATCGTTAACGCCATATGCCATAAGGGATAACCCTTTTTTCGAATAAGGTTTTTGGTTACAAGTTAGTTATGAAAAAGTACAATCAAAAACAGTCAAAGAATCAAACTGATAAGTACAAAATATGAACAGTTACGATATTGTAGTAGTCGGTGGTGGCATGGTTGGTGCAGCAACAGCAATCGGTTTTGCAAAGCAAGGTCTGAGTGTTGCGGTGATCGAAGGTTTTGCCCCACAAGCTTTTGATGAGTCGCAAGCGATGGACATTCGTGTGTCAGCGATTTCTCAAGCATCGGTCGATTTGCTTGAAGATCTTGGTGCATGGCAAAGTATTGCAGCGATGCGCGTCTGTTCTTACAAGCGATTGGAAACTTGGGAACACCCAGAGTGTCGTACTCGGTTTGATGCTGCATCTCTTGATTTACCTCGTTTAGGTTACATCGTTGAGAATCGATTAATCCAATTGGGTTTATGGGCTCAGTTTGATGCCTACAACAATCTCGAACTGTTATGTCCAGAAAAGCTCGATGAGATTGAGTTTGGTGAAACCAATATAGTCAAGCTTCAGTCGGGTACTCAGTTGTCAGCGAAGTGGGTGGTTGGCGCTGATGGCGCAAATTCAGCCGTCCGTCAGCAAGCAGGGATTGGTATTACGGCTTGGGATTACCGACAGCACTGCATGCTTATCAACGTAGAAACAGAACAGCCTCAGCAAGATATTACTTGGCAGCAATTTTTACCAAGTGGTCCTCGTTCATTTTTGCCTTTGTGTTCTCTAATCTCTGACGATCAAGAAGTCGGGCAGGGCTCGTTAGTTTGGTATGATTCTCCACTGCGTATTAAGCAACTGTCAGCAATGCCCCCTGAAAAACTACGTAATGAAGTACTTACTCACTTTCCTAAAGAGTTAGGTGATATCAAAGTTTTGAACTCGGGTTCTTTTCCTCTGACACGACGTCATGCTCAATCATACTCAAAGAATAACTGTATTTTAGTCGGGGACTCTGCACATACGATTAACCCTCTAGCAGGGCAGGGTGTTAACTTGGGTTTTAAAGATGTGGCAGCACTATTGGATATCACCCAAGGGAAAGGTGAATTGAATCAATCTGTGGCGAGACGCTATGAAGTGATCAGAAGAGGTGACAATCTAATGATGCAAAGTGGCATGGACTTTTTCTACAAAACGTTTAGCAATGACATTGGCCCACTTAAGTTTGTGCGTAATGCTGCACTAAAGCTAGCAGAAAACTCAGGGCCGATTAAATCACAGGTACTTAAATACGCTTTAGGGTTGTGATTGGTTAGTCCAAATTATTGAGTTATAAAAAGAAGGAGAGCTGAGGCTCTCCTTTTTTGATTTCGTGATAGTGCTTAGTGCTTAGTGCTTAGTATCTTAATACTATTGCGTTACACACACAGGTGCATCGATGGCTAAAGAGCATCCAGTATAGGTGAGGGAGCCATCTTCAATATCTCGTTTGAATGATGTGAGGTTGTTGGAGTGCTGGTTTGCGGCGATAAGCCATTGCCCGTCATTAGTGATATGAAAGTCGCGAGGGAACTTACCTTCAACATCGTAACTATCCATAAAAATGAGCTTTTGAGTGACGGAGTCTATTCTAAAACAACTGATTCTGGATTGATGTCGGCAAGACACATAAAGGAATTGCTCATCTGGCGATAGCTTAATTGCAGCCGCCGCTTCTCCTTTTTCCATATTAGGAAGTACATCAACTTCTTCCACAATATTCCACACTCCTAAAGACTTTTCCAAAATCAATATCGTTTCAGAGAGCTCACATACCACATAAGCTCTATCTTCAGCTTGGTTAAAGGTTAGATGACGAGGTCCATTCCCTGCACGCACTTTGATAGATTGCATTGGTTCATCAAGGAACTCTTCTTGCTCTTCGTCAAAGCAATAGAAGTTGATTCGATCGGTTCCGAGATCGACGGTCACAAACTGCGGAGAGTTCTTTAGGAAAAGGCTTTGATGTGCATGTGGGCCCGTTTGTCTTTCTGCATTAGGTCCAGAACCAACCATTTTGAGTATTTTGAGCCGTTTATCGATATTGCCATTGATACTTAAACTAAAGATATCGAATGTCCCTGATGAATATTGCGATGTAATAGCAAACTTATTGTGGGGATCTATCGTGATATGACAAGGGTGATCTCCTGAGATTGGCCCTGTATTTGACGCTATTGTTGAATCAGAATTCGGTATATGAATCAGTTGTGGTTGCATCTTTTGGTCAACTTCAGAAGCTGTGTAGACCCCCAACTTTGTCGTGGTAATAAACGAGGGGTTAGTGCAGGCCGCTATAAGCTCTAAAGGCAACAGCGTTCCCGTTTCTAGATCTAACAGAGTTTGATATACACCTTGGCTATTACTTGGAGAATCTGTGTAGCAACCGATCGTTAAAGGGAGGGTTTTCATAGGCAGTCATACTCAGTTAGAAAATGGAGCAGACATTGTCTAATAAAATTGTAGTAAAAGTGAGGTTATAGGAGAGAATACTTGGTGACTTGGCTTGCAGATTTACATATTCCAGATAAAACAAAACCCAGCTAAAAAGCTGGGTTCTATTCAATAATGGTGCGGTCGGAGAGACTTGAACTCTCACACCTCTCGGCGCCAGAACCT